>JAGROY010000229.1 GCA_020439995.1 Verrucomicrobiia bacterium
TGGATCTGCGTGTAGCAGGGATTCGAGAAATATGCGCCGCGCTTGTGTGCCCGCCAGTTCGCTGTGACGTTGCAGCCCATGGCATTGGTGGAAAGATAGAAAACATTGCCGTAGCCTCCGGTGGCGAGGATGACGCAATCCGCAGCATGACTGCTGATTTTTCCGGTTACCATATCGCGAACGACGATGCCCTTGGCGTGTCCGTTGACAATGACAACGTCGAGCATCTCAGTGCGGGTGTACATTTTCACCCCGCCTCGGGCGATTTCCTTCGACAGTGCCGAATAGGCACCGAGAAGCAGCTGTTGGCCGGTTTGTCCGCGAGCGTAGAAGGTGCGCGACACTTGAGCGCCACCAAAAGAGCGATTCCCTAACAGGCCACCATATTCGCGAGCGAACGGAACGCCCTGTGCCACGCATTGGTCGATGATATTGGCGCTGACTTCTGCGAGACGGTAGACATTGGCTTCGCGCGAGCGGAAGTCGCCGCCTTTGACAGTGTCGTAGAACAAACGGTAGACGCTGTCTCCATCATTCTGGTAGTTCTTAGCGGCATTGATGCCACCCTGTGCCGCGATACTGTGGGCGCGGCGCGGGCTGTCCTGGTAGCAGAAGCACTGCACATTGTAGCCGAGTTCCGAAAGCGTTGCAGAAGCCGCAGCCCCGGCTAGGCCTGATCCAACGATGATGATATTGTATTTCCGCTTGTTGTTCGGGTTGATCAGCTTCGAATCCATCTTGTGCTTCGTCCACTTGTCCTGGATCGGGCCGTCAGGGATTTTGGCATCCGGCGTGTCGTTTTGGCGGGCGACGGTGTCGCGGCCTGGATTCGCGCCTGGATCAGCTTCGGCGGTGACGCTTACTCTGGGTTTCGCAATCGTGCTTGGCATGATGAAAGAGGTGAAAGTGCTGGGTAAAAAGGGACGACTACTAATTTAAAATGCCGAACCAGAAGGCGACCGGTATTGAGGCATAGCCTATGAAAAGAACGATGCTAAAGATGTATCCGCCAGTCTCGACCACCGGACGGAACCGGTTCGAACTGAGGCCAAGGGTCTGAAACACGCTGGCAAAGCCGTGGCTGAGGTGCATGCAGAGGAGCCCTACTGCTAAAATGTAAAAGAACGATACCCATGGGACGCCGAATCCGTCCTTGAGCATCCGGTAAACATCGCGCCGTCCCTCTGCGTCGAGATACTTGTCGGTGCCGAACTCATTGAAGATGGTCACGGTGAAGTGGCTGAGGTGGAACAGAAGGAATGCCAGAATTACAGCACCTGAGTAAATCATCGTCCGCGACGCCTTGCTGGCACCGACCGTTGCTGGATAGGCGTAAGCTTGATCGCGGGCCATCCGGTTTTCGATCACCAGCAGGATCGTGAAAACAATGTGCACGACCACCGCGCCGATCAGTCCCAGTCTGGCAATCCAGAGCAGTTTCCCGAGGCTATGCAGCCATTCGGCGTAAGAATTGATCGCATCTGGGCCACCGTAAGCGAGCAAATTGCCCGAGAGGTGGCCGATCAAAAACCCCATCATCGCGGCACCCGAAAGGGCTACGAGAATCTTTTTCCCGATCGACGATAAACAGAAGCGCGTGAGTGCAGAAAGAAACGCTGGCATATTGCGAGGTCATTTAACAGCTACGATCTGGTTTTGCAAGGGGATGGGGAGGGAATCGGGTGAATGTGGATTTTGGAGCAAAATGTGCAGCAGGTTGGCACAAATTCCGGTTACTTCATTTGAGCGGATGGGGAAGATCTCCATTTTCTAATTCCGCATAATTCCCAGTTCAGAATGTTGCATTGTTCCCGAGTGCCTGATACCACCTTGCCCATGAGTGCTTCCCATCCCAACCTGAGACTTCTCGTTACCACCCTTGCCCTGCTGCTCTTTATGCTCCCACAAGGGCTTTTCGCGCAGGAGGCACCTCCTTCCGTCGAAGAAACGACGATCAGTGAGAGAGTCGCTCAGGGCATCGAAGGCACAGTAGGGGTGTTCACTGATCGTGTTGTAACCATCGTATTCTACGAAGTTCCGATTCCAGGTACCGACGTGAAAGCTCCCTGGGTTTTGGGTTGGCTGGCTCTGGCTGCATTGATCATGACTTTGTACTTTAAGTTTGTGAATCTGCGATCATTCGGCCTGGCGCTGCGCACCGTCCGGGGCAAATACGATGAAGCGGATGATCCTGGAGAGATCACACACTTTCAGGCTCTCACGGCCGCGCTTTCTGCGACGGTAGGGTTGGGAAATATTGCTGGCGTTGCCGTAGCGGTCGCCATTGGTGGCCCGGGGGCTACGGTTTGGATGGTCATTGTCGGGTTCCTCGGGATGTCGGCAAAATTTGCAGAGTGTACTCTGGGTGTTCATTACCGGAGTATCGACGAAAACGGCACTGTTTACGGCGGGCCGATGCATTATCTGAAGAAAGGATTTGCTGAAAAGGGGATGGGCACGATTGGCGCCGTGCTTGCTGGGTTCTTTGCCGTGATGTGTATCGGAGGATCTTTCGGGGGAGGGAACATGTATCAGGTGAATCAAGCGGGCGCGCTGATCGCTGACACGTTTGGGATTCATGGCAAAGTCGAGCAGCAGACCATGAAGCTCGTGTTCGGTGTCATCGTTGCCGTTCTTGTCGGGCTAGTCATTATTGGCGGAATCAAAGGAATCGCGAGAGTGACCTCGAAGCTGGTTCCGTTGATGTGCGGAATTTACGTTTTGGGGGCTCTCCTGGTGATCATTGCCAACATTGGCCACGTTCCCGCAGCGTTCGGCCATATTTTTTCCGAAGCCTTTCGTCCGATTGCCGTCGGGGGAGGCATCCTGGGCGTCATGATTCAGGGAATCAAACGTGCGTCATTTTCCAATGAAGCGGGCATCGGATCCGCGCCGATCGCTCACTCGGCGGTGAAGACAAAAAAGCCTGCCAGTGAGGGGGTCGTAGCTTTATTGGAGCCCTTCGTCGATACGGTCGTGATCTGCACGATGACCGCTCTGGTACTGGTCATCACGGACAGCTACAAAATCAGGGCCCAAGTGGGAGATGCCCCGATTGAGTTCAGTGCTGCTGCCGGAGGTCCGGCGGTCGGCTCGTTCCCTCCGGGTGCCAAGCTTGCGACGACATTCACCACAGACAGCGAAATCGGCTCGCAGCTTTGGACGGAAGTGAGTGAATTCGATGGTGACGCAAAGGGATGGATTTGGAAAGAGAAGGACGAGAAAGATAGCTGGCAGTGGCAGCAAGGTATTAAGGAGCTGAAAGGGACTCCGGTCACTGCAGTGGCATTCGATACTGTGATTACACATTTTTCGTATGTCATGTCTATCGCTGTGGTGCTGTTCGCGTTTTCCACAATGATCTCATGGTCTTACTACGGGCAGCAGGCCTGGGCGTATCTGTTCGGACGAAGCAAGGCTATGGAAGTGACCTATAAGCTTATCTTCTGTTTCTTTATCGTGGCAGGCGCAGTACTGCCTTTGAGTAAGGTGCTCGATTTCTCTGATGCCATGATTTTTGCCATGGCAGTGCCGAATGTTCTCGGCCTCTATGTGCTGAGTTCAGTGGTCAAAAAGGACTGGATCGACTTCACCGAGTTCGCGGCCAAGCGGGATTCAGACAATTCCTAATCCGAATGGCGCGTGAATACCAGCTCCGTCCAAAGAACACGGACGGCCCCAAAATTGATTTCAAAGCTGAGCTCAATCCGCAGCAATATGCGGCGGTCACATCTCCTCCTGGGAAGGCGCTGGTCATCGCTGGCGCGGGGTCGGGAAAAACACGAACACTTACTTACCGCGTTGCCTACCTTCTGGAGAATGACATTTCTCCGGGAAACATCCTCCTGCTGACATTCACCAACAAGGCAGCAAATGAGATGAAGCAACGGGTGGAAAAATTGCTTCCCGGGTGCACGACCGGACTGTGGGGGGGAACCTTTCACTCGATTTGTAACCGCATCCTCCGGCGGCATGCGGATCTGAGGGGATTTTCGCGCAGCTATACGATTCTCGACAGCGATGATCAGAAGTCGTTGATCGGTAAAATCATCAAGGAGGCAAAGATTGACCAGTGGCTGGAGGAGCAGGGGTTCCGGGGGAAATTTCCGAAGCCACAGGTGATCCTGAGCATGCTCAGTCTTGCTGCGAATACCGACGTGCCAGTGGACGTGATCATTTCAGAGCATCATTCTCATTTTGACACTGAGCCGATGGTTGAGGCGATCCAGCGAATTGGAAAGCTGTATCACAGCCGCAAGCGAGAGGCGAACAGTGTCGACTTTGACGACCTCATGACTGAGTGCCGCGACTTGCTGTTGGAGAACGACAGCGTGCGCAAAATGTATCAGCACCAGTTCCAGTTTGTGCTGGTTGACGAGTTTCAGGACACCAATACGGTGCAGAGTCAGTTGATCGATGTCTTCACTGGTGAGCATGGCAATATCATGGTGGTCGGCGATGATGCGCAATCCATCTACTCGTGGCGGGGCGCGGACTTCGAGTCGATTCTGTCATTTCCGAAGACTCATAAAGACGCCAGAGTCTTCAAGATCGAAACCAATTACCGCAGTGTTCCAGAAATCCTGGCCATCGCCAATCAGGTGATCGAAAAGAACAAGCGGCAGTTCCGCAAGGAATTGGCTGCCGACCGCGAGAGTCTTGGCCTGCTGCCTGCCCGGGTTGAGCTGGACAACCCGCGAGCCCAGGCAAGCTTCATCACCCAGCGTGTGCGGGAACTCAACGATGTGGAAGGGCTCGACTTGAAGGATATCGCCATCCTCTATCGATCGCACTTTCATTCGATGGAACTGCAACAGCAACTGGTGCGTGAGGGGATTCCGCATCAGGTGGTCAGCGGCGTACGCTTCTTCGAGCAGGCCCATATTAAGGATATTCTCGCGTGCCTGAGGTTCGCGCACAATACGCACGATGAATCGGCTTTTGATCGAATGGTCGGCCTTCTCCCGGGCATCGGGCCAGTGTCGGCAAACAAGCTGTTCGCCAGCTGGAAGGCATCTGCTGCCGGGCAGTCAGGAGAAACACCAGCCAATTTTTCCAAGACGCTTCTAAATCTCAAGGTGCCACCCAAAGCCCTGTCGGACTGGAAGCAGCTGGCCTACGTGCTGGATGAGTTCGTCGATGCCAAGGGGGCCGTCGCTCCGCAGTCGATGATTACCTCGGTTCTTGAAGGCTTTTATCGTGAGTACGCTTACGCCAATTTTGACAACGCGGACGCGCGCATCCAGGACATCGACCGCTTCGTCGACTTTGCCGAAGAGTTCGAATCGCTGGAGCATTTCCTGAGCGATCTGTCACTGTTGTCATCAGCCGATGGCACCAATGCCAGTACCGATGACGAGAAGCAAAAAGCAAAGAGTGACAATGACGAGGACGCCATTCTGCTATCCACCGTGCATCAGGCGAAAGGCCTGGAGTGGAAGGTGGTGTTTCTTATAGGTCTGACCGAAGGTGCCTTTCCCAACTATCGGGCTATCGAAGAGGGTGGGGTAGACGCACTCGAAGAAGAGCGGCGGTTGTTCTACGTGGCGATCACCAGAGCAGAGGACCAGCTTTACCTTACATTCCCACAAATTTCTCCTCGCGGCGGTGGATCCTTTGAGGATCCATCCTCCTTTCTGGCGGACTTCGATTCCCGCCTCGCCGAGGACTGGAATGTCAGCTCGTCAAAATGGGGCGACTATTGAGGTTCTTCAATCCGCTTTAAGTATTCGTGATCCACCCTGGCAGCAGCAGTGGTGCTCGCGCACGGTTCGATTCAAATTCCTCGGGGAAACCACCAGAATAGACCCAACGCAAAAAGAGCGGACATTGCAGTCCGCTCTTTTGTGCTGTTGAGGCGGTTGATGTGGCCGCTGTTTCCTATTCGCTGGCTCTTACCTCTGCTTTGCGGAGGAGAGTCTGAATGCCCAGGCGTCCGTTTGAGCAAACGTAGCCTGGACGAAGTGTTGCAAGAATTCTGGGGGCACCCGTCTGCCCCGCAGATTCCACGACTTTGATCTTTTTGCGGACAGGCAGGTCGATGGCGGTTCCTTCCTCGAATGCGTAGGCCTCGATGGCGTGTTCATTGAGGATGGTGACCAGTGATTCCTTGAGCTTGGACAGATCGTCCACGTTCTGGCCTGACTTCGCCGTGCGCTCGATCAGAGTGTCGACATCATCAATGCGACGAATGACAGATTTGGCGAACACGTGAACGGTGCCCCAGTTCAGATCCGAAGAGTCTTTCAGGAGGCTGTTGCGTTCCTCCAGACCAAGGTTGAGCTCCTGAAGCTGGCGGTAGCGGCTGTCGAGTTCCTGAACTTTCTGCTTCTTCGCGTTCTCAACTTTTTCAAGCTCCTGAACGCGTAGCACCTTCTCCCGGGCTGCCTGCATTTGAGCGGCGAGCTTCTGTTTCTCTCCGCTAAGCTTTTCAAGTGCCTGACGCTCTGATTGCTGAGCTTCTCTCAATTTGACCAGGATTGCCTCCGACTCAGCGACATTCTTCTTCAGCGAAGCGAACTGGCTGGCCTCGGCGGCGTACTTCTCACGCTCAGACTCAGCTTGGCGCAGCTCCAGGCGGACTTCCTCGAGAACTTGCTTCTTCTTCTCGATCTTCGCCTCACGTTCTTTTGCCTGAGCGAGCGCTTCTTCGAGATCGCGCAGTTCCTGCTGCTTGCCTTCGAGAAGATCGGCCGCTTGATCGCGCTTCTTCTTCAGCTCCTTGAGTTCGGCGGTCAATTCGTTCCGAATTTCTGCCGCAGTCTTCGTTTTCTCAAGGTCTGCTTTTGCGGCAGCAAGCTCGCTGGTCAGCGTTTTGAGTTTTTCTTCCTTCTCATTAATCTGCGCATCTGCGGCGTGAATCTGATCGGCCATCACCTTTAGCTGGGCTTCACGTTCGCGGACACGGGTCGACGCCATTTCATCTGCCTTCGCGAGTTTTGACTCCTGCGCGGCGATTTCAGCTCTGCACTCTGCCCGTTGTTCCTGAGCGGACTCAAGGTCTCGAAGCAACCCTTCACGTTGAGCTGTCAGCTTTTCAACCTCGGCAGCAAGCTCCTTTTGCTTTTCAACGGCAAATCTGGTCTTCTCAAGCTCGGCTTGTGCAGAGGAGAGCCCATCTGAGAGCGTGGCGAGTGCAGCTTCCTTTTCCTTAATCTGTGCATCCGCAGCAACAATCTGATCACTCATGACCTTGAGCTGCTCTTCACGTTCGTGGACGCTTGCGTTGAACATCTTTTCTGCACTCGCGACCTTGGACTCGTGTGCAGCGATTTCTGCCTGATGGGCATTCTTCTGCTCGCGGGCCTGCTCAAGTTCCTTCTCAAGCTCTTCTCGCCGGGCTGTCAACTTCTCGAGTTCGCCAACGTTGCGGAGCTTCATTGATTCGACATTCTCAAGCGTCTTTTGCAGCGTGGCGTGTTTCTCACTGAAGGCATCGAATTCCACCTTCTGCAGGTCAAATCGCTGCTGCGCTTCGTCGACGGCTTTGTTCAGTTCGTTCAGGCGCTGCTGCTGGCTTTCAGCCGATTTTGTTGTCTCCGCAAGCTGCTGTGTGACGGACTCAAGTGCCTTGGAGTCCGACTCCAGCTGCGCAAGGGTGCTCTTGAGCAGGGTTGCGTTTTTCTGAGCCTGCTCGACTTCTTTTGTAAGCTCACTCTTAGCAGTTTGCAGATCGCCAACTGCTTCCACCAGGGAAAGGTGATCGCTGGAGGTGGTCTGGAGTTTTTCTTTGACCAGTGTGAGAGCGGACTGTTTCTCGTTGATCTCGGCAGTCAGCGATTCCATCTGCGAGGCGGCTGCCTCCAGTGCTGTCTGTGTTTCGGCTAGCTTACCCGAGATGTCCTGATAACGCAGGACGTCGGCCTCAAGTTTGGAGACTTCCTGTTCCAGAGCCATCTTCATGGGCTCCTTCTCCGCATAGGCCGCAAGTGCTTCCTGCAGATTCCTCTCAACGTTGTTTTTCCGTTCCGTGCGCTTTTGCAGTTCTGCTTCAAGCTGCGCGATCTCCTGTTCTTTGCGTTCGAGTGCAGTATCGAGCTTCGCCACCTTAGCGGCAAGTTCACTTCCTTTGGCCGAAGTCGCTTCGAGCTGTGCTTTTTCTGCAGCAACTTGTTCGCGGATCCCGGCGAGACTGTTCTTCTTCTCCTCGAGTTCACGCGTTTCGTTTTCAATCGCGAGTCGCTCCGCCCGTTTTGCCTCAATTTCGGCGTCCTGGCCTTTCAGATGTTCAATGATCCGGCGTTCCTTCTGTTCAAGGGCTTCGATGTTCCCTGTCAATTCACGCTGGTGCTCGGCTTTCTTTTGAAGCTCGGTCAGCTCGCTTTCAATTTGAGCGACCTCCTCTTTCAGCCGAAGAACTGTGGCAGCTTCCTGTTCACGCTCTGCGACAGCTTTGTCTCGTGACTCTTCCTGTAGTTTGAGATCGCTTTGAAGCTGTTCTTTTTTCCGCTGGAGCTCTTCAAAACGAGCCGTCTCCGCTTCGAAGTTCCTAAGCAGTTCTTTCTGTTGCGCTGCTTTCACAACGAGTTCGTTCAGCTCCGTGGTTTTCTCGCGAACGTTGGCATCAAGCTTCGTGATCTCCGTGCGGGCGGCTTCCACTGCGGCGTCCAGAGCATGCGATTCGTTCTTGATCGAGGCCAGGGTTGATTCTGATGCAGCCAGTTCGTTTACCACTTTGGCAAGTTTGCTCTCCTGTTCCGCGATCTCTGCTGTCAGCTTGTCACGCGATTCGGCTTTTTCCTCTGCCTCGGCCACTGCCTGGCGCAGATCCTTGAGGTTTTTTCGCAGCCCCTCGGCGCGCTGGGTGGCATCTGCTACTTCACGTTCCCGCTCTTCGCGAACGGTGATCAGGCGCTCGATCTCGGCTTCATGGCCTACGCGCTTTTGCTTTGCTGCTTCAAGTAGACGGGTCTCAGCGTCTTGACCGCGCTTGGCGAGGGTGACTTTCTTGAGGATTCCGTCGAGCTGTGCTTTCCGGTCGGTGTAGTGCTGGTTCGCGGTCTGAAGCTTCAAAAAGATGTGCTTAAGTTCACTGTGGCGTTGCTCCAGAAAAGAGACCTCGGCCTCCTTGTTGAAGCGGTCAGCCTCAATCGCGTCCGCAGCCTTTTGATTGGCGGCGAGCTTCTCTGCGGCTTCGTCAGCGGTTTTCTGAATGGCGCGCAGGCGCACTTCGGCGTCCGCAACTTCACCCAGCTTTGTTTCGACATCGATCAGCTCTTTGCGCTTGTTATCGAGTGACTCCACCACCGTTGCGAGAGCCTGCTTCTTGGCCTCGGCGTCGGCTTCCACACTCTCGAGCAGGCTTGTGGCATCCGCCAGGCGTGTTTCAGTGCTCTTCAAGTTCCCCTGCAGCGTGGCGAATTGCGCCTGCAGCCCGGTCACTTCGTCTTTCTGCGCATCCCGCTGTGCGCTGATCTCGTCGGCCTCGCGGCGTAGTCCCGCCAGGCTGTTTTGCAGCTCGGCACGGTTTGACTCAATTGCCTCACGCTGCTCAAGCAAGTCACGAAGCGCGCGCTCCTGAGATGCGCGCTCTTCATTAAGCGCCTGAAGGCTGGCTTTGCTTTCGCCAACAGATTTGAGTTCTCCACGGGCTGTTTCGAGCTGGGCTTTGAGCTCTTTGAACTCTGCAGCGAGTCCTTCCTTCTGTTTCGTTAGTGTTTCAAGTTCCCGACCGGCCTGTTCAGCGTCGGTCGTGAGCTTTGCCAGTGCGGCATTTCGCTCAGCTATCTTCGCCTCTCCGGCTTCCAGTTCGGATTTGGCGGCATCCAGTGCGGTGCGGGTTTCGGTCAAACGTTGCTTGCCTTGTTCCCAGCGTGATTCAAGCTCCGCCACTTTCGCCCCGCTCTCGGTGATTTTCTCCGCCCTCAGCTCAGCTCTTTTTAGATTTGCTTCGACCTCCTTCAGTTTAGCCTGACGCTGGCCGAGAAGTTCTTCCGCTTTCGCGATGTCTGCGGAAACCTTCTTCTGTGTTTCCGTCAGCTTTGCGAGTTGGTCATTGAGTTCCGATTCCTGCGCGCGTTGTTGCTCAGCCTTGTTTCGTTCCAGCTGTTGCAGCTCTTTGTTCAAAGACTCCTTTTTCTTCGCCATTTGAGCAATCTCGGCGGTGAGAGTCGCCAGGGAAGCCTTGGAAGAGGTTTCCTGCTTGGAGAGTTTCTCGAGAAGCAAAGTCTTCTCGCTGGCAGCCTTTTCCTTCGCAGAAATGGTGCTCACCAGCCCCTGCACATCAGCTGCGCTTCCTTGGAGTCCTTCAATCTGCTTCTGTGTGCTGCTAAGCTCATCCCGCTTCGACACGAGTTCCTTGCGAAGGTTCTCCAGCTCCTTGCTTGCGGCTTTGGTCTGAGCCTGGTGTTCAGCGACGATCTTTTGCAGCTCGGATTGCTTCTCCGTCAGGGTAACGTTCTGCTTCTCGATCGTGTCTCGCTGTGAGGTAAGCGTCTCCAGTTGCTCGATCGCTTCGCCGTGTTTCTTGCGAAGGGCTTCCAGTTTGGAGACTTCATCGGACAACTTGTTGAGCGTCTGCTTACGCTCGGCAACCACCTTATCCAGTTGGGTTGCCTCGTCTTTCTGTTTGTCCAGGTTCCTGAGTTCTTCCCTCCGCTTCTCTAGCTGACGCTCAAGATCCGCAAGTTCCTTGCGCTTCGCATCTGAAGCCACGCGGACGATGTCGTCCGTCTTGCTCACATCTGCATTGGCGGAAGGCAGTGATTTGCGTGTTTCTGCGAGATGGGCTGGGAGCTGTTGTGGCTGTTCTGGTAGTTCTAGTGCTGCGGGCGCTGTGTTGCGAAGTGATGGACGACCGAAAAGCGGCTTCTTAGACAGCACCGATGGGCGGGATTTCGCAATGGCTGGTGCTTCCGTCGGCACAACCACTGGCGTTTTGCCAAAACCATTGCCATTACCGGATACCCCTGCGCCCACCATCGTGGCTGCGGGTGCCAACGCGGGGAGCGGCTGAGAAACCTTGGCAGGCCCTTGCGTGGGGGGAGGCGTCGATGGCGCAGATGCGGGTGCTACTGGAGGTGCCGCAGCTGGAGCGGGGGCTTTTGGGCCTTCTTCGACGACCAACGACTTGGGCTTCTGGCCCTCTTTGCGTGGAGGAGGCAGCGTTGCCTTCCTCGCAATAGAGCCTGAATCGCTGGTGGATTCGTTGTTGGATGCATCTGATGTATTGAATTTAGCTTCCAGATTTCCGAACGCGACGACGTCACCGCTTTTCAAGATGGTCTGGGTGATCTCCCTGCCGTTCACCGTGGTCGGGCTCCCACTATCGAGATCGGTGACCTCGTAGTTGCCTTCCGAGGAAACTCTTCGGAGTTCTGCGTGGACGCCGGATAGAGATGGATCGTCGATGGAGATGTCGTTTTGAGCGTTTCGTCCCACAGAGATGATTCCCTGAGAAAGATCGAAATCGATCTCTTCGTTTCCTCCGTTTAGCTTGAATGTCAGCGTTGCCATTGTGCTTTTGTGAAAGTGATAGAGTGTGCCTCGCGCGGCATAAAAAAGGGACAGTAATTTAGCTGATAAATTCTTAGAAGTCAAAAGATGAAGAATACCTAACGTTTTCCCATTTTTGAGAAAATGGTGGTTTGGTTAGGATAAGATAATAGTTAAGATGGCTTAACTATTCTGGTGTTTCGGCGTGGCAGGTAATTTAGATTCCTGCGTGCGCCGTACATTGGAGCGTGCTACGGATTCTGTATTGAAGCAAAGGCAACCAGACAATCAATCCAAGGAAAATTTTCGACGTCGGTCGGTCGGGAAATTATTCCTGCGGTCGGTAAAATGGCTAATGGCCGCAGGCGTGGCGATTGGGCTGTTACTCGCTCTCACGCTCACGCTTGGGTTCAATTCAATTCTTCAATATTCAGTGGGGCGTGGCTTGGCGGTTGCGGGCTTGTCTGGCGAATTTGAGA
This sequence comes from Verrucomicrobiia bacterium, assembly GCA_020439995.1. GTDB lineage: Bacteria > Verrucomicrobiota > Verrucomicrobiia > Verrucomicrobiales > DEV007 > JAGROY01. Next base: position 11,913 of record JAGROY010000229.1, read on the forward strand.
CTGATGGAAGCCTGTTTTCTCGGGTCGAAGTCCGGAATTTGATGGCAGGGGGCGACCAGGTGTTAAAGTCGGTACGATGTAATCTCGCCCGGGTGGATTTTGAACTTCTTCCGCTTCTTCTGTCGCGGGGGAAAGACGGGATTGAATTAATCACGTTGACAGGAATAGAGGTCGTCATCGATTCCAGTCAGAGCCAGACGCCTGAACCTCAAGAGGATGATTCTAAAGGTAAGAAGCCGGTTAACTTGGGGAAGTATCTAAGTTATCTTAAATATTCCTCCGTTGATGCCCGAGACATTAGTGTGAGTTACTCAGAGGGGCAGAAAGATTTTTCAGTCGATGGCATTAAGTTTGAATGGGTTCCCGAGCAGAGAGCGGGGAGTATCGGATTCGAATCTTTGGACGTTGGTCCGGTCGTATTAGGCGAAAGCGATTGTGGTCTGGCAGTTTCTGAAGAGTGGGATGCCATCGAGATTTCTCATTTCGACTTGAGCGAAGGAGTGACGATTTCCGAGTTGTCCGCTGTCTCCACTGAGACTGCACTGGGGTGGCGGGCGGTGTCAAATGTGTCCTGTTACGGGGCCGACGTGAAGCTTGAGTTCGATCCTGAGGAAGCCAAGCCGTCTCATGTTTCGCTGGTGAGCGGGCAGTTGAATCTTGAGGGATTACGTGATGACCTTGGGATTGGGGAGAGCAAGTTTCCAAAGGGAAGTGTAAGTAAGTGCGATCTCGTCTTTTCCGGAGATCCGAAATCGCCGCGTTCGTGGAATGGTTCACTGGCGCTACAAGTTGAGGGGTTCGAGATGGGCAGCATCAGGCTTGGTAGGGTGTCGGGGGCAATGGATGTGGCGGCTGGAATCGTGAATTTGAGGAATTTGAATGTGAAGGAGGGGAGCTCGACTGTTGAAGTGTCCGGCCGCACGGACCTTAGCGCGATGGATTCGGTTGCCGATGTCGAGTGGAGCCGTCTTGCGGCCGAGGGGGCATTGAATGTGCATTCCGACGATCTCAGTGAGTTGGTAGTGGTGAGTACGGGAGCCCCTTCCAAGCTGGCTCTGGGTGGACTGATCGATGCTGATCTGGAATGGGCAATTGCGGATGGGCGGCTACTGAAACTGGCTGGCCCAGTGAAAGGTGAAAAGCTCATTGTCGGGAATACAAATGCGGATCAGGTGGACATCGCATGTGATTCGTCGGAGCCCGACCGGGTTTCGCTGAACGGAAGGGTTCGTTTTGACGAAGTCAATGCGGTCGAACTCAGAGGCGGCTATGGCATCAAATCGGGTGACTACCAGGCGTCTGCAGAGCTGAGCGCTGGTGACCTCGGCACTCTTAGAGCATCTCTCAGTGACGTGGCTGAGGATGCGGCTTCATTTGGAGGAACAGCGGTGGCATCGATACAGGCGTCTGGGAATACGATAGCGGGCGAGTATGCATTGGCTGGCAGTTTTGACATGAAGCAGATGATTCTCGGTGATGCCGATCCCTTGGCAGTGTCGGGAGAATTTGCGCACAATCCTACTGCAACCCATCTCAGGGCGGGGCGCTTGGGTACGGGTGAACTGGTGCTGACGATCGATGCCGGGCTTGAGGCTGGATTGCTGTCGGTTGAAAAAGTGGCGTTCTTGCGTGGAAATGATGAATTGATTGCAGGCAGTATGAGTGTGCCGTTCGACCCGGAACGGGTGAAAAGCGCACAGACTTTCCTGAACCAAACGGGCGAAATCGCCGCAGATCTGCTCATCCGTGAGACGTCGGTTTCCGATCTCTACCGGATAGCAGGTCGCGAGACTGCGGGAATTACCGGAAGTGTACGGGGAGAACTGAAGGCAGGGGGGACGTTGAATGATCCCGTGTTGGATGCTGGACTGCAGTTGATTGCGATTGGGCTGGAAGAGCGGGTAGGGGAGATCGAGCCAGCGGATGCGTCGCTGCAGTTTTCTGTCAGAGACCATCGATTCAATGTGAACGGCCAGGTAACTCAGGCCGAAATTGAGCCGATGTCGATTGTGGGCGAGTTGCCGTTTCATCCCAGGGAGTGGATGGAACCAGGGGGGGGCAAGGGCGCATTTTCCAGCGAGGTACTTGATCTTGTGGTAGTCCTGCCGCCTACGTCGTTGAAAAAACTGGAGGACTGGGTGCCTGCAATTTCTATGGTGGACGGGAGTGTTTTTGCCAATGTTAGAGTGGGTGGTACAGTTGGCGAGCCATCCATCACTGGCGAGATGGAAGCGGACTTGCCACGATTGCGGTTTCATCAGTCTGAATTGCCTGATCTGAAAGACGCGAGATGCCGCATTGAGTTTTCAGGGACTGAGATCGTCTTGAGTGAGCTAAAAGGCACGGCTGCGGGAGGGGCGTTTCTCGGGAAAGGGCGCGTTGATGTGGCGAACTTGAACGATCCCGTTCTCGATCTCAGCCTGAACGCACAGGAGGCATTGTTCTATCGCACTGAGGAATTGAGTGTGCGGAGCAATCTTGCGGTTAGTGTAACAGGGCCGGTTAGCCTTGCGCAGGTGACTGCTGATGTGGCCCTGGTGAACAGCCGTTACCAGAAAGATATCGATCTGCTGCCCATCGCTTTGCCTGAACGGGGCCCAAAGATTCCGTCTGTAACGGGCCCACGCGCTGCCAAGTCTGTGCCAAAGATCGGCACGGAGACACTGCCCTTTGCGGACTGGGATGTCGACGTCCACTTCAAGACGAGTGATCCCTTTCTGATTGTCGGCAATTTGGCCACCAGCGAAGTGCACGCTGACATGCAGATCAGCGGCAAGGGGCGGGACTTGAAGCCGTCCGGGGACGTGAGACTGGAAGAAGCAAGGGCGACTCTCCCGTTTAGCACCCTGGTGATCGACCTTGCGACGCTCTCGTTTCTCCCTGAAACGGGGTTTGATCCAAAGATATCTGTCGATGGTGGTGCCGAAGTCGACGACTATCAGGTGCGTATACACGTCTACAATTCGCTTTTTCATCCTGAATACATTCTGACGTCCAGTCCACCGCTTGAAGAGGAAGACATCATCTCTCTCATTGTGACAGGTGCCACGCGTGAACAACTTGAAGCGTCTGGACAAGGGCAAGCGATGGCAAAAGGGGGCAAGCTGCTGTTGGAAAAACTTCGCCAGGTAAAGGGGCTGTCCTCGGCGGAGCAGATGCTGATTCCGAGAAACCTGACGTTTGACATCGGCGGCGTAAATCAGCGAACGGGTGAACCCACTGCGACTGCTAAGCTGAAGCTGCGCGACCGTATCTTTGTGCTAGGAAACGTCGATGCCGAGGGGCAGTACCGTGGAGTCTTAAAATGGGCCATTCGATTCCGATGATGAACTGGATTCAAAGCTGGCAATGGTTTGCCGTCCTGATTTTTGTGCTTGCTGTGCCGTGCGTCGCACAGGACGAGGTGCCCCGCAGGGCGGACGTCTCATTCCGTGGCTTGGAGCAACTGACTGCCGAGCAGGCGCGGGCGATCATTTCGCATCAAATTTCCTATATCGCTGAGCGGGGTGTCTCCCCGGCACGGGCTGACGATGCTGCCTATTTTCTGGGGATTGGGATGCGGCGAATGGGATTCGAAGCGGCAGAAGTAGACTGGGAAATTGAAGGCGATTCTGTGGTACTTATCGTTCGAGAGTCCAAGCTGCGGTCACTTGGAGATATTGAGATCGAAGGGAATGCAGCGATTCAAGCGGACGTGATTGAGGCGCTGCTGACAGATGCAACGCGCTCACAGACAAAGGGCGTTCTAAAGCGGGCAAAGTTGCCTTTCGTTCAGCAGGATATCGACAAGGGACTCGCCTCGATTCGGGATCTCTACGCGAATCTGGGCTACTACGATGCAGTGTTGACCTCGGAGACGAAGATGTCGGATGAATCTGGCGATGTTGATGTTTTGGTATCCGTTCAAGAGGGGCCACTTTACCGGATCGCATTCGTCAATGTGGACGGCGAAACTGATGAAATCAGGCTACCACTGAGGGCGTTGATTGAAGAATTTGAGGGTGCTCCCTATACGCCGGGATCGGCCAGTATGTTGCAGGGGAGAGTGGTCGAATTATTTAACAATGAGGGCTACACCGGCGCGCAGATCACTTATTTAGATCCTGAACTCAGTGAGACGAATGCTGTTGGAGAGATTGATGTCGCGCTGCAACTGCAGGTGACCGCTGGCGCACGCAGAGTGCTCAGGGAGGTCAACGTGGCGGGAAATAAAAAGGTCGTCGAAAGTTTCTTCCTGAACCGCTTCGAAACCTTGCAGGGGCAACCATATGACGAAGGACGTGCGAACCGGATCGTCCGGCGCATGCTGCGTTCCGGAGCCTTTTCCAAGGTTGAACTGCAAGAGGCACCCCTTCCCGATTCTGACGTTCTCGACCTGACAATTTTGGTCGAGGAAACGCCAGCCAAAGAAATTGGCGCATACGCCGGCGTTGGATCCTGGGAAGGTTACATCGTTGGGGGCACCTTTCAGCACTACAATCTGTTCGGGGCAGTGCGTCGGCTGGATACCCGGATCGAGTTCACCAGTCGCGGTATGACGGGTGACGTGAATGTGTTCGAACCCTGGGTGCTGGGCGAGAAGACAACACTCTCCGGTGGGCTATACGCGCATCAGCGGGATAACGACGGCTACACAAAATTCGAAGTCGGAGGGCAAGCGGAACTCTCGTATGATTTCAACGAGCACACGAAACTGTCGTTCTTCAGCCGGGTATCATTCACTGACATCCTTGATCACCACGTGGTGGATGAAGAACTGGGCACCCCGTCCTATTTCGTCCATTCCGGTGGAGTCACTTTTTCGTATGATCGGCGCGATAATGAAACGGTGCCGACCAACGGGTATATTTTTAACGCATCCGCCGATGTCGCTTCCAGTGCCATTGGAAGCGAAGTGGATTTCTTTCGCAGTTCCGGACGCTTCACCTATTACGACACCGTGGGGCCCGTGCGGCTTCGGGCAGGAGCGCGAGTGGGAATCATCGTGCCATTTGGCGATACTGATCAACTCCCCATCGACTTGCGAAATTTCAGCGGGGGCAGCACGACTGTCAGAAGTTTTCCTGAGCGCGAACTGGGACCGCAGGATCGCAGGGGAAATCCGATAGGCGGCGAATTTTACACCACCTTCAATGCCGAGGCATCGGTGCCCGTGTGGAAAGAGCTGCGATTCGTCGGTTTCGCTGACTCAGGTAATTTGCTTCCGCGCAATGAGGACATGGGTCTGAATGACATGCATCATGCCGCAGGAGTGGGATTGCGGTATGATCTTCCAATCGGCCCTGTCAGGCTTGATTACGGATGGAATTTGAACAGGCAGGAAGACGAGCCGGAGGGGGCATTCCACTTCGGAATTGGCATGTCGTTCTAGCCGAATCTCTTGGTCAGCAGTGGTGACTTTCAGTCCACGGCTGGTGGCCCTTACGATCGCTTAAAGAGGCGCTTCAGAATGCCCTCTTTTGGCTTGGGGGCAGGAGCCGGAGCCGGTTTCGCCGGACGCACTTTCTGAGTTGCCTGTGGGGATGGAGAGGATTTTGGTTTTGCCTTCGGCTTTGAGCGTGGTTTCGATTTTGAGCTGGACTTCTTTGGCGTGGACGCTTCAGCACCGTCCTCGTCGTCAATTTTTTCGGCCTTGGGTGCGTTCTCTGTTTCGAAGTTGGACTGCCGGGGTGCCCCGATTTTGTCCCCTCGGCGTTTCTTGATATTGTAGATCTGCCGGAATACTGACTTTACAATCGGGGCTGCTTTTTTACCACCAGAGACACCCTCCCCATTGCTGCCTTCATAGACTGCCACGAATGCGTATTCTGGATTTACTTCAGGTACGAAGCCTGCAAATAGCGCCACGTTTCTGGTTTCACTCCACTGTCCTGTTCCTGTCTTGCCCACCAGTTGCGGATAGCCGATATCAGCACCCTTTCCAGTGCCGTCACCGTCCGATACGACGCCACGCATTCCTGCATGGACGGCTTTCAAATTCCCTGGATTGAC
>JAGROY010000230.1 GCA_020439995.1 Verrucomicrobiia bacterium
AGCACATGCCAGGGTTCGATGGCGAAGCGAAGTTCCATTTCGATTCCTGCGTGCTGTGTGGTCCCATAATGCGGGAAGCGAAATTCGAAGAATGGGTCGAGCCAGTCCAGTTGGAATGGGAAGCCCGCATCCTGCAGATCGGCCGCCACGCTGCTGAGATCGTTGCGCACGAAAAACGGCAGCATGAAGCGATCGTGCAATTCCGTTCCCCAGCGCACCAGTTTGTGATGGTAAGGATTGTCCCAGAACCAGGCGATCAGGCTGCGTAGCAGGAGTGCCTGGACAAGGCCCATGCGCGGGTGAGGGGGCATTTCGAACCCGCGAAACTCCAATATTCCAAGGCGCCCGTAGGTGCTGTCGGGCGAGTAGAGTTTGTCGATGCAGAACTCAGAGCGGTGGGTATTGCCAGTGAGGTCGGTGAGCAGATTGCGCAGTACGCGATCGACGATCCATGGGGAATCTACGGCATCCGGCAGTTGCTGGAAGGCGATCTCAAGCTCGTACAACTTTTCATCCCGGCCTTCGTCGACCCGCGGTGCCTGGCTGGTGGGGCCGATGAAGAGACCTGAGAAAAGGTAAGACAGGCCAGGGTGATGCTGCCAGTACGTGAGCAGGCTGCGCAGCAAACCAGGGCGGCGAAGGAAGGGGCTGTCTGAAGGACGGATGCCGCCCAGTGTCACGTGGTTACCACCACCGGTGCCGGTGTGTCGGCCGTCGAGCATGAATTTCTCAGTGCCCAGGCGTGTGAGCCGTGCTTCCTCATGCAGACGTTCGGTGATTGCCTTCGCATCCTTCCATGAACTCGAAGGATGGACGTTGACCTCGATGACGCCGGGATCCGGTGTCACGTTGATCCGCTCCAGCCGATTGTCGTGGGGCGGCGCGTAGCCTTCCAAGACGACTGGCACCTCCAGGTTTCGCGCAGCGGCATTCACGGCTGCCAGCAGATCGAGGTAGTGTTCCAGCAGGTTGGCGGGCGGCATGAAGACGTGAACCCGGCCCCCGCGCGGTTCAAAGCACATCGCTGTATGCGAGACGTGAACCAGGTTTTCTTCCTGAATCGCTTCGTCCACTGCCTCTTGCTCCTGCGGATGATGAGACGTGAGTCCGCCGTCACCGTCGGACGGACGATTTGCGGCAAATCTCGCCTGAAAGTTGCCGAGCGGTGGCTCGTAGTTGCTCATTGGCGAGCGTTCGATCGGCAATGGTTTCTTGTCTTTCGCCACCCATGGCAAAGAAGACAATGGCAGTCGGAATCCCATTGGAGATGACCCTGGAATGAGAAACATCTCCGGGCGTCGGAAGTCCCATGGTGAGCTTTCCCATTCGCCCACTGCTTCATTCCAGTGCACAGGCAGAGCGTAGCCGGTAGGCACGTCGATCCCACGGTCGAACAAGTCTGCCATGTACTTGCGGTCGGCCGGATCGTTAATGTCCGCTTTGTAAGGATCAATATTCACCGGGATGGTTCCCTCTTTCCAGGCGTAGTAGAAAGCGTCCTCATGGCCCGCCTTCAGATGTCGCTGCTGAACTCCCAGCAAGCGCGCGACTTCCGCGCCGAACCTTTGTGCGGTTTCGATACCATGGCCGCCATCCGACTGCGGATCTGCCAGCCACTCGTCTCCCTGCCACACAGGCTCGCCGTCCTTTCTCCAGAATACGGTGTAGGCCCAGCGGGGAACCGGTTCTCCCGGATACCATTTTCCTTCTCCGCAGAGGCGTGCTCCTCCCAGTGCAAAGGCATTGTGCAGGCGGGTCAAAAGTTCGTATCCCAGTCGTCGCTTGGCAGGGCTGTCGGCGGTGGTATTCCACTCATCGCCTTCCATGTCGTCGATCGACACGAAGGTGGGTTCGCCTCCCATCGTCAGCCTTACGTCACCAGCAACAAGAACTTTATCTACCGCTTCACCTAATGCATCGATCTCCTCCCACTGCTCCTCTGTATATGGCTTCGTGACACGTGGTGTCTCGACGATACGATCGACGGTATTCGCAAACTCGAAGGTCACCTCGCACTTGCTGGTAGCACCTTCCACGGGAGCGGCACTCTTATAGTGAGGCGTACAGGCGAGGGGGATGTGGCCCTCGTCGGCGAACAGTCCTGAGGTCGGGTCCAGTCCTACCCAACCCGCGCCAGGCAAGTAAACTTCGACCCAAGCGTGAAGATCGGTGAAGTCTTCTTCCGGTCCGGACGGGCCGTCGAGCGACTTTACGTCGGACGTCAACTGCACCAGATATCCAGAAACAAAGCGGGAGGCCAATCCCAGGTGGCGAAGGATCTGCACCAGCAGCCATGCGCTGTCCCGGCAGGATCCTTTGCCAAGGGTGAGCGTCTCCTCACAACTTTGCACACCTGGTTCCAGACGAATCCCATATCCTATGTCCTTGAAAACCATTCCGACCAGATCAACGAGGAAATCGATCGTCCTCCGCTCGGTGCGGTCTATTTTTTCGAGCCACTTGAGCAGTTGCGGGCCTTTGTCGTTGATTTCCAGGTAGGGGGTGAGTTCCCGCTGCAACTGTGCCTCGTAGGGAAACGGGAACATCTCGGCATGCTCTTCAACGAAGAAGTCGAAAGGGTTGAGCACCTGCATGTCCGCGATGACTTCGACCGTAACTGCCAGCTTTTTGGTGGGTTCGTTAAAAACGATGCGCGCCTGGTAGTTCCCAAAAGGGTCCTGCTGCCAGTTAATAAAGTGCGTATCAGGTTCGATCTTAAGGGTATACGCGAGAATTGGCGTCCGGGTATGGGGGGCTGGACGTAGGCGAAAGACATGGGGAAACAATGTGACCGAGCGATCAAATTGGTAAGTGGTCTTGTGCTGGATCGCGATCTGGATGGACATGCTGTCGGTAAGCTAAGCTCGAATCATTGTAGAACAATGACATTGTTAGATCTTCTGTATATGCAAGAATGATGCCAAGTGCCTCCGCGTAGATTTTGAATTGTCGGAGCATTCCGGTTGCATGTTCCGACCCCTGTGCGGTATTGGATTGAATGTTCCTCGCCGCCGGAGATGCTCAATTGGAAAATCTGTTTGGAGTGCTCGCCGCGATGCTGTTCACGGCTATTGCTGTGGGTCTGTTGCTCAGCCGGGTGAGGCAATCGATTCTGGTCGGCTATTTTGTTTGCGGATTACTGTTGGGAAAGAGCGGACTCGGACTGATCAAAGACGAGGAAATGATCCGCGCAATGGCGGACGTCGGAGTAATACTGCTGATGTTCACGATCGGCATCGCGTTCTCGATCGCCGAGTTGAAAAAGCTGCGGCGAATCGTGTTCATTGGAGGCGGTGTGCAATTGTCTGGAGTGTGCCTGCTGGGGGCAATGTTAGCGCTGATCATGGGATTTGACTGGCGGATGGCGCTATTCCTCGGCTTCGTTGTTGCCATGTCCAGTACCGCCCTGAGCCTCAGGATTTTTCAGGATCTAGGACAGGAGAATAGCCCGGCTGCCAGGATCGCACTGGGAATCGCCATCTTTCAGGATGTCGCGGTCGTCGTCTTTATGGTGGTGATGCCTGCGCTGCTTGCCCCCGTGGAGGGCGCTTCTCTGATCTCCGGCCTGGCGATTGCGTTGGGCAAAGGCATAGCGTTCGTGATCGTTGCCTGGCTCCTCAGCATTTACGTTTATCCTCCACTGTTGCATGCGGTGAGCCGCACTCGGAGCCGCGAACTTTTCACCCTCTCAGTTCTGGCGCTATGCGTCGGCACGGGCTATCTCGGCAGCCTGTTTGGCCTGAGTGTTGCGCTCGGCGCTTTTGTCGCAGGAGTGGTCGTCAGTGAGTCGACTTACAGTCACAGAATTCTTGCGGATATTCTCCCATTCAAGGACTTCTTCCTCACTCTGTTCTTCATTTCGATCGGCCTCATGATCGATGCTCGTTCCCTCGCGGGACTCTGGTTTCCGGTCGTGATTGGCACCATTGCCATTCTTGTGACCAAGACGGCTGTGGCGTTTTTTGCCGCCCAGCTCCTTCGATTTCCAGTCAGGCCCTGTCTCACCGCAGCGCTTGCGGTTTCCAGCATCGGTGAGTTCTCACTGGTGCTGGTCGACAAGGCAGTGGAGCTAGAGGCGCTCACCAGCGCGCAGCATCAACTGCTGCTTTTTTGTGCTGCAATTACGATGGGCCTGACACCGATCATGGTGAGGATGGCGAATCCGATGGCGAAACGACTGGAGGGCCTCCGGTTTCTCCAGCGCAAGCGGAGTTTGCGCAGCGATGGCGATGCCGGGCATGTCCACAGCGAAACCTTGGAGGGACTCAATGATCACGCTATCATCTGTGGTCACGGGCCAGTGGGCGAATCCGTCAACGAGGCACTGCGGGCATCCAACATTGGCACTATCGTCATCGAGATGAATGTCGATACCGTTGCCCGCCTGAAACGGAAATCACAGCTGTGCATCTTCGGTGATGTGAATCAGACGTTGACTCTTGAGCTGGCTCAAGCGGGGAGGGCTCGCCTGATCATTTTTTCGTTTCCGATGATCGAGGTAGTCGAGAAAGCCGTGAAATTTGCCCGTGAATTGAACCCTGACATCGTGATCATGGCGCGCGCAAAGTTTCCGGCGGAAGTCACGAAGCTCAAGGCACTTGGTGTCGATGTCATTGTGCATGACGAACTGGAGAGTGGCGCGGAGATGACTCGAAGGACGCTGGAGGCATTCGAGTGCGCTCCGTCGGCAGTGGCGGCCGCGATTGAGCGCATGCATGTCACCCGGGTGTAGGGTGGGTTTTGTATGATAAATATGGGAAAATAGGGTATGTTTCCCGCAATGGAAAGTCCTCGCAGTACCAATGTCGCATCGCTGAAGAAGCTTCGGCGGATTCCGGTGTGGGTTGCGTTGTTCGCTGCTGTGTTCATTCACTGTCTGCAGGCAGCAGACTTGAACCTGGAAATTACTCCCTGCTTTGAGGGCCGGCCGATGGCTGGCTCGACAGCTGCAACAGATTCAAAATTGACCATATCCCGGCTCGACTGGCTGGTGTCCGGTCTCGCGCTCAAGCGCGTCGATGGTTCCTGGATGGAAGGGGCGAGCGACTGGCATGCCTACTACGGACTCGATGGGAAGCGTGTGGGGACGCGGGCGGATGGTGTGCCGGATGGCGATTACACGGCGATCCGGTTTCGCGTGGGAGTCGACAAGGTGGCCGATGGCTCCGATCCTAACATTTATCCTGTGGGCGATGCCCTGCACCCGGACGTGTGTGGTCTGCACTGGAGCTGGCAAGGCGGCTACATTTATCTGGCAATCGAAGGTAAACGACTCCGTGCTGACGGGGCCAGTGATGGATTTTCTTACCATCTGGCGAGAGTGGTCGACGGCATGACGGTGGAACTGCCCGTGAAGTTTTCTGCTGGTTCTCCTTTGACTATCGAAGTTCGCCTTCATGCCGACCGCATTCTTCAGGGAGTAGACTTTGACAAAGACGGGCTGTCCACGCACTCCCGGGAGGGCGACTCGCTCGCTCCGCGAATGATGGAAAATGTGCGCGGTGCCTTTGAGGTCATCGGGGTGAAGGCTGACATTTTTCAAGACACCAATGCCGACCCGGTTGCTGCGCCCGTTGCACTGCCGAAGGGAACCGCTCCCTACAAACTCGACATCACCCGCCGGTTTCCCGCAGTGAAGCTGCCCGCCGACAACCCGCTCACGGAAGAGGGCGTGGCGCTGGGCCGAAAGCTCTTCAATGATCCCCGGCTGTCGATCAACAATTCCCAGTCGTGCGCGTCGTGTCATCTGCGGGAGCACGCATTTACAGATCCCCGGCGACTCAGCATCGGAGCAACGGGGGACATCGGAAAACGCAATGCGATGCCGTTGTTCAACCTGGCCTGGGCATCGGATTATTTCTGGGATGGTCGCGCAGCCACGTTGCGGGATCAGGTTTTGGTGCCCTTGCAGGACCCTCACGAGATGGCCGAGTCGCTCGAGAACGTCGTCAAGAAACTGGAAGCAGATGATTCTTATCGCGATGCCTTCCGTCGTGCTTCTGGTGAAGCCGGGATCACGTCGACAAAGCTTGCTCTGGCTCTCGAGCAATTCCTTCTGACTCTGGTGTCGCAGGATGCGAAATTCGACCGGGCGGTGCGCAAGCTCGATACCTTTACACCTGACGAAAGCCGGGGGCTCGAATTGTTCCTCACGGAATTCGATCCAGCGCGCGGGATGCGGGGAGCCGATTGTTTCCACTGTCATGGCGGCACCCTGTTCACCAGTCACAAATACGCCGACAACGGGCTCGACCTGAAGCCCGTGGACTCAGGCCGCATGACGGTGACGGGTGACGAAACCGATCGTGGCAAATTTAAGATTCCCTCGCTCCGCAATGTGGAACTCACAGCGCCCTATATGCATGACGGCCGCTTCAAGACGCTGGAGGAAGTCGTCGAGCACTACAGTTCAGGAGTCCATCGCAGCCCAAATCTCGATCCGAATCTTGCCAAGCACCCTGATGAGGGGATCAAACTCAGCTCCAACGATAAGCGTGCTCTCGTGGCGTTTCTCAAGACGCTCACGGATCGCTCGTTCGTGGCACCGAAGCAACAGTAGCGGCACTGGTAGTATGGGAACAAAGAATGCCTTCCCTCGGGCGGCAGATTCCTGTTAGATGGCCTGATGGTCTACCTTCGAAATCTCCTTTCAGTCCTCATCCTGTGTTGTGCCGCCATCTCGGCCAGCGGTGCGGCGAAACCCAACTTCATCATCATATTTGCCGACGACCAGGGATACGGCGACCTCGGCTGTTTCGGTTCGACGAAAATTAAGACGCCGCATATCGATCGACTGGCTGCGGAAGGGCGGCGCTTTACCAATTTCATGGTGGCCTCACCGGTCTGCACACCATCGAGAGCCGCGCTTCTGACGGGATGTTATCCGAAGCGGATCGGCATGCATGAACACGTGCTGTTTCCCTCATCGAAGCGTGGGCTGAATCCATCCGAGCATACGATCGCCGATCACTTGAAGGCCCAGGGTTATGCAACCGCTTGTTTCGGTAAATGGCATCTGGGTCATCAGCCGGAGACACTTCCCCGCCAGAACGGATTCGATGTCTACTTCGGTATCCCATACTCAAATGACATGAACCATCCTGACAACAAAGGGAAGCCGCGGCTCCCATCGGATGCTTTGTGGAAGGATCAAAGCACCGCTCTGACACACTGGAATACGCCGCTGGTTTTGAACGAGGACATCATTGAGCTGCCAGTGGATCAACGCACGGTAACCCGGCGCTACACAGACCATGCAATTGATTTTATCAAGGAGCACAAGGATGGCCCGTTCTTCGTTTATTTGCCGCATTCGATGCCGCACATTCCACTGTATGTTCCAGAGGATGCCTACGATCCGGATCCACAGAATGCCTACACGTGTGTCATCCAGCACATTGATGCTGAAGTCGGTCGTCTAATGAATACAGTCAGGGAACTTGGATTATCTGAGAACACCTACGTGATCTACACCTCCGACAACGGACCTTGGCTGCAGTTCAAGAATCACGGAGGCTCTGCCGGACCTCTCAGGGCGGGGAAGGGGACAACGTTCGAAGGCGGGCAGCGTGTGCCTTGTATCATGTGGGGGCCAGGTCGCATTCCGGCTGGCACGACGTGTGACCAATTGGTCGGCACCATTGACATTCTTCCCACCATCGCCAAGCTGACTGACACCCAGCTACCGAATGGTAGAAAAATCGACGGACTCGATGTATCTGGCCTGCTCACTGCGGCACAAACCGAGTCGCCGCGAACGGAATTCGTCCACTACACTTCGCAAGGGGAACTCGAAGGCATCCGCCAGGGCAGGTGGAAGCTGCTGGTGAAAGTAACGAAGCAGGGGAAAGACGCCGAACCCGTGCCTCCAGAGATGATGCTGTTCGATCTGCTGGCAGACCTTGGAGAAAAGGAGAATCTGGCGTCTGCTCATCCGGACGTGGTGGAACTCCTGCAAAAAAGGATGCACGAACTTGATACCGAGATCGAGACCAATGCCCGAAAGCCATGGCTGCAAGAGTGACGGCCCAGGTGCGGGGGCGCTTTGGAGTTCTGCGTTTGTGGACTCACGCAGAGGTCAGTTTCTGGGCATGAGCCCACTGATCCGGACATCGTGGCCGACTTTTCTCATCTGTAGATCGTGGATGCTCTTTGAGCCGCCGGTAAAGCCGGCGGAATCGATTACCGGAATGCCGGATCCCGACACGAACGGGGCTATGTAGAAGCAGACTTCATCTACCAGATTTTGGCTGAACGCCTGGGTCAGGATGCTGCTTCCGCCTTCGATCATCACCGTAGTGACTCCTTTTTTTCCGAGTGCCTTCAGCACGTGCTGAAGTGAGCGGCGCTTGAATACCAACGTGCGGTTCCGGTGTTCGTCGGTGAAAAGGTGAGCGTCCTGAGGCAGCTGTCCAGAGCGCGTCAGGACGACGCGCCAAGGTTGGTCCTTACCGGTTTTTTTGCCGGGGCCACGGAGGTTGAGGAGGGGATTGTCTGCCCGCACGGTTCCGGCACCGACGATGATGGCATCCGAGCGTAGGCGCAGCTTTTGGGCATCCGCCCGAGCTTTCTCTCCTGTAAGCCACTGCGATTCACCCTTGGGACGGGTGATACGTCCGTCGAGGGAGATTGCTGCTTTCGCGATCACCCAGGGAATTCCTGTCGTGACCCACTTGTTGAAAGGTCGCAGCTGTTCAAGGGCATCGTTTTCCAATACGCCCGTTTCCACTTCGATTCCGTTGGAATGCAATAGACGGGCTGCCTCGCCCTGATGATGCGGATTGGGATCGGTGGCAGCGTAGACCACGCGTTTGATCCCGGCCTCGATGATGCCGTCCGTGCACGGTGGCGTTCTTCCTGAAGTGGAGCAGGGTTCCAAAGTGACATAAAGGGTCGCGCCCCGGAGCAAACGTGCCGCCTGATCACCGAATTGATTTCGCACTGCCGCCAAGGCTTCACGTTCAGCGTGCGGCTTGCCAGCTTTTCGATGGTAGCCCTTGCCCAGGATTATGCCGTCCTTTGATATCACGCATCCGACGGGTGGATTTGGACTGGTGAGTCCTACGCCTTTTGCTGCCTCGTGGAGGGCTGTCCTCATGAACATTTTGTCCATGCTTGATTTGGGGGGCTCGTAGACGTTCACTCTGGACAGTCTAGGGTAGCCCGGCAGACCACGCGAATCAGTTCTGAGGCTCGTAGACGATTGATCCACCCACGAAGTCCAAATAGACCTTGGCCTTATTGATCTCATCTGGACCGATATCGCTCAAAGAGAACTGCATGTTCTCAAAACCACCCATGCCATTAGTAGAGTTGGCAACGATCTGAACTGCAGCGTCCAGATCAGCTGCAGCCTCGATCTCCAAATTGCCTGCGGCCTGGGCTGCTGCTGCTACAGACGCAATATTCTGGGCATTTCGCTGAGCTACAATCCTCCCTCCATTGTTGATGATCTTACTCATCTTTGGAATCCCGATCGCGGCAATTAGGCCAATCACTGCGATCACGACAAGAAGCTCGACTAGCGAGAATCCTGAAGTGGAACGTGGGAGGAGACGGCGTTGCAGGTTTGAATGTGTATTCACGCAGATATTGATGCTTCAATATAATTTCCATAATAACCATACAAGTCAAGGGTTTTTCACCGGATTTGACCACGAGCACAACCTGCCCGACAGTCAGAAATCGAATATGAAAAGTTCTCAAAATCCTCCTCAATACTCGCACTTAGAACTGGTTGCGCTTGCGGAGGAAACCATGGCAGATGCGAAATTTCCCTGTTTGGCGACTGTAGATGAGGGAGGTTGGCCTCGCGTTCGCCCGGTTTCGCCGGTCAAGACGGATGGCTTTACGATCTACATTGCGAACTTGCGAAGTTATGGAAAGACGGCTGAGATCGCCGCTGAGCCCCGGGTCGAACTCTGTTATTTGTCGAAGAGTCACGATCAGGTGCGAATCTCCGGGTGTGCCGAAGTGGTTGGTGACAAATCAGTAATGTTGGAGATCTGGGAGGCCAATCCGTTGCTTCGGAAGTATCTGGGAAGTCCAGACAACCCAGAACTCATCATCTACCGCGTGGTGCCGGAGCGGGTTCGATTCATGAAGGAGTGGGCGCTCGAATACTATGACGTGCCTGTCGTTCCTCGCAGTTCGTGAAGTGTCAGTGAAGGGCGAGAGATTATCGCCAAACGGCAATTCTATTCACTTTGCGGCAATGTGGATGGGCGATAGTATAGGTCACCGTGATTGCGATGTTGCGGGATTACGGTAACAAAATGAATTCCAACTACTTGAGACAGATCGGGTATCCTGGTGCCAGGATGATCCATGCGCTATTGTTGCTCGGGATGGTCTGCGGTGCTTCGTTGTCAGGGGCGCTGAGAGCTCAGGATATTGTCATTAGCGAGTTCCTCGCATCCAACGGGAGCGGGCTTAACGATGAGGATGGCGATTCCTCCGACTGGATTGAGGTGCACAACCGGTCTGGACAGGAAATTAACCTCGCGGGATTTGCGCTGACGGATGCACAGGAGTTGCCTCGCAAGTGGACATTTCCAGATACTCCGATGGGAATTGATGCGCGGTTGGTGGTTTTTGCATCGGGAAAAGATCGAAGCGTAGCCGGGCGCGAGCTGCATACGAATTTCCAGCTGAATACTACCGGAGAATACCTCGGATTGATCGATTCTACCGGCGCTGTGAAGACGGAATTCAATCCGTATCCTGAGCAGTATGAAGACGTTTCGTACGGGCGAGGCGTGGTCACAAGTCGGCGGATTGAGCTTGGCTTGAATGCTCCGTGCCGCTGGCTGATACCATCGGCGGAGACCCCCGGCTGGCAGGATCTTGAGTTTGATGATTCGGGCTGGTCGAGCGCCAGTGCTGGTATTGGATATGATACGGCCTTCGGCGAAGACAGCTACCTGGGGTTGATTGGCGCCGACGGCAATATTCGGACGGAGATGCGGGGTGTGAATGCAACTTGCTACGCCCGATTCCCGTTCAGTCTGGAAGGAACTCCCGCGATTGAACGGATGATTCTGGGAATGAAGTACGATGATGGTTTCGTCGCTTACCTGAATGGTGTAGAAGTGGCGCGCGACCTCGCGCCGAACGTTCCTTCATTCGCATCGGAAGCGATCAATGCCCGGTCGGAACCAGATGTCTTCGAGTGGAATGATTTCGATCTCGGGGATTTCCGCGACCTGCTGGTGAGTGGTAAGAATGTCCTTGCTATCCAAGGCTTGAACTTTGGCGATCAAAGTTCGGACTTTGTGATCCTACCACGGATGGTACTGGAAGAGGTGGATCTCGACGCTGTTGAAACGTTTGGCTATTTCACGGAACCAACGCCCGCTCATCCCAATGCTGAACCATGGGACGGCGTGGTGGGCGACACCAGATTCGACATGGATCGTGGCTTTTACACGCAACCGTTCCAACTAACGATCGCAACTTCTACTCCCGAGGCGCAAATATGGGTGACGACCGACGGTTCCATGCCTTCGCCCGAGAATGGCGCACTGTATCAGGGGGCGATCCAGATCAGCAAGACGACCGTCGTTCGTGCGGCTGCTTTTCGCGATCGATTCGCACCCTCCAATGTCGATACACAGACTTACCTGTTCCCGGCAGACATCGCCAGGCAGCAGGAAATGGGGGATGCTATCGTCGATCAGCATGAAGACGAGATCGCTCGCGCGGTCGAGTCGCTTCCAGTGGTTTCGCTTGTGGTCAGTCCGTCAGATTTTTTTGGCAATGCGGGGATTTACACCAACCCTGATATCGAGGGGCGCACCGCAGAGGTTCCAGTATCGATGGAGTATTTTGCTTATGAGGACAGTGCGGCATTTCAGGTGGATGCAGGCATCCGCATCCATGGTGGCAATGCCCGCGATCATCCCAAGAAGCCCTTCCGCCTCTATTTTAGATCGGAATACGGGCCTGGGCGGCTTCGTTTCCCGTTATTTCCGCAGTCGAAGGTAGATAGTTTCGATCAACTGATATTGCGCGGGTTCGGCCAC
>JAGROY010000025.1 GCA_020439995.1 Verrucomicrobiia bacterium
TGCTCTAACCGCTGAGCTACAGGCCTTTATTGTTGATAGTTACTCTGTCACGATAAAATGAAAGAGAGTCAAATGCGGAATTGACACTCAAAATCGTAACCCACACAGTACAGCATGTCTGTTTCGTCCGAAACAGAACCGCTTTTTGTGAAGGTGGCTGAGTGCCTTTACCGCAACCGATCATCTGGAACGTATTTCGCACCGGTAGAGCGAAAGGGCAAGCAGATCCGGCAATCTCTCAAGACAAAGACCGCAAATTGGCCGTGCGACGGCTACGAGACTTCCGAGTGAAGGTTGGGCAACTGACCGCATCCCGTGACGAGCGCCGATTACCGTTCGAGAATCTCGCAGAGCGATGGCTCAAGATTCACAACGGATCCCCTCAAGGATTGGTACTGGACCAAGGCCGGGTGTGACCGGAGTTTAATGTGGTAATTTGAGTAGCTGTGAAACAAATATGAAGAAAATCCTGGTAATATGGAAATTATAGATTTATATGTAGACTGGCGTGTCTTCACACGCATTTATATGTAGACTGGCGTGTCTTCACACGCCAATGTTATCTCCAACACCGAGGATGAAGCGACCGTTCAGGTGACCATCCGCAAGAGCCACAGTTTTCTCCAGTGCGAGGAATCGATTCAGGACGCGCTCAACGAAGCGGGCAAACTCGCCACCAAGGAGTGCCTTGAGGATTTCGACACCGATGGCTCCCCGATTAACGTGGGCGCAACGAACCTGACGGCCAAGAAGGACAAAGTGGGCAAGAAATACATGAGTCCCTACGGTGAGATTAACGTCGAGCGCTACGTGGCAGCGGAATGAAATGGAAGCACTCGGGGGCAAATGACGTACTCACTCTACGCGCTGTTACGTCTACAGACGGTGCCTGGGAGACATTTTGGACTCGCCTCGACAAATTTGGTGTCTCCAAGCTCAAAAGGGAGAGGAAATCGCGATAACTCAAATCCTACTTTTATACATCCAGCTCCGGTCACACCGCCAAGGAATCGGCGATTAATGCACGCCCCGCTTGAGTTCCAGCCTCACTGGGCAGTGGTCTGAACCGAATACTTCCGTCATGATTGTGGATGCCTTTACTTTTGGCATAAGCGCTTGGGAGACGATCCAGTAATCGAGCCGCCATCCGATGTTTCGCTCGCGCGCATCATTGCGATAGGTCCACCAGCTGTAGTGGCCAGGATCCTGGGTGAAGGCGCGGAAGCTGTCGGCGTAGCCGCTGCTGACGATCTTGTCGAAGTCCGCACGTTCTTCATCAGAAAAACCTGCGTTCTTCCGGTTGGATTTTGGATTGGCGAGGTCGATTTCGGTGTGCGCCACATTGAGGTCTCCGCAGAAAATGACGGGTTTCGTTTGTTCAAGGGTAGTCACGTAGTTCAGAAAAGCGGCATTCCACTGCTGGCGATAGGGGAGCCGAACCAGCTCCCGCTGTGAATTCGGGGTGTAAACGTTGACCAGGAAAAAATCGCGGAACTCGGCAGTGACTACCCTGCCTTCTTTGTCATGCTCATCGGCCCCAATGCCGAGATGGGATGATAGCGGCTCGGTCTTGGAGAAAATGGCGGTACCGCTGTAGCCAGCCTTCTCAGCACAGTTCCATGTAGCGTGGTAGCCGTTCAGGCAGTCCAGCGTCACCTGCTCCGGACGGGCTTTCGTTTCCTGCAGGCAGAGGACGTCGGGGGCGTGACTCTCTACTAGCGACTCGAAGTGTCCGCTTTTCAGTGCGGCGCGGATGCCGTTTACGTTCCAGGAGATCAGGTTCATGCAGCGAAATGGTGTATGGGGTTCGGTGTGGAATCTAACGAGGGTGAGGGCGATCGGGTCAACACTTGGATGAGCAATGGATGGCGGATTTGTCACCCGCAGGGATATTCGCAGGGCAAATGTGAAAAACTTTTGGACTTTTTTGAACAAATGGCGAACAAGCAGGCGCTAGGCTGGTTGCCAATCCCTGATTTGCGTGTGGTTTGCGTGCCCTGTCGTTAGCACGTTTCTCACCTGACAGGGATACGGGCTTATTCAGCCGTTTCAGAATCTTTTGACGCAGTATGATTGAAGTATCGAATCTCACTAAGCAATTCGGAAGCAAGACCGCGGTCGACAATTTGTCGTTTTCGGTCGGAAAAGGAGAGGTGCTCGGATTTCTCGGCCCCAATGGAGCCGGAAAGTCGACCACTATGCGAATGGTCACCGGATACCTGCCTCCGACTCGTGGATCCGTGATGGTAGGGGGAGCCGATATGGTTGCGAATCCGGTGGAGGCGAAGAAGAAGATCGGCTACCTGCCTGAGAACGCGCCGCTCTATCCAGATATGACAGTGCAGGGATTCCTGTCCTTCATCGCAGAGCTGCGGGGCCTGCGCGGCGCGCAGAAGAAAGCGGCGGTTGAGAAATCCCTGGAACTCTGCTTTCTGGAGCCAGTGCGCAATCAGCTCATCGACACTCTCTCCAAGGGATACCGTCACCGCACATGTCTTGCGCAGTCGGTTCTCGACGATCCTGATATATTGATTCTGGACGAACCAACCGATGGTCTGGATCCAAATCAGAAGCACGAGGTGCGCTCGCTCATCAAACGCATGGGCGAAAACAAAGTGATTATCTTCTCGACTCACATTCTTGAAGAGGTCGATGCAGTTTGTTCGCGGGCGCTGATCATTGATCGCGGCAAAGTCATCGCCGATGGCCCGCCTGCAGAACTCCGCGCGCGTTCTCGGAAAGCGGGCTCGGTGCTCGTGGATATCGAAGGTCTGAGTGGCTCTGGTCTGAAGGCCGAGCTGGAGCGGATTTCGAAAGTGGCATCGATAGAGGTGACCCGCTCCGATGATTCCGGGTTTGCCGGCCGGGTTTTCCCGACGAAAAGCACTTCAGGACACGATCTCTCGGCGGAGATATCGAAACTGGCGGCAGAGAAGAAATGGGTACTTCGAGACCTCCACGTCGACGAGGGACGTCTCGATGAGATGTTCCGTGAGATCACCGATACCACCCGCAGTTAACCTTCACTTTCGTTCCAAACCTTCTCTCTACGATTCGTTGTCATGAGCAATATTATTTCCGTATTCAAACGAGAGGTAGCGGCCTATTTCCTTAATCCGCTCGCTTACGTTTTCATCTTTGTATTTGTCGTGCTCTCGATGGTGTTCGCTTTCATCATCGGTGGGCTACTGGAGCAACGCGAAGCTGCTCTTACATCCTCCTTCTTTGAGTTTCACCCCTGGATCTTCATGATCCTCGCCCCGGCAGTGGGGATGCGGCTGTGGTCAGAAGAGCACCGCCTCGGCACTACCGAGTTGCTGCTGACCTTGCCAATCAACCCGTGGGAGGCAATCGTTGGTAAATACCTCGCGGCCTGTGTCGTGCTGTTTGTTTCTCTGGCCTCGACATGGACGATCGTCGCGGAGGTGGGACTACTGGGAGATCCTGAGTGGGGGCTGATTTTCAGTGGCTACATCGGTAGCTTTCTGATCGGCTGCACGATGCTCGCTATCACAATGGCCGTGTCCGCCTTCACCCGCAGCCAGGTTGCCTGCCTGGTGCTTTCGGTAACGATCTGCTTTTTTGTAACATTGATAGGCTTCTGGATGTTCCTCGACTTTATCGATGGATCCGTCCTCAGCCCGCTGGCTGGCTTCTTTGCCTCTCTGAGCGTGATGGGCCAGGTTCGGTCGTTGAACAATGGCTTGTTCGAGCCGGCAACTTTGATCTACTTCGTCACGGTGATCGGATTTTGCCTGTTCACCACGAGTGTCGCCATCCGCACCAAGCGTTCTTAATCTCTTCAGTCGAATAATTCAGATTCTCGTCTACGTATGAGCGAAAATACTTCTTCAGACACGCAGGATAAGTCAGCAGCGGAATCGACTGCGCCGACTCCTTCATCACCTCCGACCGGGCAGAAAAGCAGTGCGGGAACCAGTGGCAGTGAGGGCAAGAGTCTCATGTTTGGCATCGTCGGTGTCATCATTGCCTTCGCCATCGTCATTGGCCTCAACATCATCGGGCCTTCGATTCCCGGGCGGGTCGATTTCACCGAAAACAAGCGGCACACGCTTTCGGACGGAACCCGCACCATCCTCGATCGGCTCGATACGGAAGTGCAGGTCAAGTTCTACGTGTCACAGGGCGGAGAGGAGAAGATTCCTTCGGTGTTTTTGAACCGTGTGCGCGATATCGAGAACCTGTTGCGTGAGTACAAGCGCGAAGGTGGCGGACACATCAAGGTGCAGAAGATCGATCCTCAGCCCGACACGGAAGAGGAATACAATGCGCAGCTGGCTGGGATTGCCCGCACGCAGTTTTCAGATCGGTCGGAAGCCTACTACGGCATCGCAGTGAGCTGTCTTGACCAGACGCAAGCACTGCCAGCGATCGCAGGCATCAGTGACGAGCAGTTCGAGTATCACCTGACACGCGCAATTTCGCAGGTATTCAATCCGAAGAAGAAAAAGGTGGGACTGATGTCAGCACTGCCGATGACGGGCAATCCGATGGCTCGCCAGCAGGCGTCCATTTTCTACCAGCAACTGGAACAGGACTACGATGTCGAGATGATAGAGGTCACCGCTTCGAAGATTGCGGATGATGTGGACGTGCTCGTGGTTGTTCATCCTGCTGGAATCACTGAGGCAGGCCAGTATGCGATCGACCAGTTCATCCTGAGCGGAAAGAACGCCGTGCTGATGGTCGATCCATTCAGCATCGAGGCCGCCAGTCAGCAGCCGGAACAACCGCAGTTTCCTGGGCAGCCTCCCATGGGCGGTGTCGATCCATCGTCCAACCTCGAATCGCTGCTAAACAGCTGGGGGCTTGCTTACAATGCAACGGAAGCAATCGCGGATATTCGCTACCGCGCACCGGAATTTGGCGACAATCCCGTAGCGCTGAAACTCAATAAAGAGGCGATCAATACGGACGACGTCGTCTCGGAAGATCTGACCAGTCTTTTGTTTGTGCTTACTGGCGGGTTCACTGAGAAGAAGCTCGCGGACGGTCTGGAGATGAAGGTGCTCGCTGAAACTTCTGAGTCGAACCAGTACGTCGAGCCGCGTTCCGCGATGCAGGATCCCGATAAAGTGCGTGCCGACTTCAAGGCATCCGGCACCAAGAAAATGCTGGCGCTCCGCCTCTCAGGCAAATTCAAAACGGCCTTCCCTGACGGGCCACCTAAAGAGGAAGGTGAAGAGGATGGTGATGAGAAAAAGGATGACCAGCCAGCCGAAGGCCTGAAAGAGGCTGCCAATCCATCAGCCGTGTATCTTTTTGCCGACACTGACTTTCTTTCTCCTCAGTTCGCTCTCGACCGCCGGTTCCGCTCAGCTCTGGCGAATCACAACCTCCCACTCGCCTTGAACGTGGTAGAGCAGGCCTCTGGCGACAGTGCTCTGATTTCCATCCGGAGCCGGGCGAGCAGTGAGCGTCCATTCACGAAGATCAATGAGATCGAGGACGCCGCCCAGGCGGAAATTGTCGACCGCATGAATCAGCTGAATTCACGGATCAGTGAAATTGGCCAGCAGACCATGACATTGAAGCAAGGCGCTGACGGTAACCTCACCCTGGTGATGACAGACGAAGACCGCAGCCGCTACGAGAAGCTGAAAAAAGAGGAACAGGACGCTCGGCGCGAGATTCGCGACCTGCGGATTCAGGCAAAGCAGGAGGTCACGTCCGAGTTGAATGCCATTAAGTGGAGGAACATTCTTGGTATGCCGATTGTGATCGCTGTCATTGGCATCGTCGTTTCTCTGCTCAGAAAACTTAAAACCGGAGCCAAGTAATTATTTCAATATTCCATCGACTATGAACTCGAAATCACTCGGTATTCTCGTTGGCATTCTGGCGGTCGTCATCGTCGGCGTGCTAGCCATCAACTTCATGAACAAGGGCTCCATTGAGGGCGGCTCGAAAGAAGCTGGATCCAAAGTTCTGGAAGGCCTTGATCCAGACAACGTGAAATCGATCACCATTGAAGGAAAAGATGGTGCGACGACGCTGGAGCTTGGCGAATCAAAATGGAAAGTAAGGGATCGCGATGGATATCCCGCGAAGTTCAGTGAGGTGCGCGATGTCATCTGGAAAATATGGGAGCTGGCGATTGTTGAAGGAATCACTGCCGGGCCATCCACTCACGGGCGTTTCCATTTGCTTAAGCCCGGTTCCGATGGTGCTGATGAAGACGAAGTGGGAACGGTTGTCTCCTTCAAAGGCGAGGGCGACAAGGACATGGGCACGATTGTGATCGGTAAGGATTTTGAGGGAGCGCCCAAGGACGATGCTCCTTCGCCCTTCCCTGGGTTCCAGATGGGAGAGAAGGGGACATACGTTTGGACTCCAACGGCAAAAGATACCGTCTGGCGAGTAAAGGAGGACTTTATGAGTCTCAAATCAAAACCTGCGGACTGGCTGGACAAGGATTTTGTCAAAGGCAACACGGTCAAGTCGGTGTCGGTTACCCATCCTGACGGAGATACGTGGAAAGTCTTCAGAGAAACCAAGGGCGGGACGCTTGCCCTCATGGATCCTAAGGAGGGAGAGGAACTCGACACGACGAAGGCCTCAGCTTCGGGCAACGTTTTCGCGAGTCCGCGTTTCCAGGATGTGCTCCCAGCGGCGGAGAAGGACAAAGCAGGCCTCGATGCTGGCGTCAAAGTGACAGTTGAAACGTTCGAGGGCTTTACCTACGATATTACCATTGGCAATGAAGTGGGAGGCGAGACCAATCCGACCGATCGCTACATGAGCTTTACGGTCGCCTATCAGCAGCCCGAAGAGCCGAACTACGAAGTCGAGATCGCAGCCAATATCCCGCCGAGCACAGCTCCTGAAGGGGAAACAGATGAGGATAAGAAAAAGCGTGAGGACGAAGACCAGTCGAAACGTGACGCCGAGCGCAAGCGCCTTGAAGATTCGTTCAAAGCAGATGTGGAAGATGCCAAGAAAAAGCTGGCGCTTGAAAAAGGATTCGAAGGCAAGATCTACGTAGTGTCCAGTAGTACCGTGACCGGTGCCCTCAAGAAGCGTTCCGAGTTGCTCAAAGAGGAGAAGAAGGAAGACGCTGATGCCGCTCCAGAAGGTGCTTCTGTCGTAACGCCTCCAGTAATGGTTCCACCCGCTGGAGCCAGCGCGGTGACACCGCCAGTGCGCGTGGAGATTCCTTCCGGAGAATAGTCGGTCTGGTCACCACCTGATCGAGCGGCGGCTGCCTTTTCGAATAAGCCACCTGCCGAGTTCTTGGATTGTCGATCGTGTCAGCGGATTGAAATGCCAATTCCCGATGTCTCTGATGTCTGGGCAGTGTGCGGCCTGACGTAACTCAGCACGCAGTGTTTCCGACCATTGCGCTCGTTACTACGGCCAGGTTCAGTGCCCATCTAGTTTGCATTCATCGACCGCCTTTCCACACGGTTGTGGCGAGGGGCGGACGGAGGTTTCTCACGTGTTTTTGATCTGGCGTACGCCGGTCTTGACAAATCGCGACGGATCCACGGTGGAATGAATAATGAATCATTCGAGTCCATTCGATGGCTTCCTCTGGACTATTCGCCTTTGATCATATCACCTTCTTTCGCTGCCTTGATTACACCTGCCCGGCTTTTGTAGTCCAGCTCTGCAACTTTCACGTACTTGCCGTCAAAGTATGCCCGCGCACCATGGTAGTAGCCTGTGTTTGCGCCGATGATTTCCATCCGTTTGCCGCGCAGGATGAAACTCAGATTGGTCTCGGTGTCCTTTCCTTCCGTGTGGCCCTTGTCACTGAACCAGCCGATACGTTCGTTCCAATCGGCGACTCCTGACAGTTGCCCCAAATGCGAAGTCGGACCTCGCACACACTCGGCAGCAAAGTACAATTTCCCAGACTGCTCGACCACTTCAATGCGGCCGCCGTAACTGTCCGTCCAGGTTCCAGTAAGAGCGTCGTTTGTCTCATTCGCCAGCGCTTTCAGCCACTCAGTACGCATTTCGGACAGGTTTGCTGCTGCCGAGAAATACTCGGGCGTGTCCCGTTTTACGTCGTCTTGCCCGCTGATACCGGTGTACATCGGGGACTGCGCCATGTAGTCGCGATACTCCACCCATGCGCGCTGGTCGTCCACCAATTCTTCGAATTCTCCTTCGGGCAACGATTTCCGTGCTGCAGCCCAGGCATCGTTCAATGCTCTGTCCGCTTTTGCGAAGGCGGCCTTCGCTTCTTCGGGTGACAGCTCTAATTCCTGTGCGATGCAGTTGCTACCCAGTAGTGCAGCAACAAAAATAAAGATGAAGAATGCCATTTGCATTCTTGTCTCCTATCAAGGATCTCACCTGGTGCCCAGGAATTCCTGACAGTGGTCTACCCAACTGTAACCCGGACACCTTTCTCCGCGGTGACGGTACCAATGACTTCGGCTCCTGCTACTCTAAGAGCGAGTTCTTTGTTGGCTTCAGGCACGATGGCTACCCAGCCGTAGCCCATATTGAAAGTGTTGACCGCTTCCGGTGTTTCAACATGGGAGAGAATTTTCGGGATGGCCCCGGCGGTCCATTCGGGAATTGCGATATCTGCGCCGTTGTCGCCAAGGAGTCGCTCAAGATTCTCCGGCAGTCCGCCACCGGTAATGTGTGCCATCGCCCGGATGTCGACACCCGCCGCACGCAGGCCGCCGACTTCTTCGTGATAAAGCTTCGTCGGAGCCAGCAGCGGGAGCATCTCTTCATCGGAGACAAGCCCCGGCTTCGCTGCGAGGATTCTCCGCACCAGGCTCCAGCCATTGGCATGAAATCCGTCTGACGCAAATCCCAGCAATACGTCGCCAACTTCGATGCGGGTTGGATCAACGAGATCCGGTTTTTCGGCCACGCCAATGCAGAAGCCCGACAGCTCAATGACGCCGTCGGGAACCACCCCTGGCATTTCCGCTGTCTCGCCTCCCGCTAAAATGCAACCGCAGGATTCAAGATGATCGACCATCCCCGCGATGACACGGGTAATCTTAGCCTTATCGATTTTTCCGACGCCCACGTAATCGAGGAACATCACCGGATCGCCCCCAGTAGTCAGGATGTCGTTCACATTCATTCCCACCAGATCCTTACCGGCGATCTCAAGTTGATCGTGCTCCAGCAGCACTTCCAGCTTGGTGCCAACTCCATCGCAGCCGGTCACGATCACCGGTTGCTTCCACTTCGAAAGATCAAAGCTGGCAGCGAACAGGCCGAATGATTGCATCAACGAGTGCTTCCACTCTGTCCGCTGGCGCAGTTCGCCGATGTCTCCGACGAGGGACGCTGCTTCCTTGATGTCGACGCCGGCTTCTTTGTAGGTAAAGGACATGGGAGAGAGGAGTGTTGCTGGTTGTGAAGTGTTGAGTGTTGCAGGTCGAAAAGCTGATCGGGCGCGCCAATGGGTTGCGGATAGCAGAGGGCTTGCCAAGACAAGACGTCGATGGTGTCTCAGGACGGGTCAATGGCAAAAATAGCGAGTTGAATGCGATTGACCTGAATAATGGGATAGGCTGAACTGCTCATGTGAATTGGTATTTCGAGATCGATCGTAAGCAGCAGGGGCCAGTGAGCGCCAGTCATTTAGTTTCAGCACAGCAGTCTGGGGTGCTTCCAGAAACTGCGCTTGTTTGGAACGAAACTTTGACCGAGTGGGAACCGCTCTCTAAGCATCTGACGGCGCTGCAGGCTGAGGTGCAGGGCTCTGGCGACGCTTCGAACTCGACAGCGAACCAGAAAATGGCGGTTTGTGCCTACTCTGGGAAGGTGATGCCAATGTCGGAGATGGTGGCGTACGGTGACAAATGGATCTCTCCCGAGCACAAGGACGCTTTTGTTCATGGGCTTATGGAGGGCTCGAACCTGGACCCAAGAGTGGCGGGCGAGTACGTTTATGCGGGATTCTGGATTCGGTTTGGGGCAAAGTTTATCGACGGTATGGTGCTGATGATTCCTGGATTGGTCATCCAGATGCCTATTGCCTACCTTCTTGGAGCGAGTCAAGCGAACGACATTGTTGCCCAGATCATTCCTCAGGTTTTTGGTCAGTTGATTGGATTCCTCTACAGCACACTGATGCTGTGGAAATATCAGGCTACTCTAGGCAAGATCGCATTGTCGCTGAAAGTGATCACAACGGACGGCCCAAGGCTTACGTACGGTCGATGTGTCGCGAGATTCTTCGCTGAATGGCTGAGTTCCATCATTCTGGGGATTGGCTACATCATTGCAGCGTTTGATGAGGAGAAGCGTACTCTTCACGACCACATTTGTGCCACTCGTGTGGTGAAAAAGTAGGGTGCCTGCTCAGGCTGGTGCCATTGCAAGTGTTCGTTCGCCGTGGCAAGGCATCGGCTTTTCTCGGTGCCGCTCACTCGACAAATGAGTGAAGTCTGAGGTGGCTGGTTGAAACGGAG
>JAGROY010000026.1 GCA_020439995.1 Verrucomicrobiia bacterium
CGCCCCCTGAACCCCCTCCACCCCCGGCTCCGCCCGCCCCATGAATCCGCCTCCGGATTTCAAATTTCCTACCACTAATCGAAACGTTTTTGTATAGCTTCTCGTCTGCGAACAACATGCATCGGCACATCACTATTGGCACCACTAAATCTTGTAGCGTTCAAGATGAATCTTCGTGATTTTGAATGCATAGTTCCGTGCCTTGAGGAGGATCGGCTGAGCGCCCGGATGCACCTCAGATTTGTCAATGCGGCTACACTCCTTTTAGGTGGGTTGCTTGTAGGCGGATCAGCTACCACTGCTCAGGAACCCTTGAAAATCACAAAGGCAGTTGTCGAAGACGTCGGTCAGGTGAACCTCAACTGGTCAGGGCACGCAAACGCGTTTGCAGTTGAGATGGCTTACGATCTTCCGAACTGGACGACTGTCGAATACACCGACGAATCGTCCGCCACGATTCCGGTGACGGAGTTACCTGTGTTTTTCCGGGTCCGAACTCTTGCAGACGACATTACGCTGGTTCGCGAAAACGAAGAGCGCCTAGCGGTACTCGAATCCATTCGGGAATATGTAGCAACCGTTCCAAAATCTACGCCTGCTGAAGAAAATGATGTCGTCTCCGCCTATTTGAAAAACCGAGCCGAACTGACGGACGTGGTTATCTCGAATCAGTGCGTTTGGGCAGAATTTCCTGATGGGCGTACTTTGGTCATCATAAACAATCGAGAAGCAATCCCTTCCGACTACCTACCGCCAACCGAATTGCCTGCAGAAGTGGATCTACAGGAGATTGCTGCTCCTCGCGAAGTAAGAGCGGACGAGTCCAACGCGATTCCTGAATCGAAGAAAGTTTATCTTCTTAGCAGTATCCAACTGGCACCGCCGCACTTGAAACATACTGACTTTCGAATCGCAAGCACTCTGCAAACGTGGTTCACAAATGCGGGCTACGATGTCCGTCGCACAGGTGCTCACCTAGCTTCCCTGACGACAATCAAGAATGCGGGCGTACTGTTCTTCAACGGTCACGGAGGGTTCCGCAGCCCAAAAGAGGGATCCGAGGCTCTCTGGGTAATGGCTACTGATACCAAGGTCAGTCAGAAACTTCCTTTGATCTTTGAGCGAATGATTGACGGCTACGCGATTGTGCGTCCGCTTGCCCACGATGTCCATTATATCGTTTCTAAACGATGGTTTGAAGACAAGAGGTTTATGACATTCAGCAAGAATAGTCTTGTATATCTGAGCGCCTGTCATTCTAACGCAGCGGCTGGTTACTTTGGAGGCGAACCTAGCCACATGGGTTGGACAAACTCTGTTTGGACTAGTGTCGCTCGTGAGGCTAATCGGTATTTCTTCGACCGCTTGCTTGGGGCGAACAACGCATTCCCAATTCAACCTCGCCAACGGCCCTTTGATATCGAGCCGGTGTATTTATCAATGGCAAGGCGAAAGTTGAACGAATCTGTTAAAACGGAAAGCGGTAACACGCTTGTATCCATGCTGCATCATACTCCGAACAATTTTGGATTGTTTGTTCCGACAATTGAGCGGTGCGTAGAGGTTTCGGAACACGTCGAGCAGCTGCATATTGAGGGACGGTTCGACCCTGGCGCTGCGAGCGAAACGAAAGTAACACTTACATTGGGGCAGAAATCAGTATCACTTCCGGTCATATCGGTTGGGCAGAACGGCATCTTGTGTGAATTGAAGGCAGGGGCAGTCCCTTCTGTTGGAGACGTCCGGGTAATCCAGCGCGGTCACCGAAGCAACCCAGTTCCATTGTCGGAGTGGCGGAGTGGCGAATAAGAGCAAAACTAATTAAGCACATTGATCCGGGCAACGACCGAGTGTCATCCACCACAGAACTTGACCTTCATTTTAGGGCGGACGTTCACGAACGGCGACGCCAACCAGATACGAATCCTTTATTTAGTGGCACTGCAGCCAGTATATCAAAAGCATCGACCGGGCATCTTGCCAGCGCTGGCGGGTCATACACTTCTCCAACAAGTGGCTTGACCACCACGTGGCTGTTGAACAATGGAAATCCAATTCCTTATTCAAATCTTCGGGGCACCTTAAACATTGAACAAGATGGCACGGTTACTCTATTCGCCGGGGCACGTGTACCCGATGGGATCACGGTAATGCGAGTTGACAGAGATGGTAGAATTCTTCCTCCGTTTACATCTGAAGGTAGTACTGCCGCCCAGCCTGGTGGCGTTCAGAGCAGATTGAGATTTACTGACTTTGTGATTGAGGCTGGTGCCGGTACAACTGGAGGAGAAGCGGGTGTTTTCGAGTGGAAACCGGAGCCAGCCACTTGGCCGCCTACGGGAGACTATCCTCGCTAGTCTTTATTACGAACCCACTAGCCATCCTTCACTGAACAAAATAACCGGGTTTCGTCCAACTTTGTCACGCATCTGGAATGCGGGCTCACTGTACAACGATTCGAACGCGGCCTTGTCCACGGGTTCTCAGATGCGGGAAAGCCATTGCTCGTGAAGTATGATCTGGAAAATCTGGGGCGCTCGCTATCCCGTGAGATGCTCTCCGGCAGCCTGCGGATCTATCGCGAGTTTCTCCCCGTGGTCGATTCCGCAAATGTGGTATCGCTGGGTGAGACCATGACGCCACTGGTTCCCGCGCCGAAGCTGGGGCAGAATGATTGGATCAAAGATGAGGGGCAACTGCCGACCGGTCAGTTGAGTACCTCGGTGCAGCAAACCTACCACCAGAGCTAAACGATCCCTCAGGGTATGTTTTTTGTTGTCGTGGGGCTGCCAGGTTGTTCCAGTTGACATCTACCGGACGGCGCTGCTATCTACTGGTGTAGATTGACGAGCAAAGGCGCGATTAGCTCAGGGGTAGAGCACTTGCTTCACACGCAAGGGGTCGCTGGTTCAAATCCAGCATTGCGCACCATTTTCCTGATTCGGTTAAGAGGCACGCGGTGCGCGACTGCGCTGCCAGCCAATCAGAAATGCGCCGGTCAGGGCCAGGACGGTCAGCGGCAGAATGCCGGTCTTTAAATTGTCGCCAATCCAGGGCAGGTGTTCGCCTGCTTTTACTCCGCGCGCGCCAGTGAAGACTCCGCGAAAAGCGAACACGCCGAATACCCAGCCAGCGTGCAGCCCGATCGGGAGCCAGAGCGCGCCAGTGCGCAGCCGTGCATAGCCAAGCAGCAGGCCGACCATGAGCAAGGTGCCAAATTCAGCGAGCAGCAGTGAAGTGTCAGTGAAGGTTTTGAAAATGACACCGACCAGCCAGAAGCCGGTGCCGAGCCCTACGGAATCCCGCGCAATCGCGAGATCGTGCGGGGGCTTGAGAAAATGCAGGACGGCAAAGAGGACGGCAATCGTGATCAGCGTCTTGCTAGCACTGAGCGAACGCAGCAGTAGTCCGGTCAGCACGCCACGGAACAGCACTTCCTCTAACACTGCAACACAGGCAGCCGTGATCGCCGCCTGTTTGAGGGCACCGCCGAGATCGAGGTGGCGTTTTGGTTCGAACACATCCGCAGTGGCCAGCCCGAGGCCAAGCTGCAGCAGCAATCCCGCCGCCAGCATGAAACCTAGAATGAGATGCTGCGCGGGGAACGGATCTTTTATCAGGCCGAAATCCTTGCGCTGCATCTTCAGCATTCGCAGCAGCGGCCACAGGCCCAGCAGTGCGGCGATGAGCACTGCGCGGTTGAAATAGCGCTGGAAACCGGACTCGCTGGCCACTTTGTGCAGCCATGCCAGCGGTCGATGCTCAAGGAGCCTGAACTGTTCGATCATGTCGGCCGCAGCCGTGCCTGCTTTGAACAGCAACGGTGCCAGCAAGGCCCCGAAAAATACCGTCGCCACGAGGTAAGCGAGGATGAGAACGAGTTCTCTGCCAGAATTCTGTGGGCGGGAGATGGTAGTCACATTGAGATAGTGACGCAAGGTGGCCTTTTCCCAGGGTCTGTCAAATGACGGCGCAGTCAGATACTGAAGGCATTTCAAAGGAGAAACTTGGAACTTGAGCTGAAGCCCTTGCGTGCCTAGCGTCCCGCCATGGAAAATGTCGTAATCATAGGCACCGGCTGCGCCGGATATACAGCGGCCATCTACACTGGCCGTGCTAACCTTGCCCCTCTCGTCCTGGCAGGGACACAGATCGGCGGACAACTCACGACGACTACTGAGGTCGAAAACTATCCTGGTTTCCCCGACGGAATCATGGGCCCGGACCTGATGATGAGAATGCAGCAGCAGGGTGAAAAATTTGGTGCACGCATTGTTTATGAGAATGCAGAGAGTGTGGAAGTGATCGATGGTGGTTTTCGGATCACCACTGGTTCAGCTACGCATGAGGCGAAGACAGTGATCGTGGCCACGGGTGCCAGCCCGCGCCACCTCGGCCTGGCGAACGAGAAGGAGTTGATCGGCCACGGGCTCACCAGCTGCGCCACCTGCGATGGTGCCTTTTACCGAAACGTTCCAGTGTGCGTGATCGGTGGCGGTGACTCTGCATGCGAAGAGGCCTCCTTCCTTACACGTTTTGCATCGAAGGTTTACCTGATCCACCGCCGCGACGAACTCCGGGCATCGAAAATCATGGCCGACCGCGTGCTGGCGAACGAAAAAGTGGAGCCAGTCTGGGATTCGACCGTCACGGAATACATCACCGATGACAAAGGCGAGATGACAAAGGTGAAGCTGAAAAATCTCAAAACGGGCGAAGAGAACAAGCTGGAAGTCAAGTGCGTGTTCGTCGCCATCGGCCACGTGCCCAATGCGCAGTTCCTGAATGGTCTCGTCAACGTCGATGAGAACGGCTACATTTTGAAGACCAAAGGAACCCAGACCAACGTGCCCGGGCTCTTCACTGCGGGAGATGTGGCAGATCACGTCTACCGTCAGGCGATCACCGCTGCTGGTGACGGTTGCGCCGCAGCGCTAGACGCGGAACGTTACCTGGCCGAACTGGAAGGTTAGTATCGTAACATTTACACTATTACTACTATGGTCGGTATCATCATGGGAAGCACGTCGGACTGGCCGACGATGGAACACGCAGCTCAAACACTGCAAAGCCTCGGCATCCCCTATGAAAACCGGGTAGTGAGTGCCCACCGTACTCCGGACCTGCTTTGCTCGTATGCAAAGGAGGCCGAGTCCCGGGGACTGAAGTGCATCATTGCAGGCGCAGGGGGAGCCGCCCATTTGCCCGGCATGACGGCATCGATGACCGCGCTGCCAGTGCTGGGAGTTCCGGTGGAATCCCGCGTACTCAAGGGCGTGGATTCACTTCTCTCCATCGTGCAAATGCCAGCGGGCATCCCAGTTGCCACATTCGCCATTGGCAAGGCCGGTGCTGTCAATGCGGCGCTGGCTGCCGCCGCCATCATCGCGCTCAGCGATGTCGAAGTCGCCAGTCGCCTGAAGACATTTCGCGACCAACAGACCGCTAAAGTTCTCGAGAGCCAAGGCGATTTGCCGGAAGGGACATTCGGCTCATGAAGGTCACTGCTGGTCTACGATTTGTCACTCTCGCCACAGCGTGCACCATGGGAATAGGATGCTCTGTCCTGCCGACACCCGGGAACCCTGACATTGCCACGTCGAATCCGGCAGCAGCATCTGCCCGGCAATCGCCACAATCACTACGCAGGGCTCCGGCGGCTTCAGTCAAAGTGAAAGTCGCCCGTCCAGCGCCAGGCAAAAACGGCTTTGTCGTCAGCCCATATTCCAAGGAGCCCAGGCTGGTCGATGTGCGCAACGTCCCTCCGGGCACCCGGGTCCGTGATCCTTACTCGGGCCAATACTTCGAGGTTCCTTGAACAGAGGGAACCCCTCTACTTGCTGCGACGCTGTGGATTGTCCGCACCAAGGCTGCCGACAGCCATGACAGCGGGAATGATGGCGCACAGCCAGAGTGCCAGGGCGTACGATTGTGTGATCGCCTTCGAGATGCTGAATGCAAGCGGTCCAAAACCGCTGGCGATGACCATGCTGGACATGCTTACTCCGCTGATCGCTCCGAGATGAACGCGCCCAAAAAAGCGCGGCCAGACGATTCCCGACAGTGCTGAGAAACAGCCGCCGCACACACCGTTGCCCGCAATATACGCCAGCAGGCCCAGCGGGCTGGAAATGTGGATGAGGCCGATGACACCTGTAAGAGCGGCGAGATTCATTGCCAGCAGGAGGTAGCGGAGACGTGTTCTGGCGCTGAGCCACCCAATCAAGACATTGGTAGCCACACTGGCGATGGCCATCGGTATGAAATAGCCAAAAATCTCCGCCGACGAGCGACCGCCCTCGTCGCCAATGGACTCGATATGAAAGGTGAAAGCGGTAGCGAAGAGCGAGAAGAATGCGAAGGAAAGATTGAACGCCCAGAACGGCCAGGTGCGCAATGCCTCGCCGCGGTTGTAGTCGCGGTAGATGGTCATGTCTGCGTTCTCTTTGTGGTCACTCGCCGCCACTGTAGTGCCATCCATTACCAGGCCGCACTCTTCTGGATTGTCGCGAAAGAACAACCACCCTAACAATGACATCGCCCCAATCGTCAGGACACCGAGAAGCTGCCAGGTTCGAACGTAGCCAATGCCTTCGACGAGCCTGTTGAGCACGGCCGGAGCAATGGAAAATGCGAACGAGGTGAGCGTGCCGCTGGCAGCGAGTGCGATGCCCCGATGGTAATCGAACCATTTGCCAATGACGTTGCGGCTGGTCATGGTCAGCACTCCCTGAGCAGATGCGCGAACGAGATAAAAGCCGAGCGTGATCAACGCGAATGCCACAACGGTGCGGGGCAGGAGAGATGAGGCTCCGACGGGTGAAATCAGGTCGAGTAGTCCCTTCACCCAGCTTAGATAAAAGAGAATCAAGCCAGTGGCCACCGATGTATAAACCACCATGCGGCGTGCGCCTAGCCGATCGAACCAGACGCCAAGCATCGGTAATGTAAAACCGCTGAGAACGGTGCCGACACAGTAAGCTGTGCTCAGTTGCACCCGGGTAAGATTCAGCTCTGCCATCAGCGTATTGGTGAACACACTGAAGCCCATGGTCTGACCGGGGATGCTGAACACGATCCCGATTGAGGCTGCCGCCACGATCACCCAGCCGTAGAAAAACGGCGCGCGGGCGGGCTGGAATGGAAAGCCTGGCTCCCACAGTTTCTTTGGCATCCAAGCCACTATGGCGCGGATCGGCCAGGGAGCAAACGGGTAAAAGCGCAGCTTCTTCAGGATGGTACAATCACTTGATTATCAATATAATCGATATGTTTCCACCTGAGTGCCTGCTGGGTTTGGCGAGACATGTAGATGGTCACGCCGGCGACGGAAAAGAGGCACCAGTCCTTTCTACCGGCTACGCCCCGACCCCACACAAGACTCCAGAATGCCTCCCCTGCCCGGTCTCCTTCCACACATTTAACGTATTCCAGAATGACTACGGGATCGCTGGTGCCCTGGCTCCTTTGCAGTGCATCCTCTTCTTTTAGGAATGCGATGAATCGATCCATCAAGATGGTGCCACAGCGAAGCTTTTCCATCACCGGGTAAAAGGAACCCTGGGGGTCTTGCGTGATCCAGGAATGGAGTTGTTCGCATTCTCTAGACAGGGGGGATTCAATTTAAATGATATCCTCTTAATCATAGATGGCAGGACAACTGGGTAAAACTTGTGGAACACCTGGCCGAGTAGTGTGGAACAGCAATTTGATCTTGGGAACAATATTGCGAGCAATGGAGCACGGGCAGTGGGAAACGAGTGGAGGGACGAAGTTTAACGCAGTTGCTCGAAATGGTCCAAGGTTGTTCACAGTGTTGTTCTGTGAGGGAGGAGTGATTTCAGGTGGTTCATATGGCTGCGACTTGCGACTGGGGTGCAGATGCGGATGCCACGACGTTCAGCAGGTTTTCAAGGGCAGAGTTGTGGAGAGCAGAACGGGCTGCTGCTGTCTCCGCCATCTTCTTGCTTTTCCCGGAACCGGTTCCTAATATCTGACCCCGCCATATGACTTCGGCCTGGAACATCTTACAGTGGTCAGGGCCTTGTTGAGAGACGATGTGATAGTGCGGGCTGACGGCAGAGTGTGCCTGCAGTAGTTCTTGAAGTTGTCCTTTTGGATTGATCTCGTCGGGCTCGTCGATGATCTCCTTCATTGCTTCGGCACAGAGCCTCAAGATAAAGTCACGAGCGGAATCCAAGC
Organism: Verrucomicrobiia bacterium; assembly: GCA_020439995.1. Lineage (GTDB taxonomy): Bacteria > Verrucomicrobiota > Verrucomicrobiia > Verrucomicrobiales > DEV007 > JAGROY01. The sequence continues at coordinate 8,203 of JAGROY010000026.1, forward strand.
CGGAATCGAGGTAGACAGCTCCGATGAGCGATTCCAGGGCATCAGCGAGGGTGCTGGCGCGCTCCCGGCCACCGCAAGCATCTTCTCCTTTCCCCATGAGCAGGTAGTCGCCCAGATGGATTGACTTGGCGCATCGGTTCAAAGCGGCGCGGGAAACGAGGCGGGACCGGAGTTTGGTCAGTGTTCCTTCGTTGAATTTGGGAAAAATCCGGTAAAGTTCGGCTGTCAGGACAAGCTGGAGGACTGCGTCTCCAAGGAACTCAAGTCGTTGATTATCAAAGTGTGGCCGTTGTGTTTCGTAGGCCAGGCTGGGGTGGGTCAAGGCCTCAGCCAGTAGCAGCGAGTTGCGAAATTTGTATCCTGTCCTCTGTTCGAGAGACTCCATGTGAATCTGGTTTCTGGCCGAAGGTTGGAGTGGGGTGACCGACGGGGCTCGAACCCGCGACAACCGGTACCACAAACCGGGGCTCTACCGACTGAGCTACGGTCACCATCTGTGATAGCACTCCTATAACGCACGCCCAGTGATAGCGCTACTGGATTTTTTCACTTTGCGCTCGTCGCTTTCAAGAGCACCTGTAGAGGTATGCAAGAAAGACCCGCTTTGGTTGCTACAGGATTTAAAGAATGGTCGTCGGTCTGCGCGGCAGTTGGCGCTGGCAGGCAGCAAATCATTTTGCGCAAAGGCGGTATCGCTGAGGGCCGGACGGGGTTTTCCTTTGCGAAGCATAATGCGTTCTTTCTGTTCCCGACGCTCTTTCACCAGCAGGATGAAAGTGTGCGTGAAACGTTCGAACTGGAAGATGTTCCAGTGGTCGACGGACCGATCCCGCTCCGCTACTTTGCCGAAATAGCCTGGCATGGGGAGTTGCGTGACTGGGATGCGGTGCAAAAACTGGAGCCGCTGCACATTTGGAAGGAAACCGTGATTCGCGAGAGATTCGACTACGATGATGAGCCGGGGCAGGGGAGTGTGCAGCTCGCAGTGCTGCGCGTCTGGGAGTTGCCAGAGACTTGGTGGATTCCTTACCACAGGAGTTACGGAGGCTGCCGTTCGTGGGTGGATCTGCCCGCTATCCCAGAGGAACTGACTGTTGCGGAGGTGCGTCAGATCACGGGTGTCATCCAGTGCAATGAGTTGGTGACGTTGTTAGGGAACTGCGGTGTGGATGTTAGTCTATCAATGTAAGAGTGATTAGTGAAATGTTAGGATTCCTTAACATTTTCCGGCTTTGATCCGTTTTTCCGCTTGAGCCAGATGGTCAAAACAGCAATATCGGCTGGAGTGACGCCCTGAATGCGGCTCGCCTGGCCAAGGGTGCCGGGAGAGATGGCGGCAAATTTTTGCCGAGCTTCCTGTTTGAGACCTTCAATACTGGAGAAGTCTGTATCCGGGGGAATGGGAGAAGACTCCATTCTGCTGGCCTTCTCTATAAGATCCTGCTGACGAGTGACATAGCCTTCGTACTTCAGATCGGTCTCCAGGAGCTGCCAAATGGCGTCATTGAACGCAGAACGGTAGTTTTCAGGCAGGTCATGAAATGTGTTTTCCGGACGCCGGAACCATTTCTGAAGCTGAGTTTCCTGGAGTGAGTTCGATCGCGTGAAGACGTGTGCTTCTGCCAGTGTTGCAATTTTTGACTCGGTGAAAGCTTTACGTTCGCCGCTGACGAGCCCGGCTTCGACTGCAAGTGGCGTCAACCGGAGGTCGGCGTTGTCCTGGCGCAGGAGAAGGCGATACTCTGCGCGGCTAGTGAACATGCGGTAGGGTTCGGTGGTTCCTTTGGTGACAAGATCATCGATCATCACGCCGATGTATGCAGCCGAACGGGGGAGGATGAACGGTGGCTTTTCGGCGAGCTTGAGCGCAGCATTGGCGCCCGCCATCAGTCCCTGTGCCGCTGCTTCTTCGTATCCGGATGTTCCGTTGATCTGGCCAGCAAAATACAAATTCTCGATCCGCTTGGTCTCGAGCGTATGGCTGAGCTGGGTAGGGGGGCAGTAGTCATATTCCACTGCGTATCCAGGACGGATGATTTCGGCTTTGCTGAGTCCTTCGATGGATCGGATGAAATTGAGTTGAACATCGTAGGGGAGGCTGGTGGAAACTCCATTCACGTAGTACTCTAAAGTGTGGCGTCCCTCGGGTTCGAGAAACACCTGGTGTTGCTGTTTTTCAGCAAACCGTACTACCTTGTCTTCAATTGACGGGCAATAACGCGGACCCACTCCTTCGATTTGCCCAGAATACATGGGCGAGCGATCGAGGTTGTTTCGGATGAAGTCGTGAGTCCTGGTGTTGGTGTAGGTCATCCAACACGGCATTTGTTCCACGTGGAACGTTCCATCGGAATCCTCTTGGTTGAGAGTGAACAGTTCGTCTCCGGCACTCAGGCCACCCGGCAGGAAAGAAAATCGGGGAGCAGGTACATCGCCATCCTGCCGCTCGCATTTTGAGAAATCGATCGATCTTCCGTTAAGTCTGCATGGTGTGCCTGTCTTAAACCGGGCGACATCAAAACCTAGCGCTCGGAGGCTGTCACTCAGTGTAGAGATAGGATCGCCCATTCGCCCGCCTGCCTGGTTCTGCATGCCGACGTGCAGCAATCCACGCATGAAGGTGCCAGCGCTGACGATTACAGATCTGGCGGCAATGCGCATACCGAGGGATGTGTCGATGCCACATACCGAGTCGTTCTCGACAATCAGCTGTGCGACATTTCCCTGATGCAGATCCAACCCCGGAGTTGATTCCAGAATCGCCTTCATTCGGAACTGGTAAGCCTTCTTGTCGCACTGCGCGCGGGGTGCGCGTACGCTCGGGCCTTTGTTGGCATTGAGGATACGGAACTGGATCCCAGTTGCGTCTGCATTGATTCCCATTGCACCTCCGAGTGCATCGATCTCGCGAACCATGTGACCTTTGGCCAGGCCCCCGATGGCGGGATTGCAGGACATCTGCCCCATGGTGTCCAGATTCTGTGTCAGGATTGCGGTTTGAGCACCAAGTCGTGCGGCGGCGAGGGCAGCCTCGATACCAGCGTGTCCAGCGCCAACAACGAGGACGTCGTAATGTTTGGGATAAGTAAAATGTTCCACGTAGAACGTTTAGCTGCTGAGTTGAGTTTCAACGAATAGCCTTTACCATACCACTGTGCCTCCCATTGCACGAACAGATACGGACAAAGCTCCAGAAGAACTTCCTGCTGTAACGGTCGATCGCTATGACTTCCCCGCTACCCATTGGAGCGTGGTTGCAAAGGCGGTGGTAAAGGACACGCAAGAAGGGCAGGAAGCTATGGCCGCACTCTGCGACCGGTACTGGCTCCCCCTGTATGCGTTTGCACGCCGGTCCGGCTGCACTCCACAGGATGCTGAAGACATGACTCAGGGCTTCATTTATACCATTCTTCGACGCAACGGCCTCAAGTCCGCAGATGCCACGAAAGGGAGGCTCCGAACTTTTCTAATGGCCGGAATGAAACACCACATGATTTCAGTTCACCGCAAAGAGCAGACTCAAGTACGCGGTGCCGACCGGTTGGTACACAATTTAACGATCGAGCGGGCAGAGGAACTCCTCGCAGAAGATGCGACCGCCTATACCACCGCAACCGAATCTCCCTCCCAGGTTTTCGAACGCCGCTGGGCGCTTGCACTCCTTGATCGAGTTCTTGAGCGGCTAGAGAATGCTTATAGTGACAAAGGTGAGGTTGAGCTTTTCGCTCATCTGCGGCCATTCCTCCACGGTAAGCAAAACGCAGGGGAGGGTGCTTACCAAAAAGTGGCGAAGGCCGCAGGGATTTCATCAAATCTGGTGGGCGTTCGCATTCACCGGATGAAGCGCCAGTATCGTGAACTTCTCCGCGAAGAAATCGCAGCTACCGTTGACGAGAACGAGATAGATTCGGAGATAGAATATCTTTTTTCCGTTTTTCAACACTAGGAGTCTTTGCTAGGGTTCTGAAGTGGGGACTGATGCCGTAAAATGCCCAGATTGCGGCACACCGATGACCACATCGGCCGGGGGGATGTGCCCGCGCTGCTTGCTCAGCGACAGCTGGCATGACTCCAGTTCAGGATCGGCAGGGCAGGGGGACGTTGAACCCGAATTCACGATCGAACACCTCCAAAATCTTTTTCCGAACCTCACGATTCAGAACTTGATCGCCCGGGGCGGGATGGGATCTACCTATCTTGTCATCCAGAAAGGATTAAATCGGCCGGCCTGCTTGAAGGTACTGTCGCCCGGTCTGGCCGGGAATCCGGAGTTCATTGTAAGATTCCGGCAAGAGGCTGAATTGATCGGTCAATTAAATGATCCTGGCATCGTCACGGTTTTCGATGCCTCTCAGGTCGACGAGGTCATCTACATTTTGATGGAGTACGTCGAAGGCACGAATCTAAAGGAATTCTCCCAGACCACCAACTTGACCCCAGAGACAATCATCGGGCTACTTCGTCAGGTTACTTCCGGCCTCGCAGTAGCGCATCTGAGCAATGTCGTCCATCGGGACATCAAACCAGCGAATATCCTGATCCAGCGAGATACATGTCAGGCCAAGCTATCCGATTTCGGACTGGCGAAACTCGAGACAAATCCCCACAACGGGCTGACTACGGTAGGCCAGACAATGGGCACACCACGCTACATGGCACCCGAACAATGGGAGGATGCGAAAGCGGCTGATGCGCGCTCCGATGTCTATGCCTTGGGAGTCGTGTTTTACGAATTGGCTACGGGACAACTGCCCACCGGCCATTTCGGCCTTCCGTCAGCGTTGACCAAAGGAGCGTTCACCACGGAATTCGATCAGCTAATCTGCAAGGCGCTCTCGACGAATCCTGACGATCGCTATCGCAGTGCGGAAGAAATGTATCTGGCTGCAGAGCGGTTGGGCCACCAGAAGCCGCTGACAAGAATCCTCCCGGCGATGGGTGTAGTGATCGCTTTGATCGTGGTGGGGATCATATACTTTCCTGGCAAAGATTCAGTGCCACCGCCAGAACCGGCTCCTTTGGTCATTCGCGGCTCTTCTAATTTCAGACCTAAGTGGAGTGAAATCTACACGACGCGGGCCGAGTTTTTTAAAGGTCTAAAATCGCAGAGTTCCTTGGGAAGGTCACTGGCAATTACGGGAAACCGGATCATTGCCGGAGCTCCCCAGGGCGGACCAAAGCACCTGGATATCACCGGCAGTGGATATGCAATGGTCCAGAACACCGGGAATGATCCGAAGACTGAGCAGATGGAATTTGCCAAAAGCAGTCCGATCGTGATAGCGGGCGATGAGAGCGAAGGTGCTCTCTTTGGGTATGAACTGGCGGCAAGCTCCGTTGAGGGCCGGCCTTATACTGTGATCGGTGCGCCAGGACACGCGAACACGGGCAACAAAAAGGTAAACCAAGGGGAAGCAGCGCTCTACTTTTTGAACGCGGACGGTGAGTGGGATCACAAAGCCAAACTTGCCAGTGATCACTCATCGATCGAGGCCCCGTTGTTTGGTTTCTCTGTGGCGGCCTATGATCGATTCACAGTGATTGGCGCTCCGGGTTTCAAGGATTCTAAAGATCGTCCGAGCGGTGCAGTTGCTGTTTACGAAATAGGGACGGATGGAAGCCTGGAAGAGCACTGGATACCCAAGCCAAAAACCCGCGATTCGAAAATCAACACAGGTAAAGATGTGTGGGATTTCGGATTTTCTGTAGTGATCGACGATCGTTTTCTGATAGTCGGCTCGCCGCTGGATTCGCAGAACAAATCGGATGAGGGTGCCGTGTTTGTTTATCAGTTGGAACAGGAAGGCACATGGAATCTAAAGCAGACGTTGAAGGATCCGGCGGCCGACGCTTCTGAGCAATTTGGATATCGGCTCGCGTTATATGACCAGTGGTTGCTTGTGACGTCTTACTCAACCCGGCGTGGCGAGCGGGCTTTCCCGGTGGGCCACGTCAACGTGTTTCACTACGACGGTGGGAGTGCAGACAGCGCCTGGAAATTTCACCAGCGGTTAGAGGTGGATTCCGACGAGCTTCCCACTGGGCTTCAGCTTGAGCGATTTGGCTATGGGATCGACGTCTCAGGCGATTATTTAGCGATAGGTGCGCCCACGACCCTACAGTCTGGAATCGGACATCATGGAATCGTTTTCCTCTATGCTTTGGATAAAGGGAAAAACATGTGGGAACCACACACACAAATTCTACCGCGCATCGGTGGCACACGCTTTGGCGTCTCCGTTAAATTCGGTCAGGATTTTCTGGCGATCGGCTCCATCTTCTTTCCGCCGACGGAGGTCGACAACAAAGCAGGTGGCGTGTTTTGCTTCGACCTGAAGAACTTCGAGAAAAGGTAGCCCTTGGGCTACTGTTAGTGTGGTAGTGTTAGGGTATGCCTGTGTCTCCGTTGCAAGTTGCCCCGCAGTGCGGATCAGGCACCCGCTTCGACTGCCGCGCTGAGGTGCTTTAGAACCTTCGAGACTGCGTTGTCTGCCGTCAGGCCGTGCTTTTGTCTGAGCGCAGGCACATTGCCATGTTCGATGAACTCGTCCGGCCAGCCAATGCGCTCCACTGGGGTATACACTCCGGTGCTGGAGAGGTGCTCCATGACAGCACAACCGAAACCGTTGTGCAGGACATGATCTTCAAAAGTGCAGACCACCTGGACTTTTTCTGCGACTTGTTCAAGCAGCTGAGTGTCCATCGGTTTAATCCAGCGCGGGTTCACCAATGCCACGGAGTAGCCCATTGTTTCTAGCTTGGCCCTGGCTTCCTCAGCCATCTCGAACATCGAGCCAAGGCCAATCAGCGCCACATCTGTGCCGTCAGCGACCAGCTCGCCTTTGCCGATTTCCATGATCTGTGGGCGCTCCTTGGGCCGTGCACCGGTGCCGGTTCCCCGGGGGTATCGGATCGCGATGGGGCCTTCGTTATACTGGGCCATCGTCCACAGCATATCGACAAACTCATCCTCGTCCTTGGCTTGCATGTGAACAAGGTTTGGCACTGGTCGAAGGTAAGCAATATCGAACAGGCCGTGGTGAGTAGGGCCGTCATCTCCGGAAAGCCCTGCCCGGTCCATGCATAGACGCACTGGCAGGCGTTGGATTGCCATGTCATGAATGATCATGTCGTAAGCGCGCTGCATGAACGTTGAGTAGATCGTGAGGAACGGCTTCAGCCCCTGAGTGGCCATTCCACACGCGAAAAGCGCAGCATGTTCTTCCGCAATACCCGTGTCGTAGTAGCGCTCGGGGATTTCCTTTTTAAATACGGAGAGTCCGGTGCCGCCAGGCATTGCCGCAGTGATCGCCACGATGCCTTTGTCCTTCTTGGCGAAGTCTGTAACGGTGCGGGCGAAGACTTGGGAAAACGTAGGAGTGGCTGTTGACTCCGTCTCACCGGTCTCCACGTGATAAGCCCCCAGGCCGTGGAACTTGCCCGGGTTTTCCAGCGCAGGCTCGTAGCCGCGACCCTTCTCCGTGAGAATGTGGAGGATCACTGGCTCCGTTTGCTTTTTAAGAAACTCGAAGGTGTGAACCAGCGTGTTGATGTCGTGCCCGTCGATCGGCCCGTAATAACGCAGTCCGAATTCTTCAAAAATCACGCTAGGAAGCAGTAGATTTTTTGCACCTTCCTCGACTTTCTTGGCAAATCGTTGCACCAGCTTGCCGCCAAATCTTTCCACCAGTTGCTCGGCCTTCTGGTGAATGCCGGCGTAGGTGGGATTGGTGACGAGTTGATTGAAATACGTTGCGAGGGCGCCGACGTTTTTATCGATAGACCACTCGTTGTCATTGAGAACCACGATCAGCTTGCGGGTGGTTTCTCCAATGTTGTTGAGTGCCTCAAGCGTAGGACCGCAGGTGAAGGCAGCGTCCCCAGCGACGGCGATGATACTCTCATCGGTGCCTTTTAAATCCCGGGCTGCTGCCATGCCGAGCGCGGCAGAAAGTGCGGTGCCCGCGTGACCAGCTCCGTAGCAGTCGTGCTCGCTCTCGGTGCGCAGAAGGAATCCGTTGAGACCCTCGTACTGGCGGATCGAGTCGATCTTGTCCCAGCGTCCAGTGAACATTTTGTGGACGTAGCCCTGGTGGCTGACGTCGAACAGAAACTTGTCCTCTGGAGTATTGAATACGCGATGCAGGGCAATCGTGAGCTCCACCACTCCCAAATTCGGGCCCAGATGTCCCCCAGTTTTGGAAAGCGTTTCAATCAGAGTCTTACGAACAACTTCTGCCAGTACTGGCAATTGTTCTGCGTCGAGGTTCTTGATGTCTCTGGGAGAGCGTATGCGCGGTAGATCCATTACTTATCGGTTAAAAAAGGCGAATATCGTCGGATCCTTCCTCAGAGTCTTCGTTGGTTGCGGAGTCGGACGAATCGACTTGGACTGGAATGTCTGGAGAGTCAAGAGTGGTATCGTCCGTCTCGTCAAACGCTTTCAGCGTCACCACCCCGTTTTTACGTTCGGAAGCGATGACTTCGACCCGTTTTTGTGCTGCATCGATACGGTTCTGACACTGAGTTAAGAGGCGCGCCCCTTCCTCGTACTGAATGAGCATTTCCTCCAGCGCCAAGGAATCGGACTCCATCGCCTCGACGATCGCCTCCACACGCTCCATCGCTTCCTCGAAGGGGATCTCTCCCGCAGCAGCGGAAGACGGGCTCTTTTTCTTTGCCATTGATAACAGGTCAGCGAGAACTGGCAGAGAACGTGTGAGTTATCACCTAGAGCGCTTCTGTTGAGTAAATGGTCACGGCACCACCACCGACTGCAGTCGGTCGACCGAAGCGGTTGCGGATGAACGTATCGCCTTTGTTCCAGATGCTCTCAGTTCCATAGAGGATCTCTTCCTTATAAGCACTCCATGGGCCGCTCAGGATCTCCGATCCGAATCTGGCGTGTGTGGCGATAGGGGTAAAAATGATGCGCTTGATCGGAGCCTTTCGGTCTTCTGTGATCTTTGCGATTTCCTCAAATTGAGTCTCGGTTTTCGGCAGCCAGACGCAGACGCGATCGGTGTACCAGGCGATGGCCCAGGGCGCATCGGAGGCGATGATGCCCGTTTCTTTGTCCACCTTCTTCACCGCGGCGTACAGGATGTCTGGATAGTAGGGGTAATTGCGTTTCAGCTGGCTTTCGCTGCCGACTCTAATGCCGGCCTGAATGGCCCATGGTAGCGTGAATAGCAGTGGCGCTGCACTGATCAGTACCGCCATGATCAGGTGGCCGTTGCGGATCATCGGGATCTGCACTGGCAGGCTCAGGCGTGCCCAGAGCACGGATAGGAATGCGAGGCCGTAACCAGTCATCAGCGGGATGAACAAGATGTTCAGCTGATTGGAATCGTAGAGGCCATCCTCGATGCCGAACAGCGACATGCCGATGGCCGCGAACATCCACATGAGTAAAATACACCATCGGAAATGGGCGATTTCTGGTCGCTTGAACGGATGCAGGAGCGAGAGAAAGAACAGTGGTGCTGCGACAATGGCACCCAGATAATCGTAAATCTTGTTGAGTTGAGGCAGCGTGTTGACCACTACTTTCCGCAAGAATCCATCGAAGACTGGCGGATCCTCATTGGGATTGTAATTGCGCATGATTGTTCCTTCGGACTCGCCACCCATCCCGGCGTAGAACATGTAGGTGCCGGAACCAGCAATCGACCCAGAAAGCTTGGCATTGCGCACTCCCCACATGCTGACGATTACCAGAAAGATACCGAACATGATGGCCGGCATCACCCCGCGGGGCTTAAAGTAAATCGCGGAGAAAATGAGCAGGCCCACGAACACCCAGATTGTAATCCAGTGCGCCAGCGCCAGCAGTCCGAAGAATCCGCCCGTGAGCGCAATCCACAGGTAGACCGGTTTCCCGGCGTTGTGGTTTTCGATCGCCTTGTAGAAAAAGTACATCGCGAACGAGAACAGGAAGAGCATCAGCATTTGGGGCAGTCCCGTCTGCGAGAACTTCCACAGCGTCTCGCACAACAACATCAACAGTGCAGTGACTCCTCCAATCTTCTGATCAAAAATACGTGAAATCAGCAGATAAGACACACCGATGGAACAGAGCAGCAGCACCATCGATCCCGCCGCGATCACCTGGTCCAGGATATAAATCGTCGACTCACCGTCATATTCGAAGCTGCTGCTGAATGGTTTCAGCAATAACGAGTTCAAGAGCGGGTTGAGAGGGGCGTGATAAATGTCCTGAAACTTCAGCAGGGATACACCGCGCTGCTCGCCTGGTTCCACCGGATTAGCCAGCTCCACCTGTTTAAGCGAAAGCGGTCGAATGAACTTCGTATTGAAATTGTTCCCCCTGGCGATCTCCCTGGCGATCTGTGCCTGATCCATTCCCTCCGGTGTATTCAGACCGCGAAAGTCCAGTGCCAGATAGAAGAAGGTAAGACCAATGAGCAAAACCAGGAACAACGCCCTGCGGATCATCATTGCTGCGCTGAGGTCCTCCTGATTGCTGATAGTGACGTCCTGTGCCATAGAAATCTGGGTGTTTTAGGATACTTCGTTGGTTTAGAAAAACGTTAAGTTGGTCAGCATGGAGGGCCATGCTGACGAATCAGCGTCCTGTGGAGAATTGCCCTGCGCCGGGTCATCCTTTGGCCTGCAGCTTTCGCTGCAACGTCCTTCGGCTGATGCCCAGCAGCTTGGCTGCTTCTGTTCGGTTGCCGTCCGTGCGCTCTAACGCACGGGCCATGAGAGTGGCTTCCATTGCGGCCAAGTTCAAGTCATCATTCGCTAAATCAGTCGAAGTAAGGATGCCGTGTCCAGAAGGTGAACCGGGCACCGTAGACGCACCGACAGGTCTCGCAGAAATGGGAATGGACTCGTGAGAGTCACGGATGCTCTGGGGCAGATGGCGCAGGGTGATCTTTGCGGCATTGCTCATCACTACCCCGTGTTCGATGGCTGTGCGCAGTTCGCGCACATTTCCCGGCCAGGGATATTGAATCAGCTTCTGCAGGGCGTCTGGCGACAGCTCCTTCACCGGCTTGCCATTTTCCTCTGCCAGCTCCTTTAGAAACGTATCCGCCAGCAGGACGACATCCTCTTTGCGTTCCCGTAGGGGGGGCATCACGATCTTCACTACATTCAAACGATAGTAGAGATCCTCGCGGAATTTTCCGTCTGCCACCATCTGCTCCAGGTGCCGGTTGGTCGCTGCCAGCACGCGCACATCCACCGGAATCACCGCATTGCCGCCCACCCGTTGAATTTTTCGCTCACCCAGTGCCCGCAGCAGTTTCACCTGCGTGTTCAGGTCGATCTCACCCAGTTCATCCAGAAATAGCGTTCCGCCGTCCGCTTCCTCAAACCGCCCGATCCGCTGCCGCCGGGCATCCGTGAATGCCCCCTTCTCGTGTCCGAACAACTCACTCTCCAATAACTGAGGCGGCAGTCCCGCGCAGTGCACACTCACCAGCTTTGCCTTCGGTCGGCCGCTCAAGTTATGCAGCGCGTGCGCCACCAGTTCCTTGCCCGTTCCAGTTTCCCCTTCGATCAAAACCGTCGCCCGTGTAGGTGCCACCTGCTCGATGGTTTCAAACACCCGCGCCAGCACCGCCGACTTTCCTACGATCCTTTCCAGCGAGAACTTCTTCTCCACCTGCTTCTTCAGCGAGACATTCTCATGTTCGATCGATCGGCTCTTCAACGCCCGCTTGATCAGAATCTCCAGCGCATCAATGTTCAGAGGCTTCGTTACAAAATCGTAGGCACCCCGTTTCATTGCCTCCACCGCCGTGTCCACCGAGCCATAAGCGGTCATCATAATACAGATCGGCGGCTGGCCCATTTGCAGGGCTTCGTCGATCACCTCCATCCCATTGTCCGCGCCCAGCCGAAGGTCCGTGATCAGCACATCCACATGCTCATGCTTGAGCAGCTCCAGCGCCTCTGCCTTATCACTGGCCACATAGACATCAAATTCGTCCTCAAAAGACAGCCGCAAGCCATCCCGAGTGTTCTTTTCATCATCTACGATCAGTAACGTGACATCGAGCATCCTCACAATGAAGCCCCGGAACCACCATTCTGCATCCTGAAATCGGCACGTGTTGGCGGGATCAACGGTAGCAGCTCAGCCGTTCTTCTTGTCGAGTGACGGATGGACACAAACGACGACGGCAACTCCTGGGTGGCGCAGGTGTCAGTTGATCGTCGTGTGCCAGTCGATTGTATCTTCGCAAGACTGGCCAACTGCGAGTGATTGGAAACTTCTAGATCCGATGGTGCAATGAAACGGAGCTAGAATCGCTCGCCAAGCTTGCGCACGATCTCTTCGTCTGACCAACCGAAATGCTCGCGAATCCAAGGCTCGGCGAGCCAGGGTTCGATCCTGCGCCAGTGGTAAGCGAGTCTGTGAGTCGCCAGGTTTCGTTCCATGGGGTCGTCGATGGCTGCGGCAATCTCCAGCGCGGCGGCCATATCTTCTTCGCCGAGTTTGACAGCGTAGCGGCCGAGCAGGGCAGGAGGGGAATCGGATTCAGTGAGCCACTTGGCCACTGCTGCGGAGTCTACTTCCATCCAATTCCCGAGGTGCTCCCAGAGAGCTTCAGGGGCATTCACCTTCAGCCAGTCGTAGAGCCGTGGCATGTCGAACGCGACATCGACCGAGAACAACTCGATTCCTCTATGCTGCGAGAAGAGGCATCGGATAATGTCATCGCGAGCCTTGCCCGTGGGCAGCGATTCTGTCCAGGCGAGGATGCCATCGAGATCGTCGGCCATCCATTGGTTCACCAGGGGAGTCAATACGTTGGTGTTGGGGTCGGGAATGGTGAGCAGCCGCTGCATGGGTCCCGGCCAGTCCCCGGTGTGCCTGGCTTCATTGACGATCGGGCTGATGGGGGCAATGTGCTCGCCGCTATACACATACGAGCCGCTTAACATTTGGGTGATCTTTTCTGCGCCGTGCAGAGCTCTCCAGGCAGAGCTGAGTTCCCGTGCGGTTGGGCGATGTTCGGCCCGCACTGCCACGTGGGCATCCCTGAAGCTTCTGGACAGGATGGTGCCGGAGGACTGGATCCAATCGCCGCAGGCATCGGCATCTCGTGATGCCCATTTCAGCAGGAGGCCAGTTACCAATGGTTCGCGTTGATCGGGGGCCAGCGTTTCTGCGAATGTAAGGGCCGCATCGTGATCGAGTTCACTGAGTCGGTCGAACAGATACGAGCCGCTGTCACGATTCGCTTGGTCGAGGCCTGCTGCTTTGAGAAGATACAAGGTTCTTTCGCTGTCCAAGGTTTCAAGAAAGGCGATACGATCGGCAAGCTCTCCCGTCTGGGCAGCGTGCCACTGGGCCAGTAGCTGCGGGAAATCAGGGGCAACAGGTGGCGGCACTTTTGGCGAGACCATTTCCCTGGAATCTCCAGCCAGAGAGCCTCTTGACTGGAATTGCCCCGCAGCCCACTGAAACACTCCAAAGCCAACGATGGCTCCGACTGCCAGCGATATCACTTTGCGAATCACTCAGTCACCTCCCCGAGATCGTAGGCTTGCAGAAATTCAGCGATCGAGCCGGGTTTGGTAGAGTCGTTTCCTTGGTAGCGTTCGATGACCACGCTTTGGTAAAGCTCGGGATCCAGCCTGCGCCACGCTTTGAGAAGCCGGGCAGCCTGAGCCTTCCACTCATCGGCGGAAGCCAGTGGGCCGGATCGCTGGGCGGCCTCCTCTTCCGTGGGCAGAGAGGAAATGATGGCCCCCATTGCGGTTGGAAAAGGGTGAAAGTGATTGGCAAGAATCCAGTCTGCCGCCGCCTTCGGATCGTAGCGCAGCCATCGCCATGTGAGATCTTTGAACGCTTTGGAGCGGCTGATGTTAGACAAGTGGGGATCGATGCTGAGCATCCAGTCAGCGTGGTTGCTGAACTCGTTCAGGGGAATGGCAGCCGGATCGACCTCGTCCGTCAGGCGGGGAAAGTTGAGCGCCCACGCCAGCTCGGCCCGCTCCATGTGGCTGGGTCTGGCTTTGATCCATTCCAGCACTGGGGGCCTTAGGGCGGGAGGGCATTCGTAGACCATTTGCCTCCGCAAGTTGCGCCGGTCGCCAGGTGAGCGAAAGCGCATTGCAGCTTCCATGTAAGCTACAAAGTCGTCGTAGGTTTTGACCTCCCGGCGTAGGGTTCCCATACCCGTGTTGGATTGAAGCGCAACCATCATCTCCATGGCAGGCCCGAGTCCAGCATGCTCAACCAGTCGCTCGCGCAGGCCACTGATCGCGCTCTTTGTGAGATCTATCATGTCGTCTTTCACCAGAAGTGATCCGTCTTCAATCCCAGCCAGCGTCCATTTCCAGGCCGCATCCCAGTCCCGATCTGCCCATTGCTGGAGCAACGTATAGATAGCTGTGTCCCAATGAGAGCGCTCAAGATACAACGGGGCTCCTAACCCGGTGTTCCGAAGCACCCAGGCAAGGGCAGCCTCCGGTTCATCCTTCCCCCAATGCTGAATAGTGCGGTACCTCCAGTTGAAACCGATCTTATCCGCCCGGCGCATTGTGGTCACCGGCCAGGTCTGATCCATCAGTGCAAAAGCACGGCCTGCCTGTGCCTCCGGAATGCGACCGAACAGGACGCTGCAACGGGCGCGGTCCAGTGATGTCGGCGGTTGAGCGAGGAGTTTGCCCAGCGCGTCGATGATTTCCTCCAGCGATTGAGGCTCCTGAATCGCTGGCGGTTGGGTCGTCGCTGAAGTTTCTGTTGCGACGGCCGTCTCGCCGGATACCTGGGTCGAAACTGTGGGAGCTGCGGCCACTTCCCGGCTATTTCCAAGCATCGGCAGCGCGCTGCCAATGAATGCGATGGCCGCTGCGGTAAGTGCGTATTGCGGCAGCAACCCGTGGCGGAACCACCATGCGGCCAGGCCACCATGGGAAAGGTTCAGCAGCGCGGTCGCGGAGATTTTTTCGCCCAAGGCGGATGGGATCACTGCGGCGTCGACGCGGTCGGACAGCAGCGATCCTAACATTGGCAGGGCAGCCGTCATGCCGCACTTCGGCAGCACGGAGCGCAGTTTTGCCAGTGCGCGCTCCACCCGCTTCTGAGCAGCATCTTCGCTGATACCAAGTGCCACGCCAACTTCTCTCAGTGGACGGTTTTCATAGAAGCGCAGGATGATTGCCTGCCGGTCACCAGTGCGCAGTTGTGCGATCGATTCATCGATCACGGGCTTGAGTTCGGCCCAGGCAGTGGAATCGGGTATACGATCGATTTCCTTGAGATCGGCAGCCAGTTGTTCACGTTTTTTGCGTCGCCGCTCCGACTTCAGGAGATCGCCAGTGGTCAACATTGCCGCGCGGTGCAGCCACGCTCCGATGCGTTCATCCGCGCGCAGCGACGGCGTGCGCACTGCAAAATCTGTGAACACCAGCTGAGACACATCCTCTGCCAGCGCTGGATCACCACAGCGACGAAGCGCGGCGCCGTAGACGACGGGCAGGTAGCGGTCGACAAGAGCGCGGAATGCCTCAGGGGAGGCATTCCGCGAAAATTCCTGCATCAACGCGGTGGTGGATTTTTCAGTCGGTACGTCCATCTCTCATCAAGTATAAGGACACCGAACGCAAAAATCCGACAAAGATTCGCGCCGCAGAGCGTCACGGGCGCAATCGGCCTTCGTTTGCCGATTCAGTAGCAGTAGGATCTTCCTCGACGGTCGTAATAGTAACGCCGCTGAGGATGGCTGTAGCCACGGTAGTAGGAATCGGGTCGGCGGTAGTGGCGGTGATTGTGCGAGTCTGCCAGAGCATAGCCAAGGGCACCGGCGGCGACAGCTCCAGCTACGGCGACACCGGGATCGACGGATTGATGCGAGTAGCCGTAGGCGTCGTAGTAGGTGGTGCAGCTGCTGCCAGTGATGGCGAACATGGTGAGGCCTGCAGCAGCAACAACGGAACGGGAAAGTTTGTGCATAGTCATGTTGTTTCGACCAGAGTGGGTGCCAGATTATTCAAATCCGGCGATGTAAATTCTCCAGTTATTCACCGCTCGGCAGCAGGGATCTCTCCGATGCATCTTGACATTCTGCCCGCAGGGTTCTACCGCCCGGTCAGCCTTATGACGAATCATCCAGACCAAACTGCCCCAGTATCCAGAGAGACTAGCGAGCGAGATCTCGGTGTGCAGCCACTGGACGGACTCATGACGCGGCTGGAGATTGACAATCATGCGCTGGTTGCCAGCTCGACTGAACATTTGACCCACAAGATGGTGGCGCGCGGTCGCAAAGGGCGTCGGCTGACATTGAACATTCAGGACAAGATCTGCAATGCGGTGAATGCGGTGCTGAAGGGCAAGGAGCTTGAGCCGGTGGCGGCGAAGGATCTATTCAACTATCGCCATCCAGCCAGAGAGCGGGCTGCGAAGAGCCAGGCGTGACCTGGAGAATATCAGGGGTTTTGCACGCGATGGTCGACGTAGTGGAGAGCGTCGACATTCTGCCCCCTTGCTTTCGGATTGATTGACGGGGGACGGGAGTCGTTCCATGCTGCCGCCGCCGTGGTTTTCAGTTCCCACATCTTCCTTTTTTACTTCCTGTTCATCGCCATCGCGACGTACTATCTGGTGCCGCGTGTCCTGAAGCATCTGGTCATCACGCTGGTCAGTTACGTCTTTTACGGCTGGTGGAATCCCTGGTTCATGCTGTTGATGCTGGCGTCCACGGTGGTGGACTATCTTTGCGGAATGGCCATCGCGAAGGAGGGGGCTTCGCAGGCTCAAAGGAAAACGGCACTGTGGGTGTCGGTGGTGGGAAATCTGGCGGTGCTCGGGTTTTTCAAATACTGCGGCTTTGCTGTCGGCAGTGCCAGTATGGTCGCTGAGTCGCTGGGGCTGGGTGCATTTGAAGCGCCTGAGTTCGTTCGTAACATCGTGCTGCCGGTTGGTATTTCCTTCTACACGTTTCAATCGATGAGCTACAGCATCGACCTCTATCGCGGTCATGCGCGGCCTGCTCCATCGTTTATCGATTTTGCCTGCTACGTGAGCATGTTTCCGCAACTGGTCGCCGGCCCCATCGTCCGCTACGGCAGCGTGGCTGAGCAGTTGCGCTCGCGGGAGCACACCATCGAGGGATTCGTCACTGGCATCACCCGATTCAATGTCGGCTTTGCCAAAAAAGTGCTGCTGGCGGATCCAATGGGAATGATGGCCGATGCCTGCTTCGGTGCTGGTGTGGGCGTGCTGTCGGCACCCATGGCGTGGCTCGGTATTACCGCCTACGCGTTCCAGATTTATTTCGATTTCTCCGGCTACTCGGACATGGCGATCGGGCTTGGTCGCATGTTCGGCTTCCGCTTTCCGGAGAATTTCGATTCTCCCTACAAGGCTGACAGCATCACCGATTTCTGGCGGCGCTGGCACATATCACTCTCCACATTCCTCCGCGACTACCTTTACATTCCGCTGGGGGGCAATCGGTTGGGCTCAAAGCGAACTTACGTCAACTTGATGACGGTTATGTTGTTCGGTGGCCTCTGGCACGGGGCGCAGTGGACGTTCATCGTGTGGGGAGCGATCCACGGTGGCATGCTCGCGCTGGAGCGTCTGATGGGCAAAGACTCGTTCTACGCGAAGTGGCCGCACGCGTTGCGGGTAGCTATTACTTTTGTGATTGTGTTAGTGACCTGGGTCTTCTTCCGTGCGGAGAACTTTGAAGTCGCCTGGCGGTATCTTTCGGCAATGTTTGCATTCGGTGGTGATGCCCCTGCGGCTGCGTTGAAGACCGCAGAGCTGCTCACACCGTTCAACATGTTCGCCTTCGCGCTTGCGTCCCTGGTCGTGTGGTTTTGTCCCCGCTCTGCCAGACTGCTGGAGACCCTCACCGCACCCAAAGCTGCGGCATCCATGGTGCTGCTCTTCGTCGCGCTGTCGATGATGTATGCCAGGGGCTACAGCCCGTTTCTTTATTTCCAGTTTTAGGTGCGCCTAGTTTCCAGACCCGAGTCTTGCCCAGCGCTGTTCTATCCTGCATGGTTTTCGCATGACCCAGTGGTACTATGTCACACCTGAGAAAACCCAACAGGCGTTTTCGGAAGAACAAATCCCCAGTCTTGTGGCAAACGGGACGATCCAGTCAGGTACTCTGATCTGGAACTGGAATGGCAGCATGCCCAATTGGATGCCCGCTGGTGAAGTCAAACCCGAGTGGTTCCAAAACGCTGGAGCTTTGTCACCTCAGGCGACAGTGACGCACGTGACGGTCCAGCCCCCGCCGCAATTTCCGCCAACGGAGCAGCAGGATCCCATGGCGCTAGCATCGCTGGTCTGTGGCATCATGGCGATCGCCCTGGTATTTGCAGGATGTATGTTCCCTTGCCTGGGGATTTTTGGCCTGGCGGTTGCCGTTCCCGCAGTGATCACTGGTCACATCGCTCTGGGCAACATCAAGCGCGGCAAGGCACCGGCAGGCGGGCGGGGCCAGGCGGTGGCCGGCCTGATCATGGGCTACTGCACCCTCGCCTTGATCGTCGTCGGCGCAGTGCTGGCCGCCCTCGGAGTCGGGATAGCAGCCTTGGCTGGAAGTGGAATCCCGTATCAACAGTAGCCGTCCCCGCACTTCGCCGTTATTCGTCGGCGTGGGCGGTGGGCAATTTCCATCCACCCGCTGGAGCTTGGTGCGGGCTGTCAGCGCCGACGATACACTGGCAGCTACCGCGTTGGCGGAACTTTGCAAGACCTACTGGTACCCCCTCTACGTCTTCGCCCGCCGCACCGGGCTCACCGCACCGGATGCGGAGGATGCCACTCAGGGGTTCCTCGCGCGTGTCATTGAGAAAGAGATGATCGCTCGGGCTCGCGAGGAACTAGGCACCCTGCGATCGTTTCTCCTGCGCGGCTTGAAGAACTATCTGGCGAACGAACGCAAGGCACGGCACCGCACCAAGCGGGGTGGGGGACACCTTCTCGTATCACTTGATGCCGACGCGATTGCCAGTGCCGAACGCCGCTACCAGTTTGAACCTGACACAGGCACCAATGACTCACCCGACCAGTGGTTCGAGCGCCGCTGGGCCACCACCGTTCTTGAGAACGTCTTTGCCACTCTGCGTGACGAGTACGGCCAGGCTGACAAAGGGGCGCTGTTTGATGCCCTCAAGCCCACCCTGACCAGTGCCCGGGGCGACTCTCCCACGTATGCGGCCATCGGTGATTCCTTCGCAATGACCGAAGCCGCAGTCAAACTCGTCGCCTTCCGGATGCGCCAGCGCTTTCGCGACATCCTCCGCGAGCAAGTAGGCCAAACCGTTCAGACCGAACGGGAAGTCAACGAGGAAATCCTGGCGTTGTTCAGAGCCTTTGCCCGATAGCAGGTGCGCCAGAGATGAAAATAATCTCATTGCGTTGACTCAATTCCGAGTAGTGGAACACAGTCGCCATTTGCGCAGTTGAAATTGCTGATCAAGGGAATCGCTGCTTTCCATGCACAGGACAACAACCGGGCGATACGCTTTTTGGAGAAAGTGGACAAGGACTGCGTGCCGGGCCGTGCTGCGGGTGCGTGGCTCTCGCTGGCCAGGGATGAGGTGGCCTCTGGAGCGGAAACGGACAATGCGGGAATCGCACTGATGGCCCATTTTGCTGGCCAGCCGGATGTAACTGCGTACCTGCCGTCAGTGCAGCGGTACTGGGACAGGGCACGGCCTGATCAGGCATTCAGATTGCTGCAACAGAAGCAACCAGCGTTTCCGGCGGTTTCTCACGGGTTTTGGGGCAGGATGACGGATATGTTCCTTGTGCGGGCACGTCTCACGGAAGACGCGGATGACAGGCTTGGAGAATTTCTGGCGCGCCAGTTGAGAGCCGAGAAATTCCGCAGTGAAGAGGAGCGTGCTGCCCTGTATCGATGGGCCGCACCGACGTGGGACGCGGAATGGGAAGCCGAGTACTTTGTAGCGGACTGACCTGTATCCACAAAGCGATGACCGACGCCGAGCTGGTTCCACATCAACTCGACAAGATCCTCCTTGTTGGCGGTGCTTCCCGCCCGCCTGCCGTCGCCCGCCTCATCGAGACACAACTCAAGATTGAACCCCGCTTTGATGTCGATCCTGATCTCGCAGTGGCCCTGGGTGCTGGGATTCAGGCCGCCACACTCAGCGGTGCGGATGTCCAGTCCATTCTGGTCGACATTACGCCACACACATTCAGCACCAGCACGATCGATTTTTCCGGGCCAGTTGAACGCAAAATCTGTGTCCCCCTGATCAAGCGCAACTCGCCGCTGCCGTCGGCAAAATCGGAAGCCTTTTACACGCTCTACCACGGGCAGGAGGAAGTGCGCGTGGATGTCTATCAGGGCGAACATGTGAACCCTGACGAAAACACACTGGTCGGCGATTTCCTTGTGCGAGACCTGAGCAATGTTCCAGCCGGGAATCCCATTATCGTCAAGTTCGACCTGGACTTGAACAACATGCTGAAGGTGACAGCCACGGAAAAAATCTCAGGAAAAACCCGGGAGGTGGTCATGGACACACGCGAACACGGACGGCACTTCGACTTGGACGAAGCGCGCGACAACATTCGCGGACTCGTGGGCGAAGACGTCGATGTGGAATCCGTTGTCAATGCCGACGACGACGATTACATCGACACTGAGGACAGCATGCTTGCCACGGCGAAGGATCTGCAAAAGAGGTGCGATATTCTACTGGAGGCCGGACTCAACGAAGAAGACACATCGCAGATTGAACAACTTCTAAAGCGAAGCACGGAGGCGATCCGCGACCGCGACTGGGACGCACTCCTTGAAGCCAATGACACGTTGAGTGATGTCGTGTTCTATCTCGAAGATTGACAGTGGACGGAGAAATCGAATGTCCGTCATGCCACCGCATCAGTCTGGTGACCGATGATCTGGATGCGTGCCCACGCTGCGAATGCGATCTGGAACGACTGCTTCAGATCGCTCTGCTTGCACACGCGAAGATCGACCAGGCACTGCGTTGCCTGACCACCGGCGGCTGGGAGCAAGCTCTGCACCACGCAGAAGAATCAAGGTCTCTCAGACACGATGCCAGAGCCGCACGGATCGCCTTCTTAGCCGCCACCGCATGCGATGACTTACATGCGGCCAGGAAATGGGACGACGCGCTGCAACAAATGAGAGACAAGTAGGAAGCTCGCCAACGAATCTTTGGGGCACATCCGGTGAGTCATCACCCGGGTTACGCTACCCAAGTTTCGCTAGCGTCGTTGAGGCCGATTCTTCCGCTTGCTGGAGGTGGCGGTGCATTGCCTGGGACGCTCTGCGGCGGTTGCGGTCGCGGATGGCGGTGAGGATTTCGAGGTGTTGTTCGGAGGTGATGCGCTGCACGGGAAGATTGCGGCCGACTACCCGGCGGATCGCCTGCACGAGGGTGGAGTAGCGCTCGATTTCGTGGCACAGGGTATGGTTGCCGCAGTTGTGGGCGATCACCGAATGAATCCGTTCGTCAAGAGCCCAGTCTTGGTCGGCTTTGCCCGATTCCAGCAGTGCCTCGGTCTGCTCAACAAGTTCGCTCAATTCATCTCCTGATATGCGACCGACAGCGAGGCGCGTGGCTTCCACCTCCAGCAGTCGCCGAACGTGGTAGATCTCGCGCAACTTCGCATCGCTGAAATACTCCAGCGGAACGACGGCTCCGCGGTTGCGGTGCACGTCGATCACGCCGAGGCCCTTCAGCTCGATGAGCGCCTGCCTTACGGGGGTTCGGCTCATGCCGAGCATCTCTGCCAGCGATTCTTCAGTCAGCCGCTGGCCGCTGGAAAAGTCACCACGAAACAAGGCTTCCAGAATCCGCAGCAGCGCGGATTCTGGTCGGTTGTCAGGCTTTGGCGTCTTGGCGGGCACTCAGTTCTTCATTAAAAGTGTGGCCATCCAGTTCAAACGAGATTCACTCTGGAAGCGATCTATTTGTTTCCGTCGATTCAGGATTGTATACAATTTTATCGACACCGCGCGCGAATTCTAGGTAGGCTGAGCCGCATGAGAATCGTAGGAATTTCTAAGTTGTCGGGTTTTCTGCTTTCGTTGGGTGCCTCGTGCCTTTACTTCCAAGGTGAGGCATTGGCAGATGTGACGATCACGCCGGCAGAGGGTTACAATGTGACCTGGGACGGGAATGATGGGGAGCATTTCGATGCAACGCCGCCTGAATCAGGAGCCTTGGCCCCGGACAATCTAGCGCTGGCGGCGAATGGATCGACGGCTATTTCCAGTGGTGAACTGGGCCCGGAATTGAACATTGGCTTTCATCGCACTGTGAACATCAACGATGGCTTCTACGGCAACAACAACAGTTGGATTGGAGGCAGTAGCGATGGTGATCCCTGGTATGTTGGAGTCGATCTCGGTGGTGCCCGGGAAATTTCGTCCGTCGCCTGGAGTCGGGACAATGGCAACGGCGAGTGGGATGATTCTGACCCGGGAAGTGACGCGTGTGACGGCCAGTGTGACGATCGAGTGGATGGCCTCTACGAACTACAGATTACAACTGACACGGTGCCTGGTGCCGACAGCAACTGGACGACGGTGGCGGAATTTGAGTACGCAGGCAGCGATGATTTCGAACCGGGTGGCGGCTTCACGGCCTATCTCCGCCACGAGTATGTCATTGAGACAGATGGTGGATCGCCAGTCATGGCAACGGGTGTGCGATTGATAGTGCCTGCGTCTGGAATTGGCGGCGGCACCGCGATCGATGAATTTGAGGTGTATGGCGCAGGCCAGGCCGCCACCTTGGTCGAAGAGGGCGGTGAGATGGCTGACAATAATCTGGCGCTGGCGGGAACGGCATTTGCCAAAGATGTGATCCTTGATGGCACATTGGATTCCCACCAGACGGCGCACCTGAATGACGGGATCTTCGGCAACAGCAACAGTTGGATCGGTGCCAGCGCAGGCAGCTTCGCCGGTATCAACCTTGGCGCAGATGTCGTTGGCCTGGAGAGCATTGCCTTTGGAAGGGATAACACCGAAGAGTTTGCGGACCGGGCAGTCGGAACCTATGAAATTCAGTATACGATGGTTCCGAATCCCGACGAGACGACTCCAGATGAAGACTGGGAGACGCTCGCAGTGCTTGATTACACGAAGATTTCAGCTCTCCTCACCGCACCCTCCGTGCGCCACCGCTACAACTTCGAGGAAATCGAGGCCACGGGCGTGCGCATCATTACTTTTGATGGCGCATGTATTGATGAGATTGAGCTTTACTCGCAACCGGGTGATGTGGTCGCGCCACCTCCCACCATTCGGCCCGTTGAGGAAGGCGGCGAGATTGCAGAGAACAATCTGGCACAGACGGGAACGGCATTTGCCAAAGATGTGATCAATGCCGGTGGCTTCGGGGCCCATCAGATTGCGCACCTGAATGATGGCCAGTTCAGCAATGACTTCAGCTGGATCGGCGACAGCGCGGACAGCTTTGCCGGCATCAGCCTGGGAGCCACCGCCACGACGATCCGCAGCTTTGCCTTTGGCCGCGACAACACGGGTGCATTTGCAGACCGTGCGGCAGGAGTCTACACCGTTCAGACGACGACAGTAGCCAATCCCGATGCCACTACTCCAGACGAAAGCTGGACTACCATCGGCGTGGTCATCCTTCAAGCTGGCAATCCTGCAAATCCGGCGCTGCGTCACCGTTTTAACATTGCTTCTGCCGATGTCACGGGCCTGCGCGTCATTACTCCGGGAGTCGGCATCGGCAGTGGTGCATGCATCGATGAACTGGAAATCTACGCCAGTGAATATGAGGCACCGGAGCCGGGCGCGCTTGAGATCACGCCGGCTTCCGGATTCCAGATCGCCTGGGATGGCAATGATGGCGACTACTTTGACATCACGCCTCCAGAGGACGGCGCGATCGTTCCGGACAATCTTGCGTTGGCCGCAAATGGAGCGGTAGCGATCGGGTCCGGCGAACTGGGGCCGGAACTGGGGATCGGCTATCATTTGATCGACAACGCCAACGACGGATTCTACGGCAATCGCAACAGCTGGATCAGCGGCAGTGGCGATGCTCCGCCTTTCATTGGTGTGGCGCTGGGAGGCAGTGTCGAAATCGAGCGCATCGCCTGGGGGCGGGACAATGGCAACGGTGCCATCGATGACTCGGATGCTGGTTCAGATGACTGTGGCGGTCAGTGCGATGACAGATCCGACGGCATCTACGAGTTGCAAGTCACCACCGTCGCAAACCCTGACAGTGACACACCGGACGGCGATTGGACTACCGTTGGTACGTTCAACTATCGCAGCAATGAGGATGACGCGATTGGCGAGCTGTTTACCTGGTATCTCCGCCACGAGTTTTCCGTCGCCACATCGGACGGATCACCTATCACAGCAACTGGCGTGCGCCTGCTGGTGCCGCAAGCCGGACTCGGCGGCGGCACTGCGATCGATGAGATTGAAGTCTACGGTGCGGGCAGCGTGCGGACGTTGCGCCCTGTCGAAGAAGGCGGCACTTTTGCCGAAGCCAATCTCGCACCCGGCGGAGTGGCATTTGCCAGAGATTTGATCGGCGATGGATCCTTTGCTCCGACGCATACCATTGAGAACGTCAACAACGGCAGCTATGGCAATGCCAGCAGCTGGATCGGCAACAGCGCCGACAGTTTTGTGGGTGTCAGTCTTGGCGCTGCTCCCGTCACCGTGGCCAGCATTGCGTTCGGTCGGGACAATAGCGGGCAATTTGGTGATCGCTGTCTCGGCACCTACATTCTTCAGTTTACTACCCAGGCGGATCCAGATGCGGGCACGCCTGATGATGCATGGACCACCATCGGTGAAATCATTTACGAGGCGAATTCCCCCGCATCTCCGGCGCTGCGGCACCGATTCAACTTCACTGCGGTTTCCACCACCGGGATCCGCATCATTGCACCCACCGGGGCAGCCATCGATGAGATCGAAATCTACGCCACTCCGGTTGCTCCTCCGGAGCCCAGTCCGCTCGAACTTACGCCCGCGGACGGATTCCTGATCACATGGGATGGCAACGACGGCGACCACTTTGACCCGATATCACCTGATGATGACGGAGCGAAAGTGCCGGACAATCTCGCGTTGGAAAGCAATGGAGCCACTGCATTTGGAACTGGCGAGCTTGGGGTCGAGCTCGGGCTTTCCTATCACCTGATACCCAATGCGAACGACGGCTTCTACGGCAATGCGAACAGTTGGATAGGCGGCAGCGCTGAGAATCCAGCATTCATTGGCGTTCGTTTCGGCAGCGCTGTCGAAGTCAACCGCATCGCATGGGGCCGCGACAATGGCAATGGCCAGTGGGATGGGTCGGATCCGGGAACCGACTGTTGCGGTGGCCAACTCGCTGACCGCGTGGCCGGGCGCTATACTGTTCAAGTTACGAATGTGTCAGATCCTGACGAAACCACATCCGACGATGACTGGATGACCATCGGTGAAGTAAACCTCAAGTTCAACGAGGACGAGGAACCTGGCGGTGGCTTCACTCGACAACTGCGGCATGAGTTCGTGATCTCGACCGCAGCTGGCGGTGCCATCTCCGCGACGGGCGTCCGCCTGATCGTCCCCAACTCGGGGGTCGCAGTGGATGAACTGGAGGTCTACGGTGCTGCGCGTGACCCGTTTCTGTCCTTCGACGATGGTGATGAGGTGGCGTTCAACTTTGATACTCTGGATGAGCAGGTGATCGGTTTTGATTTGGAAAACCGAGGCACCGGACAGGCGCTTTCCATTACCGGTGTGACGTTTGAAGGCGCAAATGCCGCCAACTTCGTGCTCTTCAATGCTCCTGAAACGGTCGATCCCGGCGAGGCAAGCGGCATTGTCATTAAGTTCAACCCGGGTGGTGCCAGTGGTACTTTCGCTGCAGTGATGATCGTCAGCAGCAATGATTCCCAGGCACCGGAGCAACGGATCGATATTACGATTCAAGTAAATGCTGGTGGAAATCCTGACATTGACACCGATGGCGACGGCATCAGCGATGCGGCGGAGGCAATCGCCGGAACGGATCCCAACGATGCAAGTTCGTTCTTCGCGGCAAAAGCAATCAGCCGCAGCGCGGATGGCGGCACTCCTTTGTCGTGGTCGAGCGTTTCCGGCAAAACCTATTCCGTAGAGTTCTCTGATACCCTCCAGCCGGGAAGCTGGCAGCCGGTAGCGGGTGCTGAGAACATCGCGGCAGACGCGAGTGGCACGACTTCCTTCACAGTTCCCGCCGCAGCTGGGGTTGGGGTGCGCTGGTTCCGAATTGTGGTAAAGTAAGGGAAAGCCAGTGAACCGCCTGCCCGATACGAATGCCTGATTCCTCGAAAACATCACGTTCCCTGGTGCGAACGCTCCTTGCGCAATGCGGAATGCTTAAAGCAATCGCTCTCGCCAGTCTCTTGCTTCCGGCGTCGAAGCTCTGCGCGGACACTTTTACCGAAAAGGTTGAACCGATTCTCGCTGAGCATTGTTATGATTGTCATGGCGAAGACAAGCAGAAGAGCAAGCTGCGGCTTGATACTCCGGCAGGCATCGTTCTCGGCGGGGACTCAGGCGAGCCATTGATGATCGCTCACGACAGCGCAGCCAGTTACATCATCCGGCGCGTCATCAGTGAGGACAAGGAGCAGCGGATGCCGCCGAAGGGCCAGGGGCTGACAAAGGAGGAAACCGCTATCCTGCGCCAATGGATCGATGATGGAGGCAATTTCCCCGCGGGATCGGAAACAGCTTCCGAAATCACGACCGATCACTGGTCGTTCCAACCGGTCGTGCGTCCGCCAGTGCCGATCGCGAATGATCCGTTCATCGCGAACGAGGTTGATTCCTTTGTTCTCGCCAAGCTCCGCGAAAGCAAGCTCGAGCCATCGTCGTCGGCTGACCGCCCAACGTTGATCCGGCGCTTGTACATGGTCATGCACGGCATGCCGCCAACGCCGGAGGAGGTCTCTACGTTCGTCAATGACACCAGCAGCGATGCCTGGGAGCAACTGGTGGCGCGTGTTCTGGAAAGCCCGCGCTATGGCGAGCGCTGGGGCCGGCACTGGCTGGATGTCGCGCGTTATGCCGATTCCAATGGCTTCGAAACCAATCGCGAGCGCAAGACTGCCTACCACTATCGCGACTGGGTCATTCAGGCGTTCAACGACGACAAGCCATACGATGAGTTCATTAAGGATCAGCTCGCTGGAGACGCCCTGGGCGCGGATGCGGCCACGGGTTTCCTTGTCGCCGGGCCCTACGACATCGTCAAGAGTCCAGACCCCAACCTCACCGCCATGCAGCGTCAGGACGAACTGGCGGACATGATTAATACCACAGGCACCGCGTTTTTGGGGCTGACGTTAGGGTGCGCGCGTTGCCACAACCACAAGTTCGACCCGGTACTGCAGAAAGACTACTACTCCATGCAGGCCGTCTTCGCTGGCGTGCAATACGCGGATCGCCCGCTGCCGCGACCTGAAGACCCCGCCACTGCAGATCGTCTGGCCGAGTTGACGCAGTCTCTCGAAGTTAAGAAGACTACTCTGGACGCGCTGAAGCTTAAAGCGGCACGCCAGTCCGACCAGCCCGCGGATCTCCAGCGCCCGGCGGTCGATCCTCGTGAGAACGTGGAAACGTTCGCCGCGACGGCCGCCCGCTTTGTGCGCTTCACTATCCGTGCAACCTCCAGCAGCGAGCCGTGCATCGATGAGCTGGAAGTCTACGACACCGGTGGGGCTAACATTGCCCTCGCCGAATCTGGCGCAAAGCCCACAGTTTCTGGAACGCTGCCCGGCTACGAGGCTCACAAGCTGGAACACATCAATGACGGCCGCACAGGAAATGCCCGAAGCTGGATCTCCAACACCAGCGGCACTGGCTGGGTGCAGATCGAATTCGCGCAGACCTCAGCGATTCAGAAGATCATCTGGAGCCGCGATCGCGAGGGCCAGTTCGCGGACCGAGTCGCGACCGACTACCAGATCGAGGCATCGCTGGATGGCAAGGCCTGGACGACGATCGCCGACTCAGTCGGACGCGCTCCGTTTCGTGGCGTTAGCGATCCGAACGCTTTCCTCGCTGTGCTTTCCGAAGCAGAAGCGACCCAGGCACGCGCACTGATTGACGAAACCGCACGCCTCCAGGAGCAGATCAACGATTTGAAAAACGGGCCCACAGCCTGGGCGGGATCCTTTTCCCAGCCCGGCCCGACCTATCGCCTCTACCGCGGCGATCACACCCAGCCACGTGAGCAGGTAGCTCCCGACGCGCTGACGGTTCTGGGTTCGTTAGGGTTAGCCATGGAAGAGCCTGAGCAGAACCGGCGGGTGCAGCTTGCTGAGTGGATCGCAAGCAAGGACAACCCGCTGACGCCCAGAGTCATGGTCAATCGCATCTGGCACTATATCTTCGGCACCGGCATCGCCGAAACACCGAGCGATCTCGGCGGCAACGGCGTAGCTCCCACCCATCCCGATTTGATCAACTGGCTTGCGGATGAATTCATGCGCAGCGGCTGGTCTGTGAAGCACATGCAGGAACTCATCCTGCTCTCCAGCACCTTCCAGCAGTCCAGCGCACCCCGAACCGATGCTGCTGCCGTCGATGCAGGCTCACGATTGCTATGGCGCTTTCCTCCCCGACGGCTGGAGGCCGAGGCCATCCGCGACTCGATCCTCGCCGTCTCCGGCGCGCTGAATCTCACCGGTGGCGGCCCGGGATTTTACCTTCAGGACGTTGAAGTTGAGAACGTCATGCACTACTTCCCAAAAGAGAAATTCGGCCCGGCTGAGTTCCGGCGTATGGTTTACCTGTTCAAGATTCGCCAGGAGCAGGACTCCGTCTTCGGTTCGTTCGACTGCCCGGACGGCAATCAGGTTATTCCAAAACGGAGTCGCTCTAACACGCCACTTCAGGCGCTGAATCTCTACAACAGCTCATTCGTTCTCCAGCAGGCCGAGATCCTCGCGCAGCGCCTCGCCAGCGAGCCATCGGATGCAGCAAAAGTGACCCGCGCCTTCGAGCTGGCATTCTCCCGCGAACCGGATGACTTCGAGCAACAGGCCTCACAAGAAATGATCACGGCCGAAGGGATCGAGTCTTTCTGCCGGGCTATGTTTAACACCAGTGAGTTCCTGTTCGTGTTTTAAGTCCATCATGAATCATCCACTCCTCAACCGCAGGCAATTCCTCTCCCAGAGCGCCACGGCTCTTAGCAGCATTGCACTCACGGATTTGCTGCGAGCAGAAGGACTGCTTAGCGACAGCAAGATCCGGGAAAGCGCTGCTGGTAAGATCCCTATTCGCCCTGACATCGATCCCGCCAATCCTAACGCACCGCGCAGGGGGCATTTTCCGGCGCGGGCGAAGAACGTGCTCATGATCTTTTGCTCGGGAGCGTGCAGCCACCTCGATACATTCGACTACAAGCCGGAGCTGATTCGTCGCCACGGCCAGCCGATGCCGGGTGGGGACAAGTTGATCACGTTCCAGGGTGAACAGGGCAACCTGGTCAAGAGCCCGTGGGAATTCCGCCCGCGCGGCCAGAGTGGAAAGATGATCTCCGATCTGGTGCCTCATCTCGGCGCGCTGGCAGATGATATGTGTTTCATTCACTCGCTCACTGGCAAAACCAACACGCACGGGCCAGGTGAAAACTTCATGAGCACTGGCTTCACGCTGGATGGCTTTCCCAGCGCTGGTGCCTGGGTAACGTATGCGCTCGGCAGTGAAAATGCCACGCTCCCTGCCTATGTGGCCATTCCAGATCCGCGCGGCAATCCTCAGTCGAGTGTCAACTGCTGGGGCCCGGGATTCCTTCCCGCCGCGTTTCAGGGCACCGACTTCAATGCTGCAAATCCCGTCCGAAACCTTGCCAGACCGTCTAACATTTCTCCCAAAAGTGACGCCGCCACGCGCGACTTCCTGACGAAACTCAACCGTCACCACCTCAAACGATTCCCTGGCGATTCCGAGCTGGCGGCGAGAATTTCCAGTTACGAGCTGGCGGCGCGCATGCAGATGAGCGTTCCGGAAGTCAGCGATCTTTCGTCAGAGCCAGCACACGTTTTGAAAATGTATGGCGCTGATGAATCAGGGAACAAAGTGAAAGATCTGCGTGCTGCATACGGCCGCAACTGCATCCTCGCGAGACGGCTGGTTGAGAAGGGAGTGCGGTTCGTGCAGTTGTTCAATGGCGCTTACCAGACCGGCGGTGAAGGTGTCAGCAACTGGGACGGCCACAAAGTTCTCAAGGAACAATACAGCATCCATGGCCCCGTTCTCGATCAGCCCACGGCAGCGCTGATTACCGATCTGAAACAGCGCGGCCTGCTCAAGGACACGCTCGTCGTGTGGTGCACCGAATTCGGCCGCATGCCCACTTTCCAGAAAGGCGCGAGCGGCCGCGATCACAATCCCGCAGGCTTCACCGCATGGATGGTCGGTGCCGGGGTAAAGCCGGGCTACAGCTACGGGGCTACCGATGACTTTGGCTACAAGGCAGTCGAGAACGTGGCGACGGTCTATGATTTTCACGCCACGATCCTGCACCTCCTGGGCCTTGACCACGAACGCCTCAGCTTCTACCACAACGGCATCGAGCGGCGGCTGACAAATGTTCACGGAAACGTCATTCACGATGTCATAGTGTGATGCTCTGGAACGCCCGATAAATTTCCCCGTTGTCTATATTGACCAAGATACACAGCACTTCTTGAGATTTTGGCAATATGCCAATGGCATTGTTACCCAAGACCAGGGCTGTATGGCCGCGCTAGCGGATTGCTACCCTGGGCAGTCGATTGCAGGATAGAATCCTGAAGGGATTCTATCAACTCCCGTACCGCCCGCATGACCCAACATTCACTTCAACTCACGAGTT
Organism: Verrucomicrobiia bacterium; assembly: GCA_020439995.1. Classification (GTDB taxonomy): domain Bacteria; phylum Verrucomicrobiota; class Verrucomicrobiia; order Verrucomicrobiales; family DEV007; genus JAGROY01. Next base: position 39,058 of record JAGROY010000026.1, read on the forward strand.
TCACGGATCGCCGCCAGATCCCGTGGTTATCGACCTTCCTGTCCACGCTGCTTCCGGCACTGTTTTGTTCGTTGACGATCGCGCGTGCGGACAGCGTTGTCACATTCAACGAGATCCAGTACCATCCTGCTGACTCTGCGACGATTGCCCCAGAGTGGATCGAACTTACCAATCTGATGGCGGTCAATGTTGACATGTCAGGGTGGAAAATACGCGGCGGTATCGACTACGATTTCCCCGAAGGGACGGTGATCGAGGCTGGCGGATATCTGGTGATTTCCGATCATCCCGAGGCGATGGCTGCCGGAACACTCGGGCCGTGGTCGGGCAGCCTGAACAACGGTGGAGAACAGATCCGCTTGCGCAACAACTCCGGTCGACTGATGAACGACGTCGACTTCCGCGACAGCGGGGCCTGGCCGGTGGGAGCCGATGGCTCGGGTGCGACGCTGACAAAATCAGTGCGGGAAACGGCATCGGACGATGCGAGAAGCTGGCGTGCCAGCACCGCCATTGGAGGATCGCCGGGTGTGGCAAATCCAGAATCAGTAGCGGAGGAGAGCGTTGTATTTAACGAGATCGCTGCGGCAGGTGGCACGCCTGGTGAATTCCACATCGAGCTGGCAAACGTGGGTTCTGAAGCGATGAATCTATCCGATTGGAGGATCCAGTCATCAACAGGTGAGCAGTTTTTGATTCCAGGCCAGACCCTGAACGCCGGTCAATTTCTGGTATTTTCGGATACAATGTTAGGATTCACTCCCGCTGCGGGCGATCGTCTGTTCCTGATCGCCGACGGTGGCACTCGACTGGTCGATGCTCAGCGGGTCACGTCCAGAAATCGCGGAAGATCGACGCGCTATCCTGGCAAGTGGCTCTTCCCGCAGGCACGTTCCTTCGGAGCCGAGAACCCGTTCGTTTTTCACGATGAAATCGTAATCAACGAGGTCATGTACCATTTTCGCGAAGATCCCGGCACTCCTGCCATCCCTCCGGTGGAGGAAGCGCTCGCATTGGTGCCCATCGCTTCAGACTGGCGCTACAATGAATCGGGTACTGATCTCGGGAGCAACTGGGCGCTGGCTCCGCATGCGGTCGACAACACGAACTGGAAGGTCGGCACAGCCTTACTGGGTGCCGAGACCAGTCCCGACGGCCTGCCTGAGCCGTTGCTTACATCGTTCGAGAATCCGCTGACCAACCTGGTAGTCACCTACTATGCCGAGACCGACTTCGTCGTGGAAGGTGACTTGTTAGAATCGATCGACCGACTCCAGCTGCGCCACATCGTTGACGATGGTGCCATTTTCTACCTCAATGGAACTGAGATTGCGCGCTTCAACTTGGACGAGGGAGAGATCATTGTGGCATCGACGACAGCGAATGCCAGTGTTGGCACTGCCGACTATTCCGATTTCATCGATGTCCCCGTTGACCGCCTGATCGCAGGAATTAATCGACTTTCCGTCGAGGTGCATCAACGCTCGGCCACCAGCAGCGATGTCATCCTTGGCGCGGAGTTGACAGCCACCGCAATTGTTGCGCCAGGAGTTCCCTCAACAGCGATCCGCGAGCGCGATGAGCAATGGATCGAGCTGCACAACACCAGTAGTGCTGAAGTAGATCTGTCCGGATGGAAATTGAGTGGCGGGATTGATTTTGAAATTCCTGAAGCCACGAGCATCGCACCCAGCGGTTACCTGGTGATCGCCCGGGACTCCGGGGCGATGAAGGCGAAGTATCCCGGGATGGCGACGCGAATCTTTGGTGACTTCAGCGGTCGGCTGAATCGAGCCCGCGATGTCATTGAAGTGGAAGATGCGAACGGCAACCTTGCTGACGAGGTCGCCTACTACGACGGTGGACGGTGGCCAGTGCTTGCGGACGGTAATGGCTCGAGCATGGAGCTGCGGGATCCCCGGGCAGACAATGCATCGCCAGATGCGTGGGCAGCCAGCGACGAGGCGACGAAGCAGCACTGGGAAACGATTCGCTATCGCATGGATGGCGCTCAGGGTTACGGGCTGACCAACTGGCGTGAGTTCAGGATCGGCATGATTCGCGATGGAGAAGTGCTGCTGGACGACATCAGCGTGCTTCGCGACCCCGATGGCGCAGCAGAGGAACTGATCCAGAACGGTGGTTTTGATACTGATCCCGGTGATGATAAGTGGCGGTTTCTCGGCAACCATCGCCACACGTTTATCGACGGCGATCCTGACAACGTTGGGAACCGCGTGCTGCGCCTGATCGCCACGGGCGGTACGGACACGCGACACAATCATCTGGAAACCACCTTTGTGAACAACACTGCGCTGCGGGATTCGGAGACCTACGAAGTTTCGTTTCGAGCCCGCTGGATCTCGGGATCGAACCAGCTCAACACCCGGGGGTTCTACCAGCGCATTGCACTTACCTCTGCCCTGACAAGACCAGAAATGTCCGGCACTCCAGGAAGCCAAAACTCTCAGTACCAGGCAAACATTGGCCCTACCTTCAGCAAGCTTCAGCATTCGCCTGCAGTGCCCGCTGTCGATGAATTGGTCACGGTCACGGCGGACGTCGATGATCCCGATGGCATCGCAAGCATCGAGCTGAAGGCCAGGGTGGACGGCAGTGATGAGATCGTCAGCTATCCATTTGTCGTCGATGCCACCGGCCATGGGCAAGGCACACTACCCGGACAGTCGGCCCGGACGGTGGTTCAGTTCTGGCTGGAAGCACAGGATGGCGCAGGTGCTGTTGCAATGGCTCCAGCCGCTGGCCCCGATGCCCGTGCGCTGTATCAAGTCGAGGACGGACGCGGCACCAATCGATCGATGCAGACCATGCGGGTGATCATGCTCGACGACGACAGCGACTTCATGCACGAACGCTACAATCTCATGAGCAACGAGCTACTCGGAGGCACCGCGATCTACAACAACCGTGAGGTGTTTTACGACGTGGGCGTTCGCCTGCGCGGCAGTGGTGCCGGACGTGCACGGGATGGCAACGACTACCGCGGCTTCCGCGTCGCTTTTCCTGCGGATCATCTTTTCCGCGGCGTGCATGATTCCGTTGGATTCGATCGCTCCGGCCGCTCGCCAGTGCCGAAACGCCAGGACGAGGTTTATGTGAAGCACATGTTCAACAAGGCCGGCGTCCCCTGCATGTATGACGATCTCGCCTACCTGGTGCCACCCACCACTGTGCACACTGGCACTTCGATCATGATGATGGCTGGCTACGGTTCGGTGTTCATGGAATCCCAATTCGAGGACGGGGACAAGGGAGCGGTGTTCAATTATGACATCACCTATGATCCCTCAAGCTCCACCGGAGGGGTCGAAGGGCCAAAGCCGCCGAGCCCTTTTCAGCACATCGGTTCAGACCTGCGCGATCTGGGCGACAGCAAGGAAGCCTACCGCGGAATTTTCGAGATGCGCACTGGCAATCGCCGCGACGACTACTCCGGGATGATTCGATTCTGCAAGGTGATGGGGTTGCCCGCAGATGAACTTGAGTTGCAGATCGATGAGGTGATGGACGTCGACGAATGGGCACGCTACGCCGCGCTGATGGGGCTTTGCGGCATCGGCGATACCTACATTCTCGGTGGACTCCAGCACAACATTCGCTTCTTCATCCCAGAGGATGGCCGTGGCGTCACCGCGCTGCCGTGGGACATGGACTTCGTCTTCAGCGAGAGCGCCAGTTCGGTGCTTCGACCGCCAACCGCTGGCAACATTCGCAAAGTGTTCAGCATCCCGCGGATTGAGCGCCTCTACTGGGGCCACGTGAATGACCTCATCAATACCACGTTTCACGAGGACTACATGACGCCGTGGCTCCAGCACTACGGCAGCGTGGTCGGGCAAAGTTTCAGCTCACAGAGCAGCTACATTCGCAGTCGAAGGGCGGCCGTCGCTCGTCGATTGCCCGCCGATGTACCATTCAAGGTAACGACCAATGGCGGTGGTGCCCTTGAAGTTTTCACGCCCGTAGCGCAGATCGAAGGCGAAGGCTGGATCGATATCCGGGGCTTCCGAATCGCCGGGGAAGCGGAGCCGTTGCAGACGCGATGGCTGGATGATGTGAAGTGGCAGGTAACGATTCCATTGTTGCCGGGTTCCAATTCCATCAGCCTGGAGGCATTCGACTTTCAGGGCGGCACCCTTCATTCCCACGCCCTGACCATCAATCGCCTTACAAACACACCAACGCCGATCGAGTTCCTGCGCATCACTGAGCTGAACTATAATCCCGGCGATTCCGCAGAGTCTGAATTTATCGAGCTGAAGAACATCGGTGCCGCTCCGCTTGACATCAGCGGCGT
>JAGROY010000231.1:0-941 GCA_020439995.1 Verrucomicrobiia bacterium
TTGTTCGCCAGGTCGAAGTGGGTGATGCCGCAATCGAACGCCGTGTGCACCATCTGGCGCTGGTTTTCCGTCGCGTCGGGGCCACCAAAGTTGTGCCAGAAGCCAAGCGTGAGGGCAGGAAGCTTCAGCCCCCACTTACCGCACTTGCGGTAGGGCATGCGTCCATCATAACGATCGGGGGAGGGGGTATAAGGGCTACTACTCATCTTGCGCCATCGTTAACGTCGATCGCGAATCTTGAAAACAGCAAAGTCGTGCCTGGCCCTGCCGCGTGCTCAACGCAGGTAGGGATTTCCGATCCGCTCAACTGCCACCGTGGTGCTGTCACCGTGTCCTGGATAGACGTGTGTAGCTTCAGGTAACGTCAGGATCTTTTCGCGGATTCCAGCTAGCAAAAGTGCCCCACTGCCTCCGGGAAAGTCTGAACGACCAATTCCCGATTGAAATAAAGTGTCCCCAGCGAAAAGAATTCCTTCATCTTTCAGGTAGAAGCAGACGCTGTCCGGGGAATGCCCGGGCACGTGGAGGACGGCAAAATGGGCACCCGCTGCCACCATCGAAGCTGTACCTTCCAGCTTTTCGGTCACTGGGAAAGGCGCGATCTCGATCTTCTCCCCGGTAAATTGAGAAAATAAATCTCCGAGATGGAGTTCTGTCGTCAGCGCGCTGTGCGCGAACACAGGACAGTCGAAATTCTCGGCGATTGCAGCGGCATCCATGACGTGATCAAAATGCATGTGCGTCAGTAGCAGGGCCTTGGGGATTAAGTGGTTGTCTTCTAGCCATCGGTGCATTCCATCTGGTGCGTCTACTGCGATCACGCCCTCCGGGCAGTTGATAGCGTAGCCATTCGTCTGACAGGTTCCTCCGCAATAGGACTTGATAGTGAACATAATTTGTGGGCTAATGCCTAAAAGTTATAGACATTTAAACAGCCTTAC
>JAGROY010000231.1:946-8841 GCA_020439995.1 Verrucomicrobiia bacterium
ATGAATTCCAAGCTAAAGCCTGGCAAAGGCGACGCTTGTTCGGGGAATGAATCTGTGATTCCTTTGCTGATCGAAATATTTAAAACTATGAAGAAGTTTGCTCGCTCCCCACTCCCAGCCATTGGGGCTGTGTTGTCTATGTGCCTTTTATCCGCAGCCTGCGGCCAGGCACAGGAGACCGCAAGCTACGGCAAAGTGGGCATGTATGTGGCAAATATGCTGCAATATCAGCACTACAGCCGCAAAGATTTCGACAATGAAATCTCCAAGCGAATGCTGGAGAACTACGTCAAGTCACCGTACCTTGACGGCAATCACTACTTCTTCACGCTTGAGGACGTGAACAGCTTTCGGGAAAAGTTTTCCACTCAGCTGGATGATCAGCTCATCCTTGGAAACAACAAAGCCGCATACGAAATATACGACGTCTTCACCGCCCGGGTGAAAGACCGCGTCGCCAAGATCGAGGAGCTGCTCAAGGATCCAAAGTTTACCTTCGACTCCAATAAGACGGTTACCATGAGCCGTCGCGAGGTCAACTGGCCCGAAAACATGGCCGCTGCCGATGAAATGTGGAGCGGCATCATTGAAGGCGAACTTCTTCAAGAACGGCTGATCGCCAAAGCAGCTGAGGAAAAACGCCAGGCGAAAGCTGAGAAGTCAGGCAAACCTGTTGAGCCGGCAAAGGCTGACGATGAGAAGGCGGAAGACAAAATATTGAAGCGCTACACACGTTTCCTTGAGAGCCTGGAAGAGAACGACGAAGAGGACGTGAACAACTATTTTCTGTCTGCACTGGCTGCTGCCTATGATCCGCACTCGGAATATTTCAGCGAATCGGAAATGGAGTCGTTTAAGATCGGTATGAACAATTCTCTAGTCGGAATCGGAGCGCTGCTGCAGATGAACGAAGGCGCGGCTGAGATTCAAGGTCTAGTCGTCGGTGGCCCGGCTGATCGCGGTGGTGATCTGAGCGTGAAAGACCGCATCGTCGGTGTTGCTCAGGGCAAAGACGGCGAGATGGTCGACGTAATGTACATGAAACTGCAGAAGGTGGTCGACATGATTCGCGGTGAGAAGGGATCGATCGTCCGCCTCAAGGTGAATCCAGCGAATGCGGATGATCCATCTGTGACACGGGACATCCTCATTGAGCGGGACGTTGTAAATTTGAAGGACAAGCTCGCAAACGCCGAGATGATCGAAACCGAAAAGGAGCGCCGGATCGGTTGGATTAACCTATCCTCATTCTACGCCGACATGGACGGTGGCGATACTTCCACGACCGCTGATATCAAACAGCTCCTCGGTCGATTGATGAAAGAGGGGATCGAAGGTCTCGTTCTCGATCTTCGTGGCAATGGCGGTGGCTCCCTTGACGAGGCCATTGACCTTACTGGGCTATTCGTCCCCGGCGGCCCGGTGGTTCAGTCGAAAGACTGGCGCGGGAATGTCGACAGCCTGCGCAGCCAGAACAAGGAAGCGATGTACACCGGCCCGATGATTGTCTTGACTGACAAAACGAGTGCATCAGCGAGCGAGATTCTCGCTGCAGCGCTCCAGGATTACAAAAGGGCGCTCATCGTGGGGGATACATCGACCTTTGGCAAAGGCACCGTGCAGACGATCATCCCTGTGAAGAGATACATGTCGCTGTTCAGTGACAAGAGTCGGGCAGGGGCGCTTAAAGTGACCATCAGGAAGTTCTACCGCATCTCAGGCGATACCACCCAGAAGAAAGGTGTCATTCCAGAGGTGATCCTGCCATCGCGGCTCGATGCTATGGAAATCGGTGAGGCGGCGCTTGATTACCCTTTGCAAAATGATGAGATCGCTCCGCAGTCATACGATTTGTTCAAGGGACACAAAATCCCCTATGAAGAATTGGCGAAGCGGTCAGCCGCCCGCATCAGCGGTGAGCCTGAGTTCCAGTTTATCGTCGAAGACACCAAACGCCTCAAGGCACAGATCGACCGCAACACCGTTTCGCTCAACGAAGTCGAGAGATTGGCTGAAGTGGAGCGCAACAAGGTGCGACGGGAAACTCGACGCACTGAGCGCAAGGCCCGGATTGATCAGATTGCGGCCAGTGGTGAAAAGCGTATTGAGCGCTATCGCCTGGCTCTGGAGAATGTGGATGACGAAAAGCTGATTCCATTCTCGGAGTTCAGTGAGGAAGATCAGACGGGAATGCGAATGGTTCATGAAGATGATGAAGACGAGGAAAAAGAGGAGTATCCGTTTGGCGTTGATCCGACCAAGCTTGAGACGATTCACATTCTCGAAGACATGATTGAATTGACCGGCAGCGGGACTCCTAGAGTTGCTGGCGAGTAGCCGCGACGAATCTTGTCACCAATGGTGGTTCTTGATTTGATCAGGAACTGGTGTCTTAACCTCGCTGATTGTTATGGAGGGGTTATCGGTTCAGCTAACGCTTCCAGATCTTTGGCAGCAGCAGGCTGTCACCCATCTCAAGAACGGACGTGACGTTGTAGTCGACGCTCCCACTGGTGCGGGCAAGACCTGGGTCTTCGAGCTGCTGGTCACTGGTCGGCATCTGCGGGGACAGGCAATCTACACCGTTCCTACCCGGGCACTGGCGAACGACAAATGTGCGGAGTGGCGGCGGAAAGGCTGGGATGTGGGCATCGCGACAGGGGACGTGGCTGAAAATGTTGACGCGCCAGTGCTGGTCGCAACTTTGGAAACCCAGCGGGAACGGTTTCTTCGCGGGAGCGGGCCGGCGTTGCTGGTGATCGATGAATACCAGATGATTGGCGACCGGGTGCGAGGGCTGAATTACGAGTTGGCCGTGGCCCTTGCGCCAGCGGATACCCAGCTACTCTTGTTGAGCGGGAGTGTGGCCAATCCTGCAGATGTCGTTGCCTGGCTCGGTCGATTGAATCGGCAGGCGGAACTGGTGACGACCCGGGAGCGCCCTGTGCCGCTGGATGAGTTGCCCGCCTGGGGGCTTCCCTACCGCGCTCCTGCCAGCGTGACGGGATACTGGCCCCGGCTTGCGCTCGAAGTTCTCGCCGCAGGAGCCGGGCCGCTGTTGATTTTTGCGCCGCAGCGGGCCAATGCTGAGAAAATCGCGCGGCAGCTGGCGAAAGCGCTGCCCGCTGATGATCCGCTGCCACTTACCCGGGAGCAGAAGGGCACCTGCGGTAAAGAACTGGTGGCAATGTTAGAGAAACGGGTGGCCTATCACCACAGCGGATTGTCTTACGGGCAGCGTGCGGGAATCATCGAGCCGCTGGCAAAGGAGGGGCAGCTGCGCGTGGTGGTGGCCACGATGGGACTGGCGGCGGGAATCAATTTTTCGATGCGCTCGGTGCTTGTGTCTGACACCCGCTACTTCAGCGGTGAAATCGAGCACGACGTAGCCTGCGATGAACTGTTGCAAATGTTCGGCCGCGCAGGCCGCAGGGGGCTTGATGAAATCGGTTATGTCGTCGTGGACGATCGCACTCCTCGGCTTGCTGATGCAGCGCCCAAGCAGCTGCGCCGATCCAACGAAATCGACTGGCCCACTCTCTTAGGCGTCATGCATCGTGCTGCAGAACAGGGCCAATCCCCAATCGAAGCGGCGCGCACCCTTTGCCGTTCGTTGTTTAGCAAGCAGCGCATTGAGCTTGGTTTCTCCCGAGCAGCCGACGGAGTGCAGGAAAGCGGTCACGGCTCGGAAGCTGTTTTCGGCTTGGTGCCCACGAAGCATCAGATCCTTAATGCCGCTGGCGAGTGGGAAACCTGGCGTTCCGATCGGGTGACGTCAGCGCAGTATGCCTCCGCAGTGATTGTAACAAAGAAGGGGCCAGTGCCCGCACTGTCCGTGTTTTCATTCGTCGCCAGCACATTCGAAATCGGACGGGTAGCAAAGCTGGATGGGAACTACGGTCGTGAGTTCACGATTGCCGTGCGCCAGCCGGAGGGGGATTACACTCTTACAAAAAATGTGCGTGCATGGCTTAAGCGGGGCAAGCGTGAGCGGTTTTCATTCGAGCAGCTGAAGACAGAGATTCTTCCGCTCCTGGGAGACCGTTTCGAAAGTGGGGAGTTGCACACCGTCGAAGATCGCAATGGTACGGCGATGGTGCTGTTGGATTTCAGCCGGGCCGAATGCCCGGTGTACCAGGATGTTTCCGGTGCCTTGCTGGTCACACCTCGTGAGCGCCATCTGTCACAGGTTGCCGATGCCTGTGTCGTGGATACCTCTGGCATTGCTCATGCTGCTCCAGCAGGAACCGCAGCCCACGCATGGCGCAGACTGGAACTCATCGATCCTAACGGTACACCCACACGCCGGGGAGTGATCTTCAGTTTCTTTCACCATGGCGATGGTCTTGCCATTGCTGCCGCTCTGGAGGACGAGGCTTACAATGTGCGGGAGATCATCATGCACCTTGCGAACATCAGGGGAGGGCATCGTTTTTCGGATGCGCAGAACTTTGAAGCCATCGGCAGTGAGCGACTGGGGGCAGTGTGTCGGCAGGTGTTTGGTGCCGTCAATTACTCCGGCTATCTCGATATGGGGTTGCCAGTGGGCTACGGAGAGGGCACGGCAGAAGTGCTGGCTGAAGTCCTGCGGGATGGGAGTGCTAAAAGGAAAGCTGCGAGCGAGTCATTGGGTGAAGGCGATATCGAACGTGCCCTGGTGGAGTGGTTCAGCTTTCTGCGGCATATCCAGTATGCTCCCGACTATCCATGGCAGCGCTGGACAGATCTGAAGCGGGAAGCTGCCGAAGCCCTGCAACGCCATGCGGTACGGAGCCCCGCGCGAACCTTGCAGGAGTTCCCGGTGGCATTGCTCAACCGGCCAGTGCGGCATCAAATCAACCTCAGAAATCTCGGACGTGATCGGCATTGAACCAGCTCAAGTGTGAAATTTATCCTTGCATCGACACGATGTGGGGCGACAGTCCGTTGTCCGATCGGGTGATCGAAGGCAAACTGCATGAACGCAGATTTATGATGGGTAACGAATTGCGGTGCTAGCCGCAACCCCGGGCGCTGATCATCGATTGTGTGCTAATCTGTTGAGATTCCGCTCTTTAGGTGTGCTACTACAGCACGTGAAGGCGATTCCAAATGATGCAAGTGTTTATGCCGTCGCGGCGCGATGTCGCGTTAGTGACGCGTGACTAACGGGACGCGTCCCTGTAAGATGTTGAAAAACTATTCACGGAGCCCCCGTTGTACACTCAGGAGGACATTCTATGTGCGGTACCTTTGAAGGCCCCCCGCATCTATACCTCATGGACCATAGAGTCCAACTATCCAACCCTAAGTTAATGGAAAATCAGATATTGAAACTGCTGGCTCGCAAAAGCTACGTGCCCGCAAACATCCCGGAACTTCTAACGCTGCTGAAGCTTCCCGCGAACCAGCAACAGGAACTTCAATCCGTGCTAAAAGAGCTTACCAAGAGTGGAGCTGTCGCGCGCATCAAGGGGAACCGCTACATTCTTCCACAGGAAGCAGACCTGATTCCGGGACGCATCCAGATCACCCGGCAGGGCCGAGGATTCCTCGCACCGGACGATGAGAGCATCTCTGAAATCGCAATTGCCTCCAGTGAAACCGGTACCGCCATGCACGAGGACCGTGTTCTGGTGCGCCGCAATGTGAGGCCAGCATCGGCACTCGCCGCTGATGATAAGCCGGACACTGGCACCGTGATTCGCGTTCTTGAACGCCGCCGCAATCAGATCGTGGGAACGTTGAAAAAGAGCGCCCGCTTCCTCTATGTGGTGCCGGACGATCCGCGCATGCCTCAGGACATTTACGTTCCAGAGCCACGCGATGTCGGGCGGGCTGCAAATCCGGGTGACAAAGTCGTCGTGGAACTCGGCGAATGGGAATCCCGGCACACCAATCCTGAAGGGGAGATCATCGAAGTGCTCGGACCGCCAACTGCGGAAGGGGTCGATATGCTCGGCGTGCTTCGGCAGTACGATCTGCCGCTCAAGTTTCCGCGCAGCGTGCTTCAGGAAGTGCGTGCGATCGGGAACGCGGTGACGGAAAAAGACTGCGAAGGGCGGGTAGACTGTCGTGCCCATTCGGTCATCACCATCGATCCCGACGATGCCAAAGACTTCGACGATGCCATTTATCTGGAGCCCGCCAGCGGAAAGCGCTGGAAGCTCTGGGTGCACATAGCCGATGTTTCGCACTACGTGAAACCAGGATCAGAGCTGGACAAGGAAGCGCGTCAGCGCGGCAATTCGACTTACCTCGTCGATCGTGTGATTCCCATGCTGCCCGAGGCACTGAGCAATGAGTTGTGTTCCCTGAAGCCGAATGTCGATCGCCTTACCAAGTGCGTTGAGTTCATCATCGGAGAGGAAGGCAAGGTACTCAGCACCAAGTGCTATTCCGCAGTGATTCATTCCCAGCGCCGCTATGCCTACGCCCAGGCTCTGGAAGTGATTGAGAAGAATTCGCCCGCAGATGCGATCGAGCAGATGCTCCTTCATGCCAACGAACTCGCTCAGCGGATCCGTGCCCGGCGGTTCAAGGCAGGTTCACTTGAGCTGGATTTCCCAGAGACGAAGATCAGGCTCGATGACCATGGTCGGGTGGATCGAATCGAGCGCATGGAGAATGATGTGTCGCACCAGTTGATCGAGGAATACATGCTGCTCGCCAACGAGGCAGTTGCCGGACAGTTAATGAAGCAAAAGCGTCCGACCATCTATCGGATTCACGAAGCACCTGACGAAGGACGGCTGAATGATTATCGATTGCTGGTGCTCAGCCATCATATTCCTTGCGGAAATCTGACGAAGCCGCAAGAAGTGCAGCGACTTCTTAAACGATTGAACAATGCCCCAATTGGCCAGGCGCTCAAGATCGGATTCTTGAAATCGCTCATGCGCGCCAGATACGCGGTGACTCCACTCGGGCACTACGGGTTGGCAAAGCAGAAGTATACCCACTTTACATCACCTATCCGGCGCTACGCGGACCTCATCGTTCATCGCAGCCTCTTCGATAAAAAGCCAGGCACACTCCAGGATCTCAAGCGCACCGCCGATCACATCTCTGCCACTGAGCGCAACTCCGCCGATGCCGAGCGCGACAGTAAGGACGTAAAACTCCAAGCTTACCTGGCTGCACAGCTCGAATCGAACAATCCCCATCGCTACCCCGCATTGATCACCGATCTGCGGAACTTTGGTTTCTTCGTCGATGTCGTCGACCTGGGAATGAGCGGCTTGGTGCCGCTCTCGATTCTGCGGGACGACTTCTACGAGCTCGATACTGTTCGCAACGAAATCCGAGGCCGTCGTACCCGACGAATTCTTCGGTTGGGCGACACCGTGCAAGTCGAGGTGGCAAAGGTCGACAGCTTTAAGAAGCGGGTCGATTTCCAATTGGCCGATCAACCAGGAGACGGGACGTCGAAGCGGGGAAAACGAGGCCTCGCTGCCAAATCCCGTCGACGCCCGTCAAAGTCGAAATCATCCGGCAAACCCGGGGCAAAAGGCCTGGCCGATCCATCCAGAGCGCCGTTGCCCGATTCCAGCCGGAGCTCCAAAAACGGAAGTAAGAACAAGAGCGCTCCCCGTCGCCGCTCTCCGAGAAAACGCAGAAACGATCGGAAAAGCGGCACTTGAACCGCCAGAGCAGAGAATCCAGAAGCGGACAAGTTGCCCAGAGAATGTCTAAAGAAACCACAGCCTGCCCAAAAGGTTTCGCTTGCACCCCGCCACCAATCTCCTATTCTCCCGAAGTCTCACATTTTTTAAGCCGGCGTGGCGGAATGGTAGACGCGACGGATTCAAAATCCGTTGGGGGTGACCCCGTGCCGGTTCGAGTCCGGCCGCCGGTATTAATTGATATTCAGGAAGTTGTGGGATTAAGCTCTAGCTAGAGCTTAGCCGAAAAGG
>JAGROY010000232.1 GCA_020439995.1 Verrucomicrobiia bacterium
AGATACTGGTGGACTTGAAGACTTTCAGAAAGTGTCATAACTAATTTTATTACAGTTAGTTACAAGTACAAGTATTTTTGATGAATAATTCAGGCTAGACCCCAACGTTCACAATCCGTAGTGCTTCTGCCAGATTTCTGCGGCCTCAAGCGAAACCATTGCTTTGCAGCCGCTTTTTATTTTTCCAGCGACTCACGTCCCGTTTCATCTAATTGCGAGTCGTAAGGCGATGTATCCAAATCATCAGGCCAGTGCTCTTGAAGCGCCTCTTTCGTAAAGGGGCCGTGGAGGCAGTAGGGATGTATTGTGTCCCCTGATCCCTTCGTCACAACGTAGTGATAGACGTTTACCAGCCCTTCCCCTTGAGCTTTTTTGGGTCGTGGCTCATAAACGAGAACGTCCATCCCTGCAATTGCATCTTCGGAATTCAGTAACTTGGTATTGTTCGAATCACCGCTGATAAATGCCCCGAGGATCTCCTCCTTCCTCTGAATGCCAGGCGTGTTTCGAAGCGGGCTCAGATCTTTGAATTCAGTAATCTCCCATTCAAGAGAAAGCTGGATGTTTTTGAATTCTCCCTCGCTCAAGAATATTCGCTTCACTCTTCCCATCATACAATTCTGACAGACTCTCTGTGCTTGAACAAGCATCTCTTCCTCCCCACCCAGCCCGCCTACTCTGGGCGCTTTTTTTCACCGCCTCCTCTGGTGGAGAGTGTGCGTGAGCGTTCCCGTGCTACATCTCCTTGTATGCCGCAAATGGACAATAGTACCGGCGCGGAGAGGGTCGACAAAGAATAGCTTTTAAACGCCTCAAAGCTTTGAAGCCAAGCGCGTTGAGAGAGTTGATGTCCTCAGGGATGATGGCCGCGATATGCCAAATGATTCGAAAGATTCTGTGCCATTTAATTCGAAAGATCACAGAAAATTCTAATTACTAGAATTCAATCCCTTGCTCCAACCGCAACCGAGCAATTGCACAATAATAATTCTCAGTGTATTCGTAATTGTCTTGTATTAAGCCAATTACCAATTACGTCCAAAAACAGTGCACAATAATGCATACCAAACTCGGCGTCAAATCGCACTCACAAAGACCTGATTGTCAATCAGTTCAGGAGAAATGTTCACTCTGAGGTCACCTTACTGCTCCGTTGCCCCGCAATCAACTGCGAATCAGATGATCACGCGGTATTGTGCGGGCGACGTTCCTCTTCAAAAAAACAGGCTTTGAGCCGGGCGATTATTCCAAGATGCCTCAGTCTCTTGCGCGGCACCCGGGGACAGCCCTCATACACCTCTTTTATACACCAGACATTGGCAGTGCTGCTCCACGGCGCGAAAACGCGCAACCTTGTGCAAACACTAATAGCATCGCAATTCCAATAGAGGGCAGATCGGTAAGAACTGCGACGCTGTGCAACGCTCAATCGCCGGATTGCCAATCCGGTGGATCTACTGAGGTCACACCAGCCGTCATCATCGGTGCATGGTGCATCCCTCCTGGGGAATCCCTGAATTACGCATCGGCAGCCTGAACGCTGAACGCTTGCTGTTCGATATCCTTGCTAGTGCCAAATCCCCCGGTTCCACTTCGCATTGCGAATCCCAGATGGAGCCACCTTTTCTGATGCTACTTTAATTAACTAATTAACTAATTAATATTAATATAAGGAATTCCACCCGCATACCACTCTGCCACAGTCGAGCTTTGACGATGGTTTTGCACGCCGCTTCCACCGGGCCGCTTACTATCGGCCAGCAGGATGGCGAAGATCCTCCGCGATGACAATACTGTCTTTCTCCACCGTGGAGAGGCTGACTTCGCCCGGCTGGTCCAGATTCCAGAGAATGCGCCGGGTCACGTCGCGCGGGTTCGCCACGCGCTCCCGGACGTAGTCGTCGATGTCGGAAAAGGCCCTGGCATAGGCGTCGGCAACCTCGCGTACGATCAGTTCGACGTTCTTCTTTCTTTCGTTGAGGCTGCGGAGGACTTTCGCGATGAAGGAATGGTACTCCGCCATGAGGAGGTGGACGTCGAAGATCCCCGTCTTCCCTGCCGATCGCCACGGTCATGCTGTGCTGGACGGGCAATCTGCAAACGGGTGGCCAGCAGGGCTTCCGTGAGCCTCAGCACCTCGCCCGGAATGTTCCTCGTCCGCGATGTCGTGCTCAAGCGACTCGTAGGCGTCGGAGAAGAGCACGAACGCCTATCCCGTGATGGCCCCCGGCGAAACTCCGATGCCGCGAAGTTCGATCATGAGTTGTGCGTCGGGAGTTCAATGCATGGGATTTAGTCAGACGGCATGTCTCCGCATGAATACGAGGAAAGTGAGACAAAGTCTGTAATCTCAGAGGTGCGAGCGCGTGTGTTCCTTCGCTGCGCAGAGGGAGTCATTTCAATGTAGTGCCCGACAGCTGTCTCGAATCGTCTTGCGGCTCCTCGGGAGGCGCCTTTGAGCAACTCGGGAGTCGACTGCTTTAGGCACTTCGGCAGCAACTCGCAGACTTCGGCGTGCATGTTGGCAAGGATCGTTGCCACCTGCTTCTTGAACTGGTGCGAATACTCATGCTTCCGAATGTAGCGAAACTTCTCATCCTTCTCGAGTGCCGCATGGACAGCCTCAGCTGCCTCTTCCGCAGCTTCCTCAATCTGCTTTGCCGTTTTGTCGAGTTGCTTCCGCAGCAACGCCGCCTCCTTTTCGATCAGATCGCGTGCCTGATGCACGTTCCCCTCGCCAGTAATCACCGGATCACGTTCGGTAATCAAATCGCGATCAGGAACCTCGGAAGCGGAATCAGGCGGATTCGGATCATCTGCGAATTCTCGCAGTCTTGCCGCAGCTGTCGTACTTCTTTCGGGGTTTCCTCGTGCGGCGGGGTCTGCGTCCTCTCGGAGGCGCTCATCTATTTTCGCGTCCTTCACCACGGTGGGGCTGTTCCTGTACGTGTAGAGCATGATCTGAAGCTCGCGATCGAATGTGACGAAGACGGCCGCCGCCTCGTGCCTGAATTTGTCAACCTGCGCCCGCTTCTGCTCGTGGGTAAACGATCGTGTCTTGTCCAAGATTTCGTAGCCTGCCTCGATGCAACTCTCCTCGGTTTTGCCGATCTCTTCTCGGACCCTTGCGATGCGATCACGTATCTCCTTTGACTCGTTCTCAATCCTGTTGACGGTCTGCTTGGCGTTGCCTCTGCCTACCCGGTTCTGCAAGGCATTGAAGATCTCGCGTTGCGTCTCGAGAGCCTCCGCTTTGATCGTCCCGGTTCCGTTGACCAAAGAATCGTCCTCGTCGTCTGCGAAGGTGCTTGTGGACGTCGCCCCAAGTCCAACAATGGTGAGCGCCGACAGGAGTGAAAACCAGCTCCGCCTGGTAGGGTTTGCCGTGTGATTTTTCATAATTCTTGGTGGTTGCCCGTCGCCTGCTCCAAAACAGGCGTCCGGATGTTTGTCTGGTTTCGATAGCGCACGTATCAGGCCAACTTGCTTGCACGACGGAAGTGCCTCGTTCGAAACGTCTTGGCCGGGCTCTTTCGCAGGGGCTTCGTTGACACGTTGCAAATCTGAATCTTTTGCCGTTGGAGATCCGTGCAATCTGCACGGGAAAACTTTATGCTCATCGGCTCGTCCCTCCTATGCGCCCTGCGAATGGCGGGAGGCAACAGCCTGCGACAATTTGCTTTAGCTGGAACGTGAATTGCGGAAACCACGCAAACGCCGATGACGATCAGGTTGTAGGGGCGTGTTCCAGTGACGTGGGGCAGATGAAGCTGGACTTAAAATGCCTTGGCCTGCAAGGCGGCGTGGGCCAGAAACGGGCCAGTCACTCCTCGTCTCCATTGGTGAAATCGATTTCTACAATTATTTTCAGACCTCTCTTTTTGAGGGGATTTGCCGGAGAGTGGACGCAAGTTCAATTGCGGTTTTGAGCCGATTACCAGCTGGATTCGACTACCGGATCCTGCCATGCACAAAACGTCAGTGGGCATTGCAAGTCGCAACGGGCGCGGCGGAGATTGCAGTAATTGGCCATGCGAATGATTTCCATTACGAGCTGAAAATCAGAGATATGCATGGATTTTGAAGCGGCATGGCACGTGATGTGCGCCTTTGTTGATAAACGTTCACACCATCGAATCGAAGGAGGTACCAAGGAGGTACCACAATGTCAATCCGAACAGAACATGTATCCGAGACCAACACTCTTCAGGTCCGTGCACGCAGTGAATTGACGAGGAAAGATTGTGAGGGCTGGATTGCAGAGATTGGCGATCCGGTCGAGCCGCATCCCACTCGGAGTCCACTTGTAAGGATTTTCGAAAGATCCGCTCACCTTGCCGCAAGGCGCTGGAGTGAAATCGCGCCGATGGAACTTGCTGATACCTGAATCCGGAGGACGCGATGTTTGTCAGAACGATCAACCTGTTCCGGCTGGCCGGGATCCCCGTTAGGATTGACCTGAGCTGGTTTCTGGTAGCGGTTCTCGTCACATGGACGCTGGCGACCGGATGGTTTCCGGTGCATCTCGAGGGCCTGACTTCCGGCGACTATTGGATAGCTGGCGCGGGCGGGGCTGCCGGTCTATTCGTCTCCATCGTGCTTCACGAATTGGGCCATTCGCTTGTCTCCCGCCGCTGCGGCATGTCGATCCGCGGAATTACGTTGTTCATCTTCGGAGGCGTCGCCGAAATGGACGATGAGCCGCCCGATGCGAAGTCCGAATTTCTTGTCGCCATTGCCAGCCCAGTGATCAGTGCGGTAACGGCCTTCGCCTTCTACGGGATGTGTCTGGACTCCGAATTCCTCCGACTGCCTCCGGCCGCTCTCGCTATGCTTTCCTATCTCGGCTTTGTCAATGGACTCATGTTCATCTTCAACACAGTGCCCGCATTTCCGCTCGACGGCGGGCGCATCCTGCGGGCGTTGCTCTGGGTGTGGAACGATGATCTCAGGAAGGCGACCCGCATTTCAGCCGTGATCGGTTCAGTGATCGCGATCCTGTTCGTTCTCGTCGGGGTGCTGGCACTGGTCAAGGGCAGCGTTCTGATCGGAGTCTGGTGGTGTATGATCGGCGTGTTTGTCCGGCATGCGGCGCACATGTCGTATCACAGTTGCTCATCCGGGGCACTCTCAAGGGAGAGAAGGTGTCCCGGTTCATGAACGCCACTCTGGATGTCGTAGCGCCCTCGGAGCCTCTGGACGAATTCGCGCGCTACCACGTCTACAGGCTGTACCACAAGGCATTTCCCGTCGTCAGCGGCGGCGGCGAAGTGGTGGGCTGCGTCCGTTCGGCAGTCCTCGAAACGGTACCTCCGGCCAGATGGCCGTTCACTCCGGGCGGAGAGCTTGCCTCGCCCTGCAACACATCGAACACGGTCTTGCCGACGGCAGACGCTTGGGATGCGTTCTCGCGGATGAACGAGAACGGCACCTCAAGACTACTCGTGGTCGAGAATCACAGATTGTGGGGAATCGTGACCTTGAACGATCTGCTTCGGTTTCTGGCGATCGAGTTCCGGGATAGGGCCGCCTGGCCCGAGTGCCAGACGACCCCTCCCACAGAACCGGACGAGCCCAATTAAGGCATACGGTTCCTCAGGGTTGTGGGTTCGTTACATTCTAGAGTGTACAACGCGCGGTGGGGTTAGTGGGAACACCCGCAGCATTGCATTGAACTTTTCCAGTTCGGGCTGTTGCCGCGGTTGCGCCGCGCGAGCCATTTCCGCCACATCTTGGCCACCTCCCACCGCAGCCTCTGCAGCATGCGATAGTTTCCGGTGATCCCGTAGTAGGCGTCGTGTCCGCGCAGCATTTCATTCAGTCTGCACTGCTGCTCTCTCATTGGCAAGTGACGATGCTTCCACCCCCACTCTCTGATGTTGCGCAGTGTCCGCCGGAATCGGGATCCGGCGGTTTTCCTCATCACCACTTGGTTGCCACGACGCGATTTGCCCCAGTAGTGAGTAACCCCAGGAAGTCGAAACTCCTGGCCCAATGGCTTCTGATGTTGCGTTGACTTGCGTCAGTGCGGGGGCTTACGACTTTGGCTTCGTTCAGCTCAAGTACAAGATCTCGAAATAATCCTAATCCATATCCGACATGTCTTCATTGCTCAATTGCGAGTTCGTCCCTTACCTCAGTATCCTCGACGCCGAAAAAGCGGTCGAGTTTTACACCCGCGTGTTCGGTTGCCCTCCGCATCTCTTGCTCAAAATGCCAGACGGTCGTGTGATGCACTGTGAATTCCGCATTGGCAACACGCGACTCTTCCTCGGCGAAGAACTTCCTGAACACGGTGGCACGCCAAGTCCAACGCGCCTTGGGGGCACCAGCGTAGCGGTGCATTTGTACGTTGATGACTGTGATGCGATGATGGAATCTTTCAAGTCCAACGGTTCGTCTGTCCTCATGGAACCCGCTGACGTTTTCTAGGGAGAGCGATTTGCCCGAGTCCGAGATCCTTTTGGTCACGAATGGGGAATCACAACTCTACTCCGAGAAATGTCTCCCGGCGAAATCCAAGCTGCCGCAGAGCAAATGTTCGAGGACATGTCGGAACAGAGCTGAACCGCTCTTGTTACACCCCTGCTCGATCTCGCTTCATTCCGATCCACTTGGATTGGCTGTCAATCTGTCGATTCTGCTCATCCGTTTCACTCAATTTTGGCACGAGTTTAGATTGCAAACTGATCCAGAATCTCCCCTACACAGCACCTCATATCCCGAACAATACTAAATGCTCCTGACGATGAAGCGTAACCATTCTCTGAGAGAGCCTCATGATGAGGAGGCCTGCTTCTCCGGTGGCTTCTCCCAGACGATGTGGCCGTAGCGAGCGACAACGGTCAATCGCGAGCTTCTGGATGCAGGACATGCTTGACCACCCGATTCCTCTTCGATCACATAAATTCCCATTTCAGGCAAGATAATGATGAAATATTGATGCGGTTGGTGGGGAAAGTCTTCCCCTCGAGCCTACTGCGTGCGGCCCTCCCCCTTCGAGCGGGGACACCCCGCAACGCCCCGATCCGCTGGCGCGGCATGGATCAATTGCCGCATGGCGGTGGGTAAGTAGGTAAGAGGCTCCGTGCCCCCAGCGGCACTAGATCGGGCTCGCTCCCAGTCCTCCTTCGTCGGCAAGCCGCAACGATCCCGAACAAGTGCCACCGCCCCGGAGAAGTGCCTCGTGCGGTGGCGGATTCTGCGGCAGCGCATACCATGTTGCCCGCGTCACCACCGCAGAAACCGCCACTCTGCTCGGGACACCACACACCACCGCGACCCTCGGTCTGGATTCCCCCCCAACCGCCTTCGCCCGACCCTCCACGGATTCCAGACCCAGCGCGCCCCCCGACTGTCACGCTTCGCCATCCATTGACTTGTCTTACACCGTGTCGAAATGCGCGCTGCACCGCATCCCGAACTCCCACCGCCCGGAGCATCGCGCATTTCGACACCGTGCGCTTCACGGAAAGTCAGCGCCCCGTGCGGGTCGGCCAGGGGACAGGCTCCGCACCACCTGCGCCCCCTAAAGTCAGCCGCAGGGCGGATCAATTCAACTGGGCTCCGCACCCCGGCATCGCCCGGCCGGGCATCAACGGAAAAATGGGTATCCCGAAGGGAGCCCTCCTTCCCTGCGGCATTTTTCCTTATGACTCCCGGCCTTTGGCCGATGCCACCTTCGGAGCGTCATTTTTTCTTCAAAGAAAAAAATGGTTTTCTTTCTCACTCCTAATGTTGCTCTCCTTGCAGTTCTCTCAGGAGGGGCTCCGCGCCGACCGTTGCCTCCCGAAGTCAGTCGCCCGAGGGGCGAAAATGCGGGTTGGAGCGCTGTGTTGGGGGCGGGTGCCTAGCGGGACTCCAGGAAGCGAAAACGGCGGTTTTTCCAAGTCGCGATTGTGCGTATGTTAGAGTATTTCTTCCGGCATCTGAGAACATGAAGAATGGAATCACAAAAGCCTCATTGTCAGTGCGTTACAAGGCCTAATTTAATGCATTTATCTCTGCTTTTTAGTTGAAAACTGTTCAATTATACAGTAATGTTTTGATGTAGTGAGCGAGCGATAAAACGCTCCCTCTTGAACTGAAAAACACCTGACCCTAACAAACCGAAAGGAAATACTAACAATGTTCCAAACAAATAAAATCCAATTGACCGGCAACATCACCAAAGCCCCTGAAACTCGCCAGGCTGGCGACTCGACTGTCACCAGCGCACGCCTCATGCACAACATGGAGTTCCCCAAGGGGGACGGCGAATTCGTTGAGCGGATCGCCGCTATCGACCTCGAGATTTGGGGCAAGCGCGGCGAGGCATTCGCCAGGCACATCACGACCAAGACGCCCGTCTACGTCGATGGTTACCTGCTGCTCGACCAGTGGGAACACGAGGGCAAGCCGCACTCGCGCCTGCTCATTCGCGTGAACGACTGGCAGTTCCTCACCGCCCCGGCGGACGATGCCAAGACCAAGGATTCGCAACCGAAAGGAGGAGCGAAGAAGGCAGATAAACCGAGCAGGGCTACCGCAGCTGCTTGACCATCTACCGGAAGGCGAAGGCGGGAGGGGGCGGCAACCCCCTCTCGCCAATAAGCTCACCGGTCTAACTACATCGGACTAACAACGCAATCAATTGAACCCATGAAACTTAATAATCTTCTCTTACACTGTGGCGCGGCGCACGTCGAGCCAGAACAACTCGAACGCGTCAGGACGCCCATGGCGGAAGGACGCTGGCAACCGATCGGGCACGCCGAACTTGCCGCGCAGGTGCGGCGCGGACTGGCGAACGCCGGCATGAAGGTCTTGAATGAAGCTCACGCCTTGAACCGGGAAGGGGCGCAGTATTTCGGCCTGATGCAGGTCGCGATCGACGGACACGAGAACGACGACTGGGGCACTGTGGTCGGCCTACGCAACTCGCACGACAAGCGTTTCCCTGCCGCACTGGCCATGGGAAGCAGTGTGTTTGTCTGCGACAACACCGCGTTCACCGGCCAGGTGGTTCTTGCCCGCAGGCACACGACCCATATCCGCCGCGACCTGCCGGAAGTGACCGCCCGCGCCGTCAGGCGACTGACCGAATTCGCCGGGCAGACCGAGCGCCGCGCGCTTGCCTACCGCAACCGCGAAGTGATCAACGCCGAGGCGCACGATCTTATTGTCCGCGCGCTAGACGCGCACGCAATCACCACGACGATGGTGCCCAAGGTGCTGGAGCAATGGCGCGCGCCCAACCATGCGGAATTCAAAGACCGCAACCTGTGGAGCCTCTACAACGCGTTCACCGAAACACTCAAGGGCGGACTGCTCAAGCTGCCTCGCAGAAGCGAAGCACTTCACGGCGTGCTGGACGGGTGCCGCCAAGGCGGAACTGGCGGATGAGTCGCTGGCGCTGCCAGCCTGATGGAGACCGAAGCGATGGCAGAGCAAAACAAATCGAATCCGCTCCCGGATTTCATCACCGTTGAATGGCGGGTAGATGACGTCCGGGAGCGCGCCGTCGGATACATCGGAGCGCACTGCGTCAACCGTCGGCATTCTACCGACGACAAAGAGGCAGCGGCACGCCCCCAACCTACTTCCAGGCGTGGAGTACCAGCATGGCGGAAACCTTCCTTGGTTTCGTGTTCATCGGTTCGATGATGTTCGGCTTCCTGTGCCTGTTCGCGGGTATCGTCGATTGGATCGACGGCTAAGCGCAAGACGCTGGTGACATGGAACGAGCGTGCGGCTTTGTGAGGTAGCCGTGACAGAAACGCGAGGCAGTTAGATGGCTCGGATGAGTTCGATTAGTTAAGACTTCTTAACTAATTTCCATAAAAATTTCGCCTCCGCAGCCACGCACCGTTTCACTTTGCGTGGCCGCTCCGGGGGGCGCTGGCGCTCCATTTCGTTGCGGTCACCCGCAAAATCTAATCGCTAATCGCTCGTTTGAAGGTAAAAACTGAATGGACTGTCCTTTTTCCTTTCGCCCGTTCGTCGATCCTTTGAAAGTCCAGTCAAACCAGCGTGCCTACTTCGCCAGGCGAACATCACCTACACACCTTGAACACTCAAATCTTTATCAATCTCCCGGTCATGGATCCTGCGCGATCCGTCGCCTTCTTCAAGGCGCTCGGTTTCTCCCACAATCCGCAGTTCACCGACGATACTGCCGCCTGCATCATCATCAGTGAGCACATTCATCTGATGGTGCTCACGCACGCGAAGTTTAAAGACTTCACTCCGAAGGCTATTCGCGACACGTCGGAAGCAGTCGAAGTCTTAAATTGCCTGAGCTGTGAGACACGTGCCGAGGTCGACGATCTTGTCAGCAAAGCCATCGCGGCTGGCGCCTCGGTCTATAGCGAACCGAAGGACTACGGGTTCATGTACCAGCACAGCTTTGCCGATCCAGACGGCCACTGTTGGGAACTCGTCCACATGACCCCCGAATTCGATGGCCCAGACAAATAGACATGGGATCGAAGCCATTGGATTCGGCTTTTTCTCCTAGTCTGGACGGTCGATAACCTGCAATGAATGCCCGACACACAATCTTCCTCTAACCCAGCGCCACCTTCACTATGATCAAGAAAATACTCCTCGTTCTCGCCGCCATTGTCGTGCTCTTCGTCATTGTCGTCGCCTTACAGCCCGCAGACTTCCGCGTGGAACGAAGTGCGTCCATCGCCGCACCGCCTGGCGAGCTGTTCGATCAGGTCAACGATCACAAGAAGTTTCAGAAGTGGAACCCTTGGGACAAGATGGATCCCGAGGCAAAGACGACTTTTAGTGGTGCCGATTCAGGAGTCGGTGCGGTCGCCAGCTGGGACGGTGCCAAGGTCGGTGTAGGCTCCGCCACGATCATCGAGAGCAAGCCCGGCGAACTCGTGCGCCAGCGCATGGATTGGGTCAAGCCGATGGAGGGCACCAGCACCGTCGATTTCACATTCAAGGCCGAGGGCGACAAGACGGTCGTCACCTGGGCGATGTATGGCAAGAACGGCTTCATGGGTAAGGCGATGAGCCTGTTCATTAGTTGCGAGAAAATGTGCGGGCCAGAATTTGAAAAAGGGCTCGGTGACCTCGCATCCATCGTTGCTGACAAGGATGCTAATTGATCAGAATCAACCCACGATAAACCAGTATTGCTATGAACATCCCACCAACCTATCCGCCCATGAGCCCCTATCTGACCGTCAAAGACGCGGCCAAAGCCATTGAGTTTTACACGGCCGCCTTTGGGGCGACAGAGCTCTTTCGGCTTAGCGATCCAAGTTCGGGTGTCATCGGGCATGCCGAGATGATGCTCAACGGCTGCCTGCTCATGCTTTCCGAGGAGAACCCTGCCTGGGGTAACCAATCGCCACTCACGCTCAACGGCACGCCAGTAAAACTCTGCCTCGTCGTGGAGGACACCGATGCCGCTGTCGAACGCGCCCGCGCTGCCGGAGCGATCGTCGAAATGCCGCCCGCCGACATGTTCTACGGATTTCGCAGCAGCGCGGTGCGAGATCCCTTTGGCCATCAATGGATGATCCAGCACGAGATAGAAAAGGTCGCACCTGAGGAGATGCAGAAGCGTTGGGCGGCAATGCTCGAATCGGGCGCAGGTTGTCCCGGCACCGAATCCTAGCCCCACAGTTGCCATCACCATGAATGCCGCACTTTTCATCCGCCATCGCGCCAAATCGGGGCAGCGCGATGCCGTTCGTCGTGTGTGGGAAAAGCATGTCAAACCGCGCGCCTTGGCCAATCCTGATCACCTCGCCTACTACTTCTGTTTCGACGAAACGGACGACGACGTCATTTGCGTTTTCCAACTCTACCGCAACAAGGAGTCCATGGCTGCCTTCCTCTCGGGTGATTGGTATCCCGGCTACCTGGCGGACATCAACGAAGTCGTGGCCGACGCGCCCCAAGTCATGCCCGCGAGCCTCGTTTGGGCGAAATCCATCCCAGCCAACCTCTAAGATGCCATGCCGCGCAAGCTACCCAAACCCATCCCTCACGTTCTCTACCACAAAGATGGCAGCCTTTGGGGACGAGGGCAAAAACGTGACGAAACCATGGTTGGCTACTGGGAGTGGTTCCGCAAGGACGGGACCAAAATGCGCTCAGGAAGCTTCGACGACGCCGGTGAGCAGATTGGCGAATGGACGACCTACGACAAGACTGGAGCAGTTTACAAAGTTACCCGAGTAAAAGCTAAGCCTCCAGCCAGGAACTAGCCGACCAGCCCCAAAAAACTGATCGCTCGCTTACAGACCACCACTCCCATCACGAACTCATGAACCCACAAGAACCTACCAACGAACATCTCCTGCTCATTCGCGGCACCCACTGGAATCACGGCATGTCGCCTGCCGAACTCCAGCGTGTGATGACCGACTTTTACTCCTGGGTCGAAGGCTTGAATCAGGACGGCATCCTGCGTGGCGCACAGCCACTGATGGAAGAAGGGAAACTCGTCTCGGGTGCCCGGGGCAGTTCCGTCACCGACGGCGTATTCGCCGAATCGAAGGAATCCATCGCCGGTTACTTTCTGCTCGGTGTCGATACGATGGAAGCGGCTCTCAAGATCGCCCGGGCCTGCCCGATCCTGGACCACGGCGCGCAGATCGAGGTGCGCCCGATTGCTGACCTCTGTCGCCCGATGGCCGAGGTGAAGGCCAACGTCGGTGCCAGCTGCCAGACCTGCAATTGACCCATGGACACCTCTCCCTGACGAAGATCTAGCCAGCGAATCCCTATTTACGAACGCAACAACATTTATGTCGACCCACTCCGTCCACCTCCACCGAGTCCTGCGTGCCAGCCCTGAGCGTGTCTACCGCGCCTTCATCGACCCCGCCGCCCTGTCCAAATGGATGGCACCGAACGGCTTTACGGGCACCATCCACCACCTCGATGCCAGAGTCGGAGGCACCTTCAAGATGTCCTTCACCAATTTCACGACCCAGCAGGGTATGTCGTTTGGCGGCGAGTATCTCGAGCTCGTCCCGAACGAGAAACTCCGCTACACCGATGAGTTCGATGATCCGAACCTCCCAGGCACCATCACGGTGACCATCCTGCTCAAGGAGGTTTCCTGTGGCACTGAGCTGAACATCACTCAAGAGGGGGTTCCCAGCGTCATCCCGTCCGAGGCCTGCTACATGGGATGGCAGGAGTCGCTAGTCCTGCTGGCATTGCTCGTTGAAGCTGAGATCAACGAGTAGCTGAATCCATCTCTGCCACGTCCATGAAATACTTACCACAAATCGCTGCCGTCCTCCTTGGAACGCTGTTTGGCCTGTTCAGTCTCCTGTTCTTACTGAACCTCGCGCCCGCACCGCCACCGCCGCCAGAAGGCACGCCAATCGCCCATTTCATGTCGGCATTTGGCACCACCGGCTACCTGACCTTTGTGAAGGTACTCGAACTTGTCGGCGGCATCCTCGTTGCCATCCCTCTCACCCGGCGCCTCGGGCTGGTGGTGCTTGGTCCGATCCTGGTGAATATCTTCGCCTGCCACCTATTTGTCATGGGTGCCGGGAGCTTGTTTGCGGGATCATCAGTGCCGTTGTGGGCGATCACAGCCCTGTTCTTCTATTTGATGTGGCACGAGCGGGTGCCGTTCATTAGGGCAGTGATTTCGAACAGAGGCGCGGCGGCATAACATTCGCCCTGCAGACGGTCGGCGAGTGCCCGCTCGTCGCCAAGCTCCTTGTCTCATGCCCGGAATCTCACCACTCGACGAATCTGGCGCCGGCCAACTCGCCGAACGCTTTTTCCGCATGGAAGGCGCGCGCCTAGTCGCCACGCTCACGGCGCATTTCGGCACCCACCAGTTGCAGCTTGTCGAAGACGTCGTTCAGGAAGCGTTGGTTCGAGCCCTTCAAACTTGGCCCTATCGCGGTCTGCCGGACAACCCGGCAGCCTGGCTGACGCAGGTTGCGAAGAATCTTGCGATCGACCATCTCCGCCGCGACCAGCGGTGGAATTCCAAGCAGGAGAGCATCGCCGCAGAGCACGAGCTCTGGCTCTCGATGCCGACAGACGACCCCCAGGACACTTTCGCCGACGCCACGTTGCGAATGTTGTTCGTGTGCTTTCATCCTCAGCTCTCTACCGAAGCCCAGACCGCGCTCGCTCTGCGAACTTTGTGTGGCCTCAGTCCGGCGGAAATCGCCGCCGCGTTTCTGACCAGCGAGGCAGCCATTGCCAAGCGGCTCGTGCGCACCCGCCAGCGGATCCGCGAACTCGCCTTGCCGTTCGTCGTTCCCGATCCTGCCGATCTGCCCGGACGACTCGATGGCGTCCTCGGCACGCTCTATCTGCTTTTCAACGAAGGCTACAAAGCCAGCAGCGGCGACCGCCTCGTCCGGGAAGAACTCTGTCACGAAGCGATTCGCCTTGTCTCACTCCTGTCCGAGTTTGAGCCCACCCAGACGCCGCGCACCTTTGCCCTGCTCTCGCTCATGCTCCTCAATGCCGCGCGGCTCAGGGCTCGCACCGATGATGCGGGCAATCTCTTACGCCTCCATGAGCAGGCCCGCCTGGCCTGGGATCAATCGATGATCCAGCGTGGCATCCAATATCTCGGCATGTCCGCGCGGGGAAGCGCCATCAGCGAGTATCACCTGGAAGCCGGTATAGCCGCTTGCCACAGCACCGCTCGGGACGAAGCGAGCACTGACTGGCCGCGGATCCTCGCGCTCTATGATCAGCTCCTCGTATTGAGGCCATCGCCTATCGTCGCCATGAATCGGGCGGTCGCCGTCGCACGCGTGCGTGGCCCACAAACCGGGATCGACGCGCTCGACGCCATTACCGACCGCAGTAAGCTGGAGTCTTACCACCTGTTCCACGTCATTCGCGGAACATTTGCCGCCGAACTCGGCGACCAGGCCGCAGCACTCACGCATTTCCGGCAGGCAGGGAACCTCGTTTTACTTCCTGCCGAACGCGACTTCATCGCCAGGCGGATCCACGAGTGTGAAGTGGCGGGCAACTCTGCTGTTTAGGTTGTGGGAAGGTTGAATACCCAGTGACAGGAGACCGAGTGGCTAAATGTTGTTTTCGCTATCCTGGTTCATCGCCCTCTCCGTCAGGAGCGGCTGCTTCTGTTCGCGCTATGGTGATGCTTTCGACTAGACTGCGCGCGGTCTCCGGGCGGAGTGTCTTTGCTGCGGCTCCGCCATTGATCGAAATTTCCTTCAGCCGGTAGGCACGCAGCTCATGCCAAAGCCGTCCGAGATCCGCACCTGTGATCGTCGCCGTGTGGTCGTCATACTCCACGACGACGCGGGTTTCGTCATCGCCCAACTGCATCGAACGCACGAGGTGATAGGGTAAGGCGATAGTAATGTTAGCGGCGCAGTAGGTCAAGGTCGGCGGATCTTCGTCGATCTGGTAGCATTCTCCTGGCTTACTTCGGTCGTTTCTCATGATTTCGGTCTGTTAGAGGCGGCGCCCAGTGGAGCGGACACGGGCACCTGCGCGGCGGAACCAGCCCGCTACGCGATGGCTTTTGCGCATGCTGCGAGCCATCGCTTTGATCTTGGCTGAGTTGCCGCGCCGCTGCTTTTCCCTTCGCTCGTGCCTGCCCTTGATCCATTTCTGGATACGCTCGGGAAGCAGGCGACCGCCTAATTGCGACCAGAATGCGTTGAAGCTGGCTGCGGTCTGCGCTCGACGCTCGTGTTTCGCCACTTCTTGCAGCAGTTCCTTGATGCGTGTTTCACGCTTTTTGGCGGCGAGGGTATCGCTGGCGCTCGGAGTTGCCGTGGCGGAAGCCTTGGCGCGTTCGACTTCCGCCAGTAGTGTCCCCAGTTCCTTTCCTAACCCGGCCACGAACTCACGCGCCAGCATCCGCTCGCTGCGCGACGCCACCGCCGCTTTCAACGCGGCGAGGTTGTGAGCGAACAGGCGGTGCCCTTCTTTGAAGCGCGTGTTGGAGACGTAGAATTGTCGCAAGTTGGTTGCGCCGATCGATTCCGGGCCGACGACGAGGATGGATCGCTGCACGCTGGCACCTTGCGACTTGTGCGAGGTCACTGCATGGCCGTGGCTGAACTGGGTGAAGTTGGCTGGCAGAATTTTGCCTCCCGCCAGCGTCACCGCTTTGCTTTCGGGATCGACGGATTCGACGCGCTGGCGATCGCCATTGGACACGCCGATTGCCGGGCAGTTCGCGCGGAACAGCAGCTCGTCGCCTGCGGCGATAACAAACTTTCGCTCTTCGGCCACGTCGAACGCACCGCGCTGCTTGCGCCGGATGGTCGCGAGGCTGCCATCCGGACGTTCGGCGACAATCCCATCTTCAAGCACCTGGCGCACGGTTGCCGAATCGCCTGGCTTCATTCCCACAGCGTTGCGATGGAAGTTCAGCACCATGTCAGGACGGTAGCCTTGCCAGTGGCAACGCTCGACCTCCGTCCACGAGAGTGACGCAGATCCGCGCACTTCGATCTCAGTCCCGTGGACTAGCCCCCGCGCTTTCAGCTCGGCGCGGGCATCCAAATTGAAGCGATCAATGTCGGCCCAGGTCGGGATCACGACGAGAGTCTGGTGCCCGGCCTCGAGTGCGTCGGCGTACTCCTTTGACGCTGCCGCGAACAGTTCCCGCGCGTCGGAGATCTCGCGCACCATTCCGGCGGCCTCGGCGGCATCCAGCGCTTTGAGCGATTGGCCATTCGCCAGTAACTTGGCAATGTTCCGATGCTCGGCAGCTCGCTGGCGGCGCACCTGGGACAGACGCTCCGGCCTTACCAGTTTGGAATCGATCAGGCTGCGCAAGGCGCTGCCGCGCTCGACGGATTCGTGTTGCTTGGTGTCGCCGACCAATACAAGGCGCGCGTCGCGTTCCTCGGCGACACGCCCCAGCTCGGCGAGCTGGCGAGTGGACAGGAAGCCCGCCTCATCGATGAGGACGGCGCGTTTGATCGCACTTTCCTGCAGCTGATCGCTGGCGAGGAAGGCGGCGACGGTTGCCGCCTCGGGATAGCCGTTGGCCTTCAGCTCGGCGGTCGCACGCGTGGTCGGTGCCAGCGCGATCAGACCGGCGCCGGTCGCGTGGCGGCGTGCCTCGTCGAGACGCGCCAGCGCGTGTGTCTTACCGGTTCCGGCATCGCCGATGAGGACGGCAACCCCAGCCCGGCTTCGGCACAAGGCCTCGACGGCCTGCCGCTGGTCACCGTCGAGAACGTCGAGCTGCGCGCCTGAGGCATCGCCCAAGGGGCTGAATCGGCCACGAGTTCTCCCCGCGAAGCGCAGCACGCGCGCTTCCTCCTC
>JAGROY010000027.1 GCA_020439995.1 Verrucomicrobiia bacterium
CGCTCTACAAATATCTCGGCGGCCCAAATGCAAAAGTATTGCCCGTTCCCATGATGAACATCATCAACGGCGGTGCGCACTCCGATGCTCCAATCGATTTTCAGGAGTTCATGATCATGCCCAAAGGTGCGCCCAGTTTTTCGGAAGCGCTGCGCTACGGCACTGAGGTATTCCACTCCCTCAAGAAACTTCTGCATGACCGTGGGCTCTCCACAGCAGTGGGTGACGAGGGTGGATTTGCCCCCAACTTGAACTCAGCTGACGACGCGCTTGCCGCAATCGCACAGGCAGTCGAGAACGCAGGCTACAAAATGGGTGAAGACATCTTCATTGCGTTAGACGTTGCTTCCAGCGAGTTCTATTCAGCCGAAGAGAATGCCTACATCTTCAAAAAGTCGGACGGTTCCAAGCGCAGTGCCGCTGAGCTTGTCGACTACTACGCCGAGTTGCAGAAGAAGTACCCGATCATCTCCATCGAAGACGGTTGTGCAGAGAATGACTGGGACGGCTGGAAGACCTTGACCGAAAAACTGGGAGCCACCAGCCAGCTGGTGGGCGATGACCTTTTTGTCACGAACGTTCAGTTCCTGCAGAAAGGAATCAACCTCGGGGTAGCGAACAGCATCCTGGTGAAAGTGAATCAGATTGGCTCACTCACAGAGACACTGGACGCCGTAGAACTCGCAAAAGAAAACGGCTACACATCGGTGATCAGCCACCGTTCGGGCGAAACCGAGGACAGCACAATCGCTGACATCGCCGTCGCGACAAACGCTGGCCAGATCAAAACCGGATCGCTCAGCCGGTCCGACCGCACCGCCAAATACAACCAGCTCCTCAGAATTGAAGAAGAACTCGGGAGCGATGCTGTATTCGGCAGTGGCAAATTAAAACACTAGAATGATTCTTATCTCAAGCGCCGGAGCGGCTGTCGACCACCGCTCCGGCGTGCGAGCCTGACTCAATCAAGCTCAACTCTCGATCCACCTTGAACCGCCGACGTCATCATTCCCCTGCTCTGGATGCAAAGGATCTGGAAACAGAGACGGTATGGCAGACGTTGAGCCGGATCACAGTGACGTTCATTGTTCTCGCTGCACTGGGAGTCGCGTTCACATTTTTCATACCGGAGCTTGATCATCAAAGGGCACTCGATCGCGACATTGCCCGGCTCGAGGCCGAGCGTGATATCGCCCAGGAAAAACGGGACGATCTTCGCCAGGAACTGCGCTGGCTGAACGACGATCGCGACTATCTTGAGCTCAAAGCCCGCGAAATCCTGGGAATGTACAAACCAAAAGAAGGAGAAGAGATCCTTCAGATCGAAGGCAATGAACCGAACAAGGTTGGGAATACTTTCACTACCGGAGCAACTTCTTCTGATCTGCCACCGACAGGATGAATCGAATTTTTTCCTCTGGCGTGGGAAAATGTGAAACGATGAGCGACGCAGCCTCCACGGGAGCTTGAGCACCGATGCTCGCCGCCACTGCCAGCAGCGCGTCGCTTTGCTTGTTGGCACTGCCAATCGCCTGCGCCGTGGCCCATGCCCCCTCCACATCTCCTTTTGATGCCAGGCTAATGGCGATTTTTGCCAGTGCATCATCACGAACCCCCGGCACCTCGATATTCTGAGCAGTAATCAAGGCATCATTCAAATCACCAATACGCGCCTCTTCCATCGCGATATTGCGAAGTTGTGCTGACTGCTCCTCAGGTATCTGAATCGCATAGGCAGAAATCCGTGCTTTATCGAGCATCGCCTGCGCAGCTGGTTCATCCCCCTTTCGTAGATGTTGCCTTCCGATCTCAAGAAATGCAGATGAGCGGTACCGGAGAACCGGAATCCCCCGGGCAGTCAAAAGCGCGTGGCTCATCTGGCCGTTCCGTGCGAATGCTCCCGCAATATCACGCAGCGCAGCAGCTTCAGTCTCACCATCTTTGATCAAATTTGCGGTGAACCTCGCCGCTCTCGGATCCGTGTCCACGGCCGCCTGGACTTTCGCAATTTCCGCCAATGCCCTTTCTGCGGCGATTGGATCAGGAATCCTTGCCGCAGTATTCCGGGCTGAGTGAAGATCCAACCGCCGAGCCTCTCCTATCGCGATGCCAGTCAAGGCGCGTGATTTACACTGCTTGTCAGTGATGCGAGATGTCATTTGATTCGCACCAGGAAAATCTCCCACCCGTACCCGGTAGCTCGCGATCGACTCCAGTGCCCTGTCCTTCTCCTTTCTCGACTGAATCGTGTTCGCTATGAACTCAGCACAGCACACATCTCCCATATTGAGCGAGCGTTGCACGAGATCGGCCTTGGAAGTGTCCCGAACGTCTGGATCTGGAATAGATCGCACGGTCAATTGCGCCCCCTCGATGTCCGCCTGCGATGCCTGCACCATTGCAATCGATCGCAGAGCCTTGCAGCGCGCGGGCTGACTCTGAATCTGGCTGGCTGTCGAGCGCGCTCCCTGCGAGTCGCTTTTCTGCGCTTGCGTCTGCGCGATTCCGACCAGAGCGTCGGCCAGTGTTTCCGGTCGCTCGATTGAGAGAGCAGTGCGCTTTGCGGCAGCAATATCGTCTCTTGCCGCCTCGACATTACTCAGCGTCACCAGCGCGCTGTCCCGCAAATCTGAGTCATCGATCAATCGAGAGGTCGCTCGCGCTTCATCCAAAGCTCCGAGCCTTGCCTGGGCAGAGGTTATCTTCGTCAATGCCGCTGCGCGCTCCTGGTCAGAATCCATCTCATTGGCTTCCGTTGCCGCCAGCTGAAGACTCGTCTCCATGCCCGGTTTTCCTTCGAACTTCGCCTGGCGCTCTGCCACCGCGATCAGATGATCCACAGCAGCGGGAGAATGCCCGGCCAGCGTAGCGGCGCGATCCAGTAATCGAACAACGATCTGTGTGGGATCGCCACTTGACTGGTTTGCCGTCTTCTTCTGCTGAATCGCCTTGCCGGGGTGATCTCGGCTCGCTATCTCCTCGCGCAATGCATCCACACCTGCATCGACCTTCGCTTGTTTCCTTTCAACACCTGCCTTCGACGGCTCATCTGCGACAGCTCCGCTACCAGTTGATTCAAGTTCAATGGCAACGATCTCGCCCGTCGCAGAATCAATCGGTTTCGGCAATTTCGGAGCGTAAGGCTGGGCTACCACCTGCACCTTCGTAGCACTTTGAACACTCATCGCATCAAACTGGCGAAAAGCCCAGAAGATCCCTAACACTCCCACCATCACACACAAAAACCACGGCGCACCCAGAGCGCACATCGTGCGATCCAGACCGGAGACTTCAAAAAAGCGATCGAGCAAAGAACATTGTCCCAGCCGATTCCCTCTCATCTTCCCTTCATTTAATGCATTCATATATCCGTCAAAAATTTGCAGACGGTAAAGCTCCCACCACAACCCGAATGCGCAACTCAGCGTGCCAATGTTCGAAACACTTTGCTCGTTTTCTCCTTCATCGATCGCGTCAAGACGTCCGCAATCTCAATGATGCGAAACAGTCCTAACACTGCTCCATGAATTTACACTACCATGCATTAACATCTAAAGAATGTTGAATACATGGCAGCCGCAGCAGCCTATCGCTCGTGTTCTAATTGAGGCAGCAAGAGATGGCCGAAGCAGGCGGGCTTGTGAAAATCTGCCGGGGACACCATCGTCGGCTTCCAACACGAATACTCCGGGGCTTTGCCACAGGGACGTTCGATCCGAAAAAAATTAGCCCGCCAGTGTTGCGGCCGCAGATCAGAATCCTGCCCAAGTCCACCCCATGGAATTGCCAGCACAGCATTCCATCGGCTCTCGGCATCCCACCGCTTTGCTCCCCAATCGATCCCCGGACAGTTCCACGATGCATCGCCCGTCATCGTCGCGCGGTCGGAGTCTGGATTCGAAATGGTGGCGTCGAACAACACCCCGTCCGGACTCACTTCGAACTCAAAGTAGTTTTTTGGATCGGCATCGCCAGCGGCGAGAAAGACCTCGATGACTTCTTCCTCGTAAAGCGGATCATCGCGATCAGTCATCGTCGCCCATATATCAGGATCATCACATTCGAACAGCACGCACAACCGCTTACCGGAAGCTATCAGCCGCACCGTCGTCTGGAACGTTGCGTCAGCGCTGCCATCGGAACGCACGAAAGCTGGCAGCGCCGGAATTTTCGACCAATCGCTGCTTAACAGAGCATCAGCAGCCAGGCCAGCCCAGCCGTAAGGCTCAGCGGTAACTTTCCAAATCAGGTCATCAGATTCGTCACTCATGCTTCTGGTTCGCGGCCTCCACGGCGGATGTTTTTTGAATCGTCATGCTCCGTTCCAATGGTTCAGGGACGATGCCTGCCCCAGAGAAAATTGTCAATGAGCCCTTGCCACCAGCCCCTCCCGGAGTTTCTCAAGCGTATCAGCAAGCCTGACGGGATAGGCCCCACCACGTGGGAACTTTCCAAACTGTGCTCTCGCCCGCTCACGACTGCAATGAATGTCGTCACCTGCTGCCGGTGCCACAGGTTCCCCGCTGCGCAGCATCGGTTTGAGCAACTTTTCCCCATCGATCGGTGCCCTTGCATTTAATATCTCGCAATAGATAACGTCTTCGATCGGCCTTCCGGCGGCATCCGTCCGCCTCACCACTTGCTGGATCCCTGGGATCGATACCTTGGCAGGCTCATCCGAAAGTTTCACCTTCATCTGCCACTCGGCATCATCACCAGCACGAATGGCGGCCAGCTTGTAGACACCACCCAGAGCCGGACGATCATAGGCGGTCACCAGTTTGGTACCCACGCCCCATACATCGATCTTTGCTCCCTGTTCTTTCAATTGCAGGATCGCCGTTGCATCGAGATCATTGCTGGCAACAATCGCCGCGTCCGCAAAACCACCTTCGTCTAATAGTGCCCGTGCCAACTTGCTCAAAGCAGCAAGGTCACCCGAGTCCAGCCGGATACCAGCCAAGCGCTGTCCGGCACGCTGCAATTCCTTGCCAATCGCGATGGCATTGCGAACGCCTTCGACGGTATCATAGGTATCGACCAGAAAGGTGCAATTGTTAGGGAGAGCATCGGCATAGGCACGGAACGCAGTGATTTCGTCGTCGAATGACATGACCCAGCTGTGGGCATGCGTGCCCTTGACCGGGATATCAAAAAGTTTTCCGGCAAGCACATTGGAGGTTCCTGTGCATCCACCGATGTAGGCGGCCCTGCTGGCGGCCAGACCACCGTCGATCCCCTGAGCGCGCCGCAGTCCGAATTCGAAAACCGGATCACTCCCAGCCGCTGCGCAGATCTCGGCCGCTTTCGTTGCGATCAACGTCTGAAAATTGATTAGGTTCAAAAGCGGTGTCTCAAGAAGTTGACACTGCAGCAGCGGACCGCGAACACGCACCATCGGCTCATGAGCGAAGACCGCCTCGCCCTCAACTACAGCATCGATATCACAGGTCAATTCAAGGGTGCCCAGGTAGTCGAGAAATTCTGGATCAAACAATGGCCTTCCATCATTGCCGCACATCTCTGCGAGGAACGCCAGGTCACTCGACTCGAAACGAAATGCCTCAAGAAACCCTCTAACGTATTCGATTCCGCAGGCAATCGCGCACGGCACATCGAACGGCAACTTACGAAAAAACAGATGGAACACTGCCTCATCTTCATGGCGCCCCTGCTTCCAGTAGCCGTAGGCCATCGTCAATTGATAGAGATCCGTAAGCAGCCCCAGCGGCTCTCGATATAGCTTATTGGTCACACCTTCTTTTTAGTGTAAAATGAACACTTTGTCAAGTCCGTTGACCGTTCCGCGAATTGCTGGAATGCTCTCAAAATATGTTAGAACCACGCACTGCCGTTATTTTTGACCTTGATGGGACGCTTCTTGATACCATCGACGACTTGGCGGATTCCATGAATCACGTCCTGCTGGAGAACGCCCTCCCCGCGCATCCGGTGGATGCCTACTTTCACTTTATCGGCAACGGGATGGCAAAGCTGGTCGAGCGAGCACTGCCCGAATCAATCCGATCCAATAGCGAGCAAGTGGCTAGATTCACCGAGGCATTTCGCATCGCCTACGACGCCAGGTGGAATAGGAAATCGAAACCTTACCCCGGCATACCTGAAGTTCTCGACTCACTTGTCGCGGCCGGAATCCCCATGGCCATCTGCTCCAACAAGCCGGACCCATTCACCCAGAAGTGCGTGGCCGAACTCCTGCCGCGCTGGAAATTCGACTGCGTCCTTGGGCAATCCGATGCGTTCCCGCGCAAGCCCGATCCCTCCTCTACACTCCATATCACCACGACACTGGGCATTGCCCCTGCAGAGACATGGTTCATCGGCGACAGTGGCGTCGATATGCAAACGGCCAGCGCTGCCGGAGCGAAGGCGGTGGGGGTGCTGTGGGGATTCCGATCAGATTCGGAATTGCGTGAAAATGGCGCATCGCATATCGTCACCACGCCAGCAGAATTGCGGGAACTACTTTCCGTTTGAATCCCCACACCTCTTTCTTCGTTCTCTGCACAAACCGTGTCATCAGCATCGCTCCTGAAATCAATACTTTCGCCCTCCTCAAATGAAACCTACTGCAATCATCGTTCTTTTACTGGTCTGGCTTGGCACCATCGGGGGTGCCTACTTTCTCGGCAGCAATAACTCCCAGTCCACTACCGGCACAACAGCAGTGCAGGCGTCCACTCCCAGGCCTTCGGGGCCGCTGTTGCCGTCCACCAGCAATCGCCTGAGTGCGGGCGCTGGAACCAAGACTGAATCTGATGATCAGGCAGCGGGTCCAGTCGACGTTTCCTCTCTGATGAAGAAAGCCCAGATGATGATGGGTTCCGGCGGAATGATGAATTTCAATGGGCTGATCGACGTCGGAACCATGCTTAAGACTATCCCCTACGATCAGATTCCTGATGCCATAGCCGAAGCAGAGGCCATCAAAAATCCGCAGACGAAACAGGGAATCATCATGATGCTCATGAGTCGGTGGGCAGAAAAGGACGGGCGCGCCGCCCTTGCCCATGCCGAGAAAATGGAGAAAGTATCCGGCGGTGGCATGCTCGGTGGGGCAGGCGCAAAAATGGCGGTACTGCAGACCTGGGGTCAGCGTGAGCCCGACGCAGCGTGGGAATGGTATCTGGAAGACAGCAAATCGAACAAGAACGGCGGAATGTTCGGGGGAAGCGGGATGGCTCTGGTGGGAATCTTCAACGGGCTGGTGAGCAAAGATCCGGCGGCGGCATTTGAGCGCCTGGGACAAGTCGAAGACATGCAATCCCGGCAGATGGCACTGGGCGGAATGATGCAGCACATCACCGATCCTAAAGTGCAGGAGGCCCTGGGCACCTACCTGACATCGCTGGACGAGACTGATCGCGCCATGACCACGCAGGGCGTCATGGGCCAGTGGGCGATGCTGGATCCCGAAGGCATGATGAAATTTGCCGAATCCCGCCCTGACGATGAACGTAAGGACCTGGTCAGACAGGCGGGACAAACAATGCTCTTCACCGATCCGGACAAAGGCATCGATATGATTCTGAAGAACAGTGATGAAAAGGACCTTCCCCAGTCCTACCAGATGATTACTCAATCGATCGCCAGCCGTGATCCTGCCAAAGCGGAAGCGTGGATCAACGATCAACCGCAGGGCCCGGAACTTGATCCAGCCAAAAACTCCTATGCCTTGACAGTGGCGCAGCGTGACCCTGAATCCGCCATGGCCCTGGCGAAGACCATCACGGACGAGAACAGCAGGACGGAGACGGTCGGCCAGGTTTACAAACAGTGGTATCAAAAGGACGCGGCTGCGGCAGACGCCGCACTACCAGAGTCCGGTCTTTCTGCCGAAGCCGTAGAACTCCTGCTACAGGAGATCGATGCGGCTGGCCAAGGCAGCGTCAAGGGCGCAGCCATCGGGGGATTCATTGGCAATTGAGGGAGCCCTCATAGACCAACACCGGAGGGCTCTCCAGGTCGTCCCGCTCTACGCAGGTAGAGGCAATCGGTTCATGGGTTCATGGATGAGAGATTGCGGGCTACTTTGCTTTCTGGTAGCCATCGGTGTGCACCGATTCCATTTTCCAGCATCTCTTCCGATTCTCGCCACAATGACGCTGGCCTTGGCCTCCAGCGCGCACGGGGCAAAAGTAAAGGACACTCACTTCAGTCACGATCGCGGATTCTACACGGAACCGATTGCAGTCGAGATTTCGTCGAAGACAGAGGCGGCAGCCATTTACTATACCACCGATGGCTCGGCACCCGAGCCCGGCAATGGCAGTCGTTACGAGTCGCCGATAGAGATTACCAGGACGACCGTGTTGCGAGCAGCGGCATTCAAGGATGGTCTGGATCCCACGAATGTTGACACTCAGACATACGTTTTTGCTGAATCGGTGGCGGCGCAGACCGGGAACAGTTTTTCGCAAACATGGGGCGAACGAGAAGGCAAGCCAGTGGTGGCCGACTACGCAATGGATCCCGACATCACCGGTTCCAACGTCTACCGAGAGCGACTCGTGCCCGCGCTGACTTCGCTGCCAGTAGTCTCGCTAGCGCTCGATCCCGGGGACTGGCTGGATCCCGCACAAGGAATCTATACCAATACAATGGAAAGTGGCGTGGACTGGGAGCGATCAGCTTCGGCAGAGATGATTTTTCCTGTGCCAGACGACGAGCAAGAGCCATTGCAGAAACAAAAAACCACCCCGGAGAAAAATTGTCAGGTTGATTGCGGACTGCGGATTCAGGGAGGCTGGAATCGCAGTCCTGAGGAAAGTCCGAAACACTCGCTGCGGCTCCTGTTTAAGAAAAAGTACGGGGCAGGAAAATGGAAGCAGCCGTTGTTTCCCTCCTCGAGCCAGCCGCCCGAAGCCGATCTCCAGAAGCAACAGAAGGAGATTGAGAGTTTCAATACGTTGATTCTTCGTGGCGGCAACAACAATACCTGGCTGCACTGGAGTGGCGAAGAACGCAAGCGCGGTGACTACGTGCGCGATCAATGGATGCGCGACACGTTCGCAGCCATGGGACAAGTGTCGGCACGCGGCCGCTACGTGCACCTCTTCATCAATGGCCTGTACTGGGGACTCTACAACCTTGCCGAACGCCCGGACGCAGCATTCCTCGCCTCCCACTTTGGCAAAGATCCCGATGACTACGACAGTCGAAATGGTGACAAAATTATCTCAGGCGATGATGTGGCATGGAATCAATTGATGGAAATAGTGAACGCCGGAATCACCACCAATGAAGCCTACGCGCAAGTCGCCGAACGGCTCGATCTCACCAACTTTGCCGATTTCATCCTGCTCAATTTGTATGGTGCCAATGCCGACTACGATCATGCGTCCAACTGGTACGCCGGCCGCCGCCGGAAAGCGGGCGAGAAATACCGCTTTTACATTTGGGATGGCGAACGCACCAATGAATCTGCGGACAACAACACAATCGACTACGATGTCGATCAGAGCCCACCACGCATTTTTCAGAAACTACGCAGCAGGCCGGAATTTCGCCTGCTCCTTGCTGAACGTGCGCGGCTGCACTGCTCTGGTAATGGCGCGCTGTCACCGCAGGCGTCCACAAACAGATTCGCATTCCGCGCTCGCGAAATCGAACAGGCCATCGTCGCCGAAGCCGCGCGCTGGGGCGACTATCGCCGCGATGTCGACTCCTACAAAACCGGCCCCTTCGAGTTGTACACTCCCGACGATTTCTGGCAGGTAGAGATCGAGCGCCTGAAAAAAGACTACTTCCCCATCCGGACGGAACGCCTCATTGATCAACTGCGGGCCGCCGGTCTAGATCCTGGCATCGATCCGCCACAGACAAACAAAAGCGAAAAGTAGATCAAGGTTTCATCTCCCGCAGGGCTTCCAAGCTATTGCGGCTGACCTTCAGCTGCTCACGTAAAGCAAAAATCTCGTCGAAGATCTCCCCTGACGACCACCTTCATTCTGGCATTTGATCCAGTTTGCAAACATCCATTACTCAATCGAAGGCCTCTGACTTTCTTCGTTCTGCGGCGGTTTCAGGGTTCCGTCAGGATTGTATTTGGCGATCTCGGCTTTGTGATCCCTGTTGATCAGAGCCGCAACTTCTGCTCTCGTCTTGATCACTGTTATCGCCGGGACTTTATGTGTGGAGTTTTTACCGCGTTTCATTTTCTCGAAATCAATGAGGAGGTATTCGCCCGTTG
This sequence comes from Verrucomicrobiia bacterium, assembly GCA_020439995.1. GTDB lineage: Bacteria > Verrucomicrobiota > Verrucomicrobiia > Verrucomicrobiales > DEV007 > JAGROY01. The sequence goes on from JAGROY010000027.1 coordinate 10,214, forward strand.
TGTCATCGTCCACTATGAAGATGACCCTCTTGTCCCATTTGATCCCTGGGAACAGATCATGGCTCTGCAACGGATGATCAGATGGAAGTGCATCCTTAATCATCGCGGTGAGGTCGTCAACAGACTCCATCCATACCATTTCCCAAGGCCACTTGATCCTCAGTGAATCTTTCATCGGAACTGTAGAGTTGTATTGTTGCTCAAATTGTGACTTCTGTATAACATGAATTGATTTCTTCTATACATATATATGTATATCGATCTACGGAAGAATCACTTCGAACCGGTAGTAAAACTCAGATCGGAAGATCCTTGAGTTTGAGGATAGCGTCACCTGCTGACGGCCGTCTGGCAGATTTGTTGATTCGACGATGGAATAGGACTCCGGCTGCCAGTTTACGAGATCGCCGGAGGAACCAAGGGTGTAGACGACACGTCCATCGTCCGGACGGCGTAGAAATACTGGGTTCCGCGAATTTTTTCCTGCCGCACTGTAGCGATCTGGAGTCAGCGGGTCGGTGAGGAAACCAAACTCGCCAGCGTTGGCAAGGTGATCACCATCTGGATCGGCATCAGGATGGCCGGTAGCACTAAGGTCAAGGCCATGCGATTCGATCCATGCAACATAGGGATCGTTCAAAGCGGGGGCTTCTCCGAAGTTAGCGGCATCAAGCGATGGACTCGCGACAAAGCGCAGCGAAGGATCGCCCCAGCCACGAGAGCCGATGCCGATGGTCGGTTTGAGCGTCAAGTTCACATTGCGCGTTGTCACGCCGTCGCCCTCCCAGGCAGTTCCTGGATTTTCACCGATCTGACCGAACACGTCCGAGGGGACGCCGCCGAGTGCTATCTCAATGGCATCATTGCCGTCAAAGTTGAGCACCTCCTGGCGGAATTCAAGCTGTCCCGCGAGCGCACCGAACGCGGCATTTCCTAACACCAACACCTCACCAGGGTCGAGCCCGCCGTTATCGATCGCAATCACTGACGATGCTGTGCTGCTACCATTGGTGAAAATTCTTAGCTCAAGGAGCGAATCGCTAAACGAAACGAGCTCGGACGAAGCGTTCACGACCTCGACTGCTGCCGCCCCGCTTGCGGAGGCGTGGAGCATCTGACTGATCAGCAAACGACCGGATGCGTTTCGATTTTGCACCAGGATCCCGCCGTAACCAGTTGCGTATCCATCAGCCTCAGCGATAAGGGCAACCGTGCGACTTCGATCCGCACGCCCATCACTGGCGGCACCCACTTGAAAATCCGCACTGTTCGACGGTCCGGTCACCGTAACAGTGGGCGGAAGTAATATTAGATCGTCGAATGGATCTGACAAAGTTACTGTCACCTCTTCGCCCTCCACCAGAGCCGGCGTAAGGACAATCGATCCCCTGACTGTTTCATCAGAATTCTCATCGAGACTGGGTGATGCCGTGGAGAAAGACACCGTGAGCCGGCTCTTCGGCTCCACCCAGTAGTCGCCGAAGAGCGGATAGTGATCAGACGCTGCCCGGCTGACATTGCCATCCACTGGCTGCCCCTGCTTCGGCAGACCTTCAAAATCGACATCGACCTCGCTGTTAAAAATCTCGGTGAAGCGGTTGCCGTTTCGATTCAATCGATCGCTCAGCACGATGTAGTCGAGCCTGACGTCCTCGCCTGCGATGAACGTGTTGGCTCCGCGCCGGTCCGCATGGCGGGCGCTGGGAACTTTGTATCCTTGCTCGCCGAACAAAGTCGCTGGAAAGGGATCGTAGGAGAGTGTGATCGCATTCGCACCGGCGATGTCGTCGCCGACAGCAAAACCGTTGGGAAAGGCTGAGCCATCTCCAAAGGTTGTCCTGCCCGTGTTGAATGACGATGGCTGAAAGTTGCCAGCATTTTCATTGAAGTCCCCGAGCACGATCACGTTGTGAGTCTCTGCGGTGATTCCTTCGGCGTCAAGGAACTCGAGCGTTCGGTAAGCTTCCACCGCTTTGCGAAAGCGATCGGAGTCACGCGTCCCCGCCTTGTAGTGCACACAGATCACGTGCAGGTCATCAGCATTTTCGGCCCAAGGCAGATCGATCTCCGCGTAGAGTGGGAAACGGGTGATCTCGCGGCGGGCATCAGGCACATCCCGCCCGATCTGCACGACCCGCTTGATCGGATAGCGGCTGGCAATCGCGAGGCTTTGCTCGCCGCTGTTGAAATCGCCTCCGTTGTACGGCGACTGCAGGAAAGCATCGTCGACCGTAGCAAAGTGAGCGGCATCCGTCGCGAAGGCGATGTCCTCAAGCAGTAGCTTCAACGGCTGGAATCCATTGATCGAGTCGACCTCTTGAAAGGCTATCACGTCCGGTTCGATACGGGACAAGGATTCCGCGACCGCATTAAAGCCAGTGCTTCCGCGATCGCCAACATCGTTAAGCAAATTGAAAGTCGCCACTCGCACCGCCTCCCCTTTCACTGGCATGCGATCATCGTCGACCACCGTCAATCGCGCTGAAGCCGTACGCTGTCCTGTTGCATCAGCAACCGCAATGCGCAGCGTGCGATCACCGTCATCGATCGCATTGTCATTCGCCGAAATCAGAATAACCGCGCCGCCATCGCCATCCGTGGTGACTTCAGCGGGAAGGATAACATCAGCAGCCCCGTTGACGGTGATCGAGTAGACTTCAGGATTGCCGGGCGGTGGCGACACTTGCAGCCGGGCTTCGGCTGGCGTTACGGCAGACTCGACCAGTCGGTTTCGTGACAATGTCAGTGTAAGAGTTGCTCCAATTGCCCCCCCATCCAGGGATTGCCCCGCATTGATCGTTCCGAATGAAGCAACCCCACCGCGAGTCCAGGTGAAATCGCCATATTCGCTGCCGTCCCCGGTCAATTGCAACGAAGTGCCACTGGCTGTGGAAGCGGTTTCGGTCACTCCGATGTCCTCGGATGTCTCGCCGCTGGCAGCTCCACCCGTCGCAGTCATCGTGCCCTCGTAACTCAGGAACTGCACGACGGAGCCCGACGGACTGTGGTAGAGTGCCAGACCGTCAGGAGCTCCATTTTGGATTCCTTCAAAGGGAAACGCGATCGCACCAAAGCCGCTGTTGCTTTGGTTCGGAGTCGTGCCACTCAGTATCAGACTGCCATAGGTATCGCCACTGGCACCATTGTAGAACAGCAGCTCATAAGCACTGAGATCGGTGCCTGCCGGAGCCACGATCTCAACAGCCTCACCGGTATCGGTGCTGGCATTGTCGTAGTGGATTTCGTTGATGAAGACATTTTGCCCTGCCGCCCCGGCGATCGACAAGGCCAGCAGTAGTAAAAGGGCACAAAATCGCATTCTAGAACGGAACAGATCACTACGGGGCGAGGAAAGCGCTGGCTTCTTCCTCCCCAGGAGACAGCGTCTTCAGGGCTCCTGCTCCATCTGTGGATGCAGGTTTATCGATTGGGAACGGGTAGTCAGTAGGGTGCGCCGTGGCTCCTGCATCGGGATAGAAACGCGGCTCGATCGCCTTGCCCCTCAGCATTTGAAGACCCGCTCCCACTTTGCCCGTTTCGGAAGAGGTGGTAAAGGCACTGCGGATCACAGGATCCGACGCGGCCTTGATCACTACACTGCAGTGATTGGGAATCTTAAACCAGAGCCCGCGCTGCGGACGCCACCAGAAACCATCGACAGCACCGTAGACCTGATTTTGTGGAATGAAGAGCTCAGCCCCATCTTCGGGAATGACCCGGAAGTCCTGCAGGGCAGCGGAGTTGAACCCCCGAAACTCGACGGTTCCGCCCCCGGTGAGGCTAGCCTTGGCCTTCACCTTTTCGACCGCACCACCTCCAGCTGCCTGCGGCTCAGGCTTTGGCGTCTTTTTGCCGATCAGTGGCATGTTTTCCATCTTCGGCATTTTGGGCATCTTCGGCATCGATACCTTGGGAACCTTCGGCATCTTTGGAAGCTTGGGCATCTTCGGCTTGGGAACCGAAGAACATCCCGTGAATACCAGCACAGTCAGAAAGGCGAGTATCAGGGATCTACCGTGACACGTCATTGAAGAAATTTTACTCAATGGTTTTGGCATAGTCGTGATTCAAAAAATTAGCGGTCAGCCGTGGAGAGCCTTCTCCATCTCCGTAGCCCCTTCAAGCCTGTTATCAAGAACCGTTCGAGTTTGTCCACAGAAGCTTGCACGGCAGGTGGGACGTCGGCATACTGCCAAATATTCAAATTGTTGAGACCCCCTGTAGAGTTTATGAAGACCCCAATAATTGTCATAGCCGTAGTGACAACAATCAGCCTGTCCTTTTGTGTACCGTTGCTCTCGGCTCAGGACGGCTCCGAAATAGTAATCAACGAGATCCACTACGACGAGGTCGATAAAACCTTGCGGGGCGAGTTCATCGAGATTCACAACCCCACTGCCGCCCCAGTGGATCTGAGTGGCTGGTTTTTCGCAGAGGGAATCGATTTCACGTTTCCGGCAGGCACTTCAATCGAAAGTGGTGGCTATCTGGTAGTGGCAGAAAACCCGGAAGTGCTCGCAGGGCTCTACACCGGAGTGTCCGCGCTCGGCCCGTGGACCGGGTCACTGAAGAACAGCGGCGAAACGATCGTCTTGCGCGATGCTAGTGGCAAGAAAATCGACGAAGTCACCTACGCACTGGGATTCCCCTGGCCTTCCACAGGTGAAGACCCAAGCCCATCGATCGAGCTGATCAATCCCGGACTCGACAACGATCTCGGTGGATCGTGGCGCGCTTCCGGCAATGTCCCATCCACCCCTGCGATGAGTCTTCTCGGTCGAGCTGAAAGCCGCTGGCAATATTGGAAAGGCAGCGAGGCCCCAGCACTCGATGCATCTGGACGGGACTGGAAAGATCCAGACTACGTGGCCACATGGCCATCGGGTCAGACTCCCATCGGAATCGGCGACGACGATGACAACACGCTAGTCGATGACATGCAGGGAAACTATATAGGACTCATCGCACGCCACACCTTTGAGCTTGCAGATGGCCCGTTGCCATCGTCGCTGGAGCTGGAGCTTTACTTTGACGATGGTGTCGTAGCTCTGTTGAACGGGCAGGAAGTTGCCAGAGTATCCGTCGACCCTGAGTGGGATGTCAGTCACACAGCACCGAATGGCACGGCCAGTTCTCACGAAGCAAGGGACTACGAGGCACAGCAGATTCGCGGTGCGGGCGCATACCTGCGGGTGGGCACGAACGTCCTTACACTGGTAGGATTGAACTCGTCCATCGGCGGCAGCGATTTTTCTCTCGATGGTTCACTGCGATCAGTCGAACCCGATCCAAGCGATCTACTCATTGATCCTTCGCCCGGTCGGCAGAATTCAGTGTTCGCTGCGAACTCCCCCCCACAGACACGGCAGATCAACCACTCCCCCACCTCACCGAAGTCAGGGGAGCCCGTAACCATTTCGGCAAAGATCACCGATCCCGACGGTGTCGCTACGGCCACATTGTCTTATCAACTGGTCAACCCGGGAGACTATATTGCATTGTCAGACGAACGCTACGCCACCGAGTGGGCCGATGTTCCGATGCTGCCAGATGCCGCAGGAAGCGACACTTACACTGCGACATTACCTGGCGAGTTACAGACGCACCGGCGACTGATCCGCTACCGGATTACGACCACCGACACCAAAGCAGCGGCGATTCAAGTGCCCTACGTCGATGACCCGCAGCCCAATTTCGCCTACTTCGTCTACGATCAAATCCCTGCTTATACCGCCAGTGCGACCACTAGAGATGAGCCTGTAACCTATTCCCCTGAAACGTTGAGTGTGGTTCCGATTTACCAGCTCATCACTACCCGTGACCACCATGAGACGGCTCAGTCTATTCCAGACGCCAGGGGTAGCGGCTACACGGGAAGCGAATACCGCTGGGAAGGCACCATGGTCTACGATGGCAAGGTCTATGACCACATCCGCTACCGGGCCAGAGGCGGCGTCTGGCGTTATGCCATGGGCAAGAACATGTGGAAGTTTGACTTCAACCGCGGACATCGCTTCCAGGCCCGTGACGATTACGGTCGCAAATACAAGACCGAGTGGGACAAGGTGAACTTCTCCGCGTGTATTCAACAGGGCGACTTCAACCACCGTGGCGAGCAGGGCCTGTTCGAGTCCACAGGATTCAAGCTGTTCAATCTGTCCGGCGTTGAGGCACCCCATACTCACTTTCTCCACTTCCGCATCATCGAAGGGGCTGATGAAAATGGCCAGCCGGACTCCCAATTCGACACGGATTTCCAGGGCCTCTACCTGGCCATCGAGCAACCGGACGGCCAGTTCCTTGAAGAGCACAGCATGCCAGACGGCAACTTCTATAAGATTGAAAACTACACCGGTGACTCGAACAATCAGGGACCAACCCAGCCTTCCAATCGGTCCGACGTTCGCGATTTCATCGCTGGCTTTCGTAACGCCACACCCGACGCCGACTGGTGGCGGGCCAATATCGATGTAGACCGCGCGCTCAGCTACCACTCGATAACCGAAGCGATCCACCACTACGATATCGCTTCCGGAAAGAACTACTACTACTACCACAATCCCGATACGAACCTCTTCGAAGTCCATCCGTGGGATCTCGACCTGACCTGGGCCGATAACATGTTCGGCACGGGCCAGCACAACATTTTGCAAAAGCTCTGCAAGCGGGATCCGTTCAATGTCGATTACCAGAACCGAATGCGCGAGATCGTGGACCTGCTCTACAATCCTGAGCAGACCGGAATGCTTATCGACGAGATGGCTGCAGTCGTCTATCAACCGGAGCAACCGTCATTCGTCGATGCTGATCGTGCAATGTGGGACTACAATCCGATCTTGCGGTCACGCTATGTGAACTCGAGCAAAGCCGGGCATGGTCGATACTATAGCGTTGGCGTCGGCAGCAAGACGTTCGCGGGGATGATTCAAAAAATGAAAGATTACGTCGTCAGTCGCACCGCCTTTTTACAGCGCACCCATTTACGCAATGAGAGCGATATTCCAGAGACACCCGTCATCACCTACACGGGCTCTGCAGGGTATCCACCGGATGGTTTAAAATTCGATACGTCCGCATTCGCCAGCCCGGCCAATGCCTCCTTCGCCGGGCTTAAGTGGCGTATCGCCGAGATCACAGATCCGGCAGCGGAGGGCTTCGATCCTTACAATCGCGTGGAGCCGCGCACCTATGAGATGGAAACCACCTGGGAATCTCCCGTGATGACCACGTTTGAGAACTCGATCAACATTCCAGCCCTTGAGACCCGCCCAGGCCGCACCTACAGGGCGCGCGTGCGGCACCTCGATTCCGAGGGACGCTGGAGCCACTGGTCTGCTCCTGTGCAGTATATCGCAGGCACCCCGGACATCACGGTGTTTCAACAACAGCTCGTGGTGTCTGAATTGATGTACAATCCAGCCCCCCCCACCACAGGGGCAGAACTGGCAGTCAGCGATCGCAATTCAGATTTCGAATATCTCGTAATGCAAAACATTGGCCCGGCAGCGCTCGATTTGACCAATGTCAGGCTCACGAAAGGTGTCGATTTTGACTTCCCCAAAGGAACCATTCTCGAAGCAGGAGCAAAGGTCTTTGTCGTCAAGAATCTCGCCGCGTTCAGGGCCCGCTATGGTGCACAGGTGGATTCACTCGCCGTCGCAGGAGAGTGGGATGCTGCGGATAACTTGAACGATGGCGGAGAAAGTGTTCGCGTCGCCTATGGAGCGGGTTCTGTCATTCGCGAGTTCGAATACGGCGACAAAGCACCATGGCCGGAATCTGCTGATGGTGCCGGCTACAGCCTCATTCTGGTCGACACATCGAAGTTGATCGATCCTGCCGACTCCGTCAGTTGGAGCGCAAGCACGAAACTGAACGGCAGTCTTGGCACTGTCGAAGGGGCCAGCGGCTATGCGGCATGGAAGGCCAAGTTCGGCGTCACCACCGATGATAGCGACACCGATGGCGACGGAATTCCAGCTCTGGTGGAGTACGCGCAGCGCCGGAGTCCGAGAATCGCAGATCCCAGTGCGCTGACCGGCACCACGGATTCCACAGGCACCTATCTGGAGATAGCGTTCCAGTGGGACACCCTGGCTACTGACACATCGTTCACCCTGCGCACCTCCGCCGATCTAGCAGTATGGAGCAACGCCCCAGCGGATCGCTTTGCCCTGGCTTCGGAAGAAGACCTTGGCGATGGCCTTGTGCACAGAGTGTATCGCGATACTCTAACAATGACACAATCCAGCACCCAATACGTGCAACTGAAGGTTTCCGTTGTGCCGCGATAGTTTGCTCGGCAACGCGTAAGAATCGCCAATGGTCTTCAGGAAACTTCAAACATCGGAGTATAGTCCATCCTCAAATTGAGAATACTTGTAGTTAGCATGAAAAGAGCGTTACTTCTTGGGGGAATCATCGTATTGGTTGGGGCGGTGAATTTTGTATTGCGGGAGTCGGAAAAGGCGTTGCTCGCTGAGCAGTCCACAAAACTCAATTTCCCTAAGCCGACCGCCGCTGCACTGGCCGAAAGAACGATGATACTACCGGAGATCGACATCCACGATGAGGATGCATTGATCAGGCGCCTCGCAACGCTTCGTGGTCTCATTAGCTCGGGACGGCGATCAAAAGAATTCGCGAAACTCTGCGACCAGCTGATTACCGATAATCCACTGGCGCATTTAAAAACAGTGCGAAGCTTCGATGGGCCGCACGACTGTTTTCACCAAAACTACGTCCTTCACTGGTCTCGCACGGATCCGATCGGCATTACGCAATATCTGGACGACATTTACCCATATCGGGCAGAGACGATCGACAATGCAAAGTCGCATCTTCTCGCAGATCGCAACTTCGATGGCCTGCTCCATCTGGCTGACAACCGTTTGCGCGACCATGAGGCCAGGGAAATTCGGGAACAGGTCTTCCGCGAACTTTATACCAGCGGAGAAATCGAGCGGGCTCTCGAAATCCGCCAGCGCTACGGTATTGGCGAGTATGCCTTCTTAGCCTCTGCGATTTTCGCCAAGCAAGGCGCCGCAGATGCGGTGCGCTGGGTGGAGAAGCAAGCCCAGGGCCACCCACGCACGGATGCGCTCGATGGTCTATTCCTCGATGATCAGGGTGGCTATCGACCTCTGGCTCAGTTGCTGGAGATCGTAAACTTCGCTTCCGATGAGAATCTCATCCGTCAGATTGGCGGGAGAATTGGCGTGTCCATGACCAACTTTGAAAATACCATCTCGGACAATCTGGAGTCGGTTCAACAACTGGAGAACATCAGCGAAACCGCCCGGCAAGCAGCAAAATCCGGCATCCTGGTGCGGCTCGTGGAATCGAACCCCGAAGGCGTAGCGCGCACCCTGAGTCTCGATGACTTTGGAAGTGTAGATCGTTGGCTGCTCCTGTCGACTGCGTCCGCTTATGCCACGGCTGATTTAGAGGGCGCTCTGGAGTGGGCAATGAGTTACCCGAAAGAAAATAGAGAGGAGGCACTCGCCTCGGTGATCTCGGAATTGGCTAGTCGAACCCCTGAGCGAGTTCCATCGGTCATTGCCAAACTTGGGGGACGAACGCGCAACTACTGCATCATGGCCTGGGTCGAGCACCTCAAAGGACAGGGCAACTCAGAGGAAGCCATCGCCTGGGAAAAACAAATGACCGAACGCATCGAGTTGCCCCGGTGGACTTTAACGGTTGAGTGAATACTGGTCAGCGAAGCCTGTGGCCCCATTGTCAGCGGGTGCCATTCTTGAAGAGGCGGTTACCTGAATTCGTTCTTTTTCACGGTGGTGAGTTCGAGTAGCCTCTGCCGGGCTCGCATTCCAATTGGTGAGCCTTCCAAGATTCCCGATCATGCCTGACCAAGCGCCACGACTAAAAGACTACCTCGCCCCGGCGGCGCTCTTTGTTGGCGGATCTGTGGCCATCGCAGCGGGAGCGGGAAACGAGGCACTGGCTGTCAGCACGGCGGTAGGAGGTTTTCTCACCAGTCTTGGCCCTGGGTTGATTTCGAATCTTTTCCAGAAAAGCGCCGACGCGCGCAAGGCGGCGGAAGATTTTGCACGCAATCACGTCCTTGCCGGTGCCTTTGGCAGGGCCGTGGGACAGAGGCTCCTGTTGGTCGCTGCCGAGGCGGAAGCTGCTGGTGACAAAGCGGACGCCAGGCTGCTGCGCGAGGTGGCTGGTGAATGTGAGGCCATCTGGAAGGAGCAACTGGAAAATGCCTGCGCGGCGGAATTGGGGAAGATGGACGGCCAGAGCTTGGCAGAAGTATTCAGCGAGGCGCTGGCGGACGATTCTGGTATCCAGTTAAGCGACGTCACCTGGGATGCGGTTTTCAAGTCGAAACTTTGCAAACTGACCGACGACTCCTGGAGGTGGCGGATTTCCGATCAGTGGCGCAGGCGGCTGTTCGAAGCATTGGGAGAGCGTGGATTGACGCAGGCATTTCTCCATGAGTTGGCCCATGAACCCGCAGCAGGCATGGACATGACGCTGCGCATGATGGCAAAAGGGGCGCGCTCACCTGAAGCCACGGCAGACCTTTCGGACGACGATCTGAAAAAGCTCTCAGCTGCTGTCGCCGGGCTGGACTCCAGGTTGGACGAAATTTTTGCTGCGATCCAGCAGAGCAAGGACGCGATCTTGCAGGCGATTGAGGACAAAGTCACATCTCATCGCATCCCCTTCGAGCTTCCGCACCGCGCGGAGACAGATTTCGTCGGACGCACTGCAGAAAAAGAGATGCTTGTCACAAGGTTACGGCAGGCGAAGAATTCAGCCGTGCTCGGGATGGCAGGAATGGGTAAGACCGCTCTCGCGGCCGAGGCCTTGATTGAGGTTGTGGGGAAACCTCCACAGTCGCTCGCTGGCAGCCCTTTCCCGGACGGGATCGTTTTTCTCGATCTCTACAAGCACCACGGCCAGGCGGACCTGGCCTGGCAAGACATGGCGAACAGCCTCAAAGGCCCGGATTTCGCCCAGGATTTTGAACCGCGTAAACGTGCCACCGAGGCCTGCCGAAACCTCACCTTCCTTCTGGTGATCGAGGGCGGTGAGGAAGCGGATGGACAGGATGGACGGGCTGAACTGAAAGATTTGCTGTCCGTCCTCAGTCCGCAGAACCGCCACCTCCTGCTCACCCGGAACCTCGACCAGACGAAGACGGTGGAGACGATCAAAATTGGCAATGCACTGGATCAAGCGGATGCAGCCACTCTATTCAACGATCACCTCGCTGGTGTCCCACTGGCGGCAGAGGTTCGCGAGCCCGTACTCGCGCTGCTGGAGGGCCATCCGCTCGCCATCACCTGGGCAGCAGGTTTGCTGACGCAGGACGAGGTCGATCCTGCGCGCCTGGCCAGCGACTGGCGACAGCAGGACTTGCCCAGCCTTTACGACACACAGGATGAGCACCGCACCCTGCGCTGGTTGTTCGAGCGCAGCACCCGCAGGCTTGGAGCGGAGGAGCGCCGCGTGCTCGATGCCCTTGGGCTACTCGCCCGTGCTCCCGTTCCCCTCGGAGCCGTCGCCGTGGTCTGCGAATCCGAGGAAACAGCCCGCACGGCGCTGAAGCGCCTCATCCGCCGCAGCCTGCTCCGGCGCGCCTCCGATCTCCCCGACCACTGGGAGTTCACCCACGCCCTCGGCTATCGCTTTGCCCGTCCGCAGGAGACGGCAGACAGCTCGCACTTGGCAGCCGTCGCCCAGTGGTTCACCTCAGAACTTGCGAGAAACCTGGGAACAGATCGGCCAGAAACAGCGCTCGTGACGATCGCCAGCATCCTTCCCCACGCCAGCGCACTGCTGCGGCTGGATCTTCGACAAGAACTCTGGAAGCCGCTGGCCACTTCCCTTCTCTACCTCACTGCGGAGCGCCTCACGGAACTCGGGCGGCTCGACCTGGTCGATGCCTCACTGAACGCCGTCACTGCGTGGTTGGCCCAGATCCCGGAGGAAGCCGCCAACAGTGAAACTGTGCCAGAAGGGCAGCCACACTGGCTCAGAGAGCGCGCTGCATCACTCAACAAACTCGGTGAGCTCGACGTCGCTCGCGGAAACCTCGACTCCGCTGCTTCTCTCTTCTCTCAGTCAAAGGACATCCGTGAACGCCTCGCTCTCGCGGACCCGGGCAACGCTGGCTGGCAGCGTGACCT
>JAGROY010000233.1 GCA_020439995.1 Verrucomicrobiia bacterium
AGTTGGAGATCGGTCTTGATCCGTTGGTGCCTGAGCCGGATCCAACCGTGGCTGGCGAAGCAAAAAGTCTTCGCATCGGACTGGTTTCGCACTGGGATTTCAATGGTGACCTGGCGGACTCGGCTGGTAATTTTGACGGGACGGTCTCCGGGGATGTCACATTCGTTCACGGTAAGTTTGACCAGGGTATTTTGCTCCAGCATGAAGGGCGAGTGGACATTCTGGATGCTCCAAACAGTAACTTTGAGTTCGAGGGCAAGAGTTTCTCTATTGCAGGTTGGATTCAGTTTGAACCTCGCTCAACCGACGGGGGGGTGAATTCACTTGTCCAGTATGGAGGTGACCAATCCTGGCGAGTCTTGGCATGGCACCGCCAAGGTTTCGAACCCGAACCCGGGAGATCGGCACAGACGCTGTTCCTTGATGCGGGGGTTCCCGCTCCAGAACTCTATGTGATCGCTGGACACGATGTACTCTTCTCCGGAGGATCTCGCCATGAGTTTCCCAGAAAATCTATGACTCATGTTGCCGTCATTTACGATTCGCGGATCAATCGAACTCTAAACTATGTCAATGGCCATTTGAGCGAATATCAGGGGGAGGCTATCCCGGCATTTTTTGACCCCGGGTTTAAAATTCCTGCCGGGTTGCAAATTTCTGTGGGAGTGACGGGAATGATCCTTTTGGATGACCTCGCGATCTGGAACCGCTCACTGGCCCCAGTTGAGATTCGCGCGCTCTATGCGGAGGGAAAAGGCAAGCCTCTGGCGGAACTGTTGTCCTGGGAAGACAATGACGAGGACGGATTGCCGGATGTGTGGGAGCGAGAGCATTCACTGAATCTGTTGGCGAATGACAGTATGGATGATCCAGATGGGGATGGTCTCACGAATCTCGAAGAATTCGTCGTTCGTACCGATCCACGGATCAGTGATACCGATGGTGACGGCGCACTGGATGGCGTGGAAACATCCACAGGAATCTGGACAAGTTCCTCCGATCGGGGAACGGATCCTTTCAACGCGGATACAGATGAGGATGGACTGCCAGATGGGGTGGAGAACATGGAGCTGCCATTTCGTGACTTGCTCCAGACCGGCACCGATCCGAATTTGCGCGATACCGACGGCGATGGGTTCTCAGACAAAGAGGAAATTGATGCCGGTTCCGATCCGACGTCATCAGCAGATGTGATCGAGTTGAGCGATCTCCTGGAAGGATACTGGCCATTGGATCATTCAGCAGACGATGCATTGGGAGTTGCGAATGGTGTGATTGTTGGGAAGCCCGAATTTGTCGACGCTGAACACCGGACTGGGCTTCAGCTTGATGGCGTAGACCAGTACGTAGAAATTGAGGATGAAGAAGATCGTTTTGAATTTCCTGCTGGTCAAAGTTTCACAGTTTCGGCCTGGGTAAGAGCAGATCCACATCCAGCCGACGCAACCAAAACGATTCACCCGACGATCGTTAGCAAAGGGCAGTGGCCCAATTGGAGTTTTGATCTTGAGTTGGACCAAGTTATCCCGATATCGGCCACCCAATCCATTACCCTTGAACGCGGAGGAGTCGGGCTGGAGCCGGACTGGGAGCACACCAGGACGCGAAGAATAGACGATGGGCGTTTTCATCATGTTGTCGCTGCCTTGGACGCACAAGGTGACCTTTTGCGGGTCTTTTTGGATGGTGAGCGCGTAGCTGCTCCAAATCCAAGTTTGTTTCTTCTTGACGACTACCGCAGAGGCGGTAGTCGGGGGCCTCGCGATCCTTCTTTACCCTTGTTGATTGGTAAGGATCCCGCACTTGTAGGAATTGAGAACGGCTGGTCCGGAATCATCGATGACGTGGCTGTCTGGGCGCGTGCGCTCGGAGACAGTGAAGTATTGAAGATCTACGAGAGCAACCGAAGCATAGGCGCGCTGATCAATCCCGGGGATACTGATCACGATGGCTTGGAGGATTCATGGGAGATACGGTTTGGACTTGAGGTGGGCATTGACGATGGACAAATGGATCCTGATAGGGACGGTGTATCCAATCTTGTTGAGTTCGCGCGCAATACCAATCCCATGATTCCGGACAGCGATGGCGACGGGCTGATGGATGGCTTCGAGACCGGTACCGGTGTTTGGCAGAGCGCACAAGATACAGGAACTTCTCCCAGAAATCCTGACAGTGACAATGACGGGCGGCTCGACGGGGCAGAGCATCCCTCCTCACCGTTGGCGGGAGCGAACCAGGCATCCGATCCGAATAAACCAGATACCGATGGCGATGGCGTAGGAGATCTGGCGGAGGCGCTCGCCTTGAGCGATCCTTCAGATCCTCGCTCTGTGCCCGGTAGCCATTGGAAGGTTCGTGTGATCGAGAGAGATGAGCCATTTCCGTCGGTAGACGCTGCGGTTGCATTGCTGAAAAGCGATAAAAGCGATGATGCCGCGTTAGTGCAGTCAAACTGGGAAGAACCAGTAATCGACTGGGTTACTGAATTCATAAGTAACCTGGAACTAAGGACTCCCGATGCACAAGGAGCGCTCGAAGACGACGATACCTTTTTCCCCCACGTCAGGGCTGGGTCGGCTAACGAATATTTCGCCCTGGAAGCTGAAGGTGTTATCTTTGTGCAAACGTCCAGCGTTGTGACATTCTCATTGAGAACTGCTGGTGGACTTCTTTCGGTTGACGGTGAAGAAGTCGGACGAATTGAATGGCCTACGCCAACCAAAACGAAAATCTATCCCGTTCCGTTGGATGCTGGCCTGCACCAAGTGAAGGTTATTAGTTTTGGATCGAATGTGTCGGCGGTTTTGGAATTAGGCGTCACTGGCGTACCAGGAGCCCACCAGATCGGGGACGCCAAGTTCGTGCTGATTTCGGCTGCCGATCCTGATCACCCATTTTTTGATCAGGACAACGATGGTCTGATAGACAGTGAGGAATTCTCTTTCTTTCCAGGAGACTTAACCCAGCTCTCCCGCCGAGGCGATTGGGACAACGATGGAGTCAGCGATGGAAGTGAAATTGATCGTGGGACGAATCCTATCTCAGCTGCGAATTCTCTGATTGCACTTTATACCTTCGATACCGACGGTGAAGTTACTGTCACCTCCAACAGCGCTTATCTTGGCTCGGACGCCACAGCCCGCACTGAGAACAATGGGGAAGTCAGATCCGTTAATGAGCCGCTCATCGCCACAGGAGAATCAGTGGCGTTCGTTGCGGGAAATGGTCAACGGGCTCGGATTGAGGCCGAGATTGACCGGCAGAACGATTTCACGCTGAGCCTGTGGTTCAATGCGGCGGACACAGAAGAACGGCAGATCTTAGTTCGGCGTGGTGAAGCTACTGCGTCGCCGTTTACCCTCTTTCTTGAAGGCAGGCAGCTCCGGTGGAAGGTCAATGATTCAGAAGGCGAGGGATTCACGCTAACCAGCCCCGCAGTGATTGAGCCAGGACTCACCTATCTTGTGACAGTGGTGCACCAAAATTCGCCGTTGGGTGCGACTCTTTATATCGACGGCCAGCAGAGTGCGCATGCGGATTGGAATGAAAGTAACGGCTGGGCGGACCAGGCCGAGCTTTTGATGATCGGCGGGGCGCCAGATGGAGAGGGATTCAATGGCAGGCTCGATCAGCTGGCGATCTATCGTCGCGCGCTTAGGTCAGAAGAAGTGGAGAGACTACATTCCAATCCAACAGAACTCATAGCCGACCCTACCGAGGCATCTTTTTGGATCCTCTCGATCGAGTTGACTCCCAGCGGGTGGGCGATGAGGTGGACGTCGGAAATGTCACGTCAATACGAAGTTGAGTATTCCTCGGATTTGGAGCTTCACTCCTTCTCATCTATTGGACAGATCGAAGCTCAGGGGATCACAGCGACGTTCACAGATACGAGTCCTGATCGGCGCAATGTCAGCGGGTTTTACCGGATCCGCTTA
>JAGROY010000234.1 GCA_020439995.1 Verrucomicrobiia bacterium
ACCAGCAGCGTGTTGCCTTTGTCGCGCAGCGCATGCATGACTTCGATGAGCCGACCGGTGTCACGCGGGTGCAGGCCGATGCTCGGTTCATCGAGCACAAACAATGTATTCACCAGCGACGCACCGAGACAGGTGGTCAAGTTCACCCGCTCGACTTCGCCGCCGGAAAGCGTGCGCGTCGAGCGATCAAGATTCAGATAGCTGAGCCCCACGCGTTCCAGATACCGGAGGCGCGATGCGATTTCATCGCGCAGCATCACAGCGGTGCCATCGGCAGGGGGCATCTGCACATTGTCGATGACTGCTGCCAGCTTGTTCACCGGCAGTTCCCACCAGTCCGGCAATGTCAGATCATTGACGCGAAAGTTAAGCGCCTCTGGTTGAAGACGCGCACCTCGGCACACCTTGCATTTTGTGTAAGAACGGAAGCGGCTGAGGTACACGCGCACGTGCATTTTGTAGGCGTTGTTCTCCAGCCAGGTGAAGAAACCACGCACGCCATACCAGCGTTGATTCTCCCATGCCACGTCCGGATCCGGATCGACACCCTCGCCCTCGATGATCCATTCCTGATCAGCTTTAGGGAGATCTTCGAAGGGAATGGAAATATCAATGCCGCGTTCTTCACAGCAGCGCAGCAGATCGTTCTGCGATTCCGAATACTGTGCACCGCTGAACGCCTTTACCAGGCCCTCTTCCACGCTCAGCGACTTGTCCGGCATGGCCCGGTCAAGATCGATGCCGATCGTCCGCCCGAACCCGCGACACTCCGGGCAGGCACCGATCGCGTTGTTAAACGTGAACAGCGCAGGCGAAGGTTCGCGCAGGGTGATATCGCAATCCGCACAGTGCCAGTGGCGCGAGAACGCCTTCGTCTCACCGGTGTCGGCATGGACCAATGTCAGGGTTCCTTTGCCAAAGTGGAATGCTGACTCGATGGCCTCGAGCGCGCGGGCCCGCTGCGCTTCCTCCGCACGGATGCGATCCTGGATCACCAGCACGACCGCAGGCAGGCGCTTGCGGGTGAATGCCTTTGGCTCATCAGTGCGATAGGTTTCGCCAAAAATGGTGACGCGCAGAAAGCCCTGGCCTTTCAGGAATTCGAAGAAATCAGCAGGCTGCGTTTTCGCCGGAGCGGGCACACCAAAGGTGACCAGCACGCTGGCATCTGGCCATGCCGTGAATAATTTGTCCGCCACCGACTTCGGCGTCTCCGGGCGCACCTCGGTATTGCACTCGGGACACCTGCCCGTCGCCACACGGGGGAAAAACAGCTTCAGGTAATCGTTGATCTCAGTGATCGTGCCTACTGTCGATCGCGTCGTGCGCACATTGTTACTCTGCTCGATCGCGATCGCTGGCGGAATGCCGTGGATCTCGTCGACCAGTGGTTTGTCCATGCGATCGAAAAATTGCCGCGTGTAAGGCGAGAACGTCTCGACGTAACGCCGCTGCCCCTCCGCGTAAATCGTCTGGAACGCCAGCGACGATTTGCCGCTGCCAGATGGCCCCGTCACTACCGTCAACTGATTCAACGGCAGATTCAGATCGATCCCCTTTAAATTGTTCTGCCACACCCCGCGAATCTCAATCGTCCCCGTCTGCGCCGACTTGCGTGACGCACGCTTCTTCACGGCAGCCCTCTTCTTGCGAGGGCTTGCAGTTTTGCGAGTTGCGGATCTTTTCTTGAATGATTCTGGCGATGGCATGAGGGATGCTGAGATTCTCAGCGGATACGCCAGAAAGCAAGTGTTGGGCAAACTCGATTTGCCCTGTCTATGGATCCTGACGGCTGAGTGGACATCATTGATGTTGGCGGTCGGTGTGGAATGCGGTTTCTTGGCGAGTGAGCGATCTCTTCATTTTCGTAATTTGTCTTGTGGCGGTTCTGGCCGCGAGCAACTGGATGACTTCTGGCTTGGAACGGATAGGGGCGCGCCTGCGCTTCACGGAGGGGCTGCTGGGGATCTTCACCGCGTTGGGGGCAGATGCGCCGGAGGTTGCCTCCGCATGCAGCGCTCTGCTGTCAGGACATCACGATGTGGGAATGGGAGTAGTGCTGGGATCGAATGTTTTCAATCTGGCTGCGTTGCTGGGACTGAGCGCGGTGGTAGCTGGGCGCGTGGAAATCGGTCGTGAAGGGCTACTTCTAAACGGAGGCGCAGGCCTGTTGGTGACCATGGTGGCTGCGCTGCTGATCTTTAAAGTGATTTCGCCTTGGTTGAGCGCGGTATTGCTGCTCACAGTGCTGGTGCCCTATGTGAGCGTGGTAGCGCTGCGACCTGAGCAGATCCAAAAATTGCGGTTGCCGCGCTGGGCTGGGCGTTTTTTCAAAGAGGCGGTTGGGCACGCTCACCGGGATTCGCGCCGCCGCAGCCGCCACGCCCCTTCGCTGGGGCGCGATGTGCTGATTGTAACAGTGATGCTGGTGGTGATCATCTTTGCCAGCATCGAACTGGTGCGCTCGGCGGTGGTGATCGCGGGTGTGTGGGGACTGAATGGTGCGGTGATGGGGACTCTGGTTCTTGCGGCGCTGACGTCGATCCCGAATGTGATTGCAGCAGTGCGCCTGGCACTGGAAGGACGCGGGCCGGCTGTAGTCAGCGAATCGCTCAACAGTAACACGATCAACGTAGTGGCCGGAGCGTGCCTGCCGGCACTGGTCTTTGGCCCGGAAGCGATCTCCGGGCAGATCGCATTTACAATGTGGTGGCTCCTGGGGATGACGCTGGTAGCCCTGCTGGCGGCCGGGCGCCGTCGCGGGCTGCATCGCTTTGGCGGCAGCCTCTTGATTGGACTTTACTTGATTTATACGGCGGTGACGATGTTTTGGAGCTAACTCATGACACCTGCTCAGAGAGGGCGCATTGCGCAAGAGTCGAGTCACGGAACATCCCGCGCGCTAGACTTGCATGACCCGCCAGCCGGCGATGATCTTTTTTGTAGATTTAGACATGCCGACAACCGGGGGGCGCGAAGACAGGGTAAGCCCGTGCGCAGCTCCGAATCTGAATGTTGCGTGAACTGCCTGGGAAAGTGACTTCGGATTGGGCTGGAAGAGTGGACACATTTGGTGATTCAAGGTAGGCTGGAGGGCCTTCCGCGTGTTACTTTGCACGCATTCCACCCAAAAAAGACACTGACCATGGCTGATTCCACGTCTGACCCTACGGGCCACCCTGAGGGCGAAATTTTTTACGACCCGGATGCGGGCCGGTACTATTCGGTGAATTCCGATGGGGAGAGCGTCTACCTGCCCGAACCGGAAGGTGTTGATGCAGAAGGAGCAGCGGAACCATCGGGCGAAGAAACCATTCACCTGCCGCCGACGCCGGGAAAGCGCCGCAGTCTCTACAATCCTGAAGCGGAGGCCGCCTTCGAACAGGGCGTGGTGCTGCCGGAGCCCGCAGCTCAAGAGATTACGCATCCGCCAGTGCCAGTGCCGACCGGTTTTGAATCGCAGACCTACTCGGATCACGCAATCGAGCATGGGGCTGCAGTGGCAGTGGTGCCGCCTGCATTTGGAGTGCTTCCCCACATGAAGAAGCGCAGAGGGCCGGACAAGCAGGTCATGACGGTAGCGGTGCTCGCGGCAGTGGTACTGCATCTGGTGGTGATCGCGGGACTGGCGGCCTGGATCGTGAAGGTGTTTAAATCGCCGCCGCCTGCGCTGGTGGTGCAGAGTATCCCGACGCAGGAAGATGAGGATATTACGCAGCAGACTTTTAATCCTACCGTTCAGCCAACACCGTCGTCACCATCGTCCAGTGCGGCTCCCATCATCACTGCTTCCGCAGTAGCCCCGGTAGCTGCACCACCGGTAGAAGAAATTACGGACACTTTTGGCATCGGCATGGACGATGGCCTTGGCGATGGTCTGGACGGGTGGGGAGATGGAATGGGTGGCGGATTCACGATGCCCCCTACGATGCTTGCGCGCTGCACCAAGGGTGATCGGGACAAGCGGCTGGCGGAATCCGGGGGCTCGCCGGAAGGCCAGCTGGCGGTCATCAGTGCCCTGCGCTGGCTGCAGAAGACTCAGAATCAGGATGGTTCGTGGGGCCGGAGTTACCCCACCTCGATGACTGGCCTGGCACTGCTCGCTTACCTCGGACACTGTGAGACTCCGGACTCGCCGGAGTTTGGCGAAACGGTGCTCAACGGCATCATGTATCTCGCGGAGCAGGGAATGCGGACGGAGGGGCGACTCGGCCGACCGGGTAACCAGTTTTCCTACGAGCACGCCATCGCCACTTACGCGCTGTCGGAGGCTTACACGATGTCACGCTACGGAAAGCGCAAGATTCCGAATGTCCGTGAAGTGCTTGAGCTCGCCGTGCCGATCATCATCAGGGGACAGAGTTCTGACGGTGGCTGGTACTACGGTTACGAAAGTTCGGTGCCGAGTGACACTTCCGTCGTCGGCTGGAACGTGCAGGCTCTCAATGCCGCTCGTTACACACAGTTGAAATTCGAAGGCATGGATCAGGCGTGGGAGAACATTGGGCGCTACCTGACGGTTGCTCAGAATCCCGAGGGGAACTTTGGCTACCGGGGCTCCACAGGCGGGCGCGGCTATTCGATGACAGGAGTCGGATGCCTGGGCATGATCATGCATGGCGGAATGAAGTCCCACAAGATCAAGGACGGGGTGCGCTACATTCTTGACAGCGGGAAGATCTCATACACCTCCCCGGAGGCTGACATCTATGGCTGGTATTACATTACCCAGGTGATGTTTCTTCAGGGCGGTGGTAACTGGAAAAAATGGAACGGCTGGTTTCAGAATGAAATCATCGGCGCGCAGAACAAGAACGGCAGCTTCAAGCGTGAGGGTCCTGGAGGGGATGCCGAACTCAACACCCCGGTAGACGGTTCCAATGGTGCCGGAGCGGATGCGGAGATTTACCGCACAGCACTTTGCACCCTGATGCTGGAAGTTTACTACCGTTACCTGCCAGCCACGGACAAAGGCGCGACGAAGTCAGCCCTCGATTCTTTTTAGCAACCCTGCCACCGATACACTGAAGATTGAACGCGCTACCCAACGTCACTGGTGATCACTTTGAGCTCACTGACGCCATCCTCCAGACTGGCTTCAGGGAATCTGCAGCCAGTGCCCGCCGCCGGATGATTCTGCCCTTGCACCGGACACAGGGTGCCACGGTTCAGCGGATGTTGAACTTCTTCCAGCCCGGCACTTACGTGTGTCCGCACCAGCATCCTGAAAATGGAGCAATCGAGACCATTTGCGTTTTGAGTGGTGTGTTAGGGTTCCTGCTGTTCGAGGCGGACGGTTCTGTGCGTTCGACCCATCGGCTGAACGCAGGGCCGTTGGGGTTAATCGATATTGAGCCCGGCGTGTGGCATGGCATGGTGGCCTTGAGCCCTGATACCGTGATCCTTGAAATCAAGCAAGGGCCCTACGATGCCAGCGCGGACAAGTCATTCGCCTCCTGGGCACCGCCGGAGAATGATCCGGGCGTTCCGGAGTATCTCACCGCTCTGGAGGCGCTGTTTTAGGCAGACAGAGCAGTCGCCTCGACTGCCATCGCTTCGCTTACGGCATCGTAGAGAGTGGAAACGGTGTAAGGTTTCGGAAGGAAGTGGAGCCTGCGTTCTTCTGCGAGCTGCACCAAAGCGCGGTTGTCGGAGTAGCCGCTGCTGAGTAGGATGGAGGCACCTCGACAACGTGCACCGACGTGATTGATGACATCCATGCCCGTGCCGTCTGGAAGCATTGCATCAGTGAAGACGAGACTCCATTCGCCTGGAGTCCGCGTGTCATACAGCCTGCAGGCTTCTTTAACATTGGTGGCAGATTCCACTAGGTAGCCCTTTCTGCTCAGAACTTTCTCGACGAACTGCATCACGCTCGGCTCGTCTTCAACCAGCAGGATACGCCCGGTCTCCTGGCTTGAGTTTGCTCCAAGGCGGGAGCATGACTGGCGGGATGCATTTTGATCAATCGGGCCTGCTGCCGGGAGAACCACGGTAAAGGTCGTTCCCCGATTCACCTCGGAAGTCACACGCACGACTCCGCCGTGTTGTTCCACTATTCCCTTTACTACAGACAGGCCCAATCCTGTGCCTTCTGACCCCTTACTGCTGTAGAATGGTTCAAAGATACACCCCAGTTTTGAGGGCGCGATTCCACAGCCGGTATCGATGACATCCACAGCTACAAAGGGGGTCGTGACTCCGCTTGGAACTTCGAAGGGATCTGCCGCACGGGCGCAGATGTGCAGCGTGCCACCGCCCTGCATGGCATCGCGGGCGTTCACTGCCAAGTTCAAAAGAATCTGTCCTAGCTGTCCGGGATCCGCGAGTGCAGGTGATATTCCTTGCTCGATCTCGGTTGACACCTGGATGTCTTCTCCGATGATTCGCGACAGAATATCCCGCATCTCGGCCACAATGGTTGCGAGCACCACTGGTTCCTTGCGCAGCACCTGCTTCCTGGAAAACGCCAGCAACTGGCGGGTAAGTGCTGCGGCATTCCCTGCGGCTTTCTGAATGGCTCGTATGGGAGACTCTGGATCCGAATCATCTTCAAGCATCAGTTCGCAGTGCCCCAGGATCGGCAGCAGGAGATTGTTGAAGTCATGCGCGATGCCGCCCGACAGCTTTCCAATGGCTTCCATTTTTTGCGATTGCAGCAACTCTGCCCGCAATTCCTCGCGCTCTTCCTCCGAATGCTTACGGGCGATGACTGATTGCATCACCTCTGCGAGCATTTTGATCATCCGCAGGTCCTCGATGTTCAATCCAGTTCGCCCCGCGCCGAGTGTTAAATAGGCATTGCTCTCGTCTTGCTGAGCTCTGCTCGCCGTGTCCCTGATGGTGACCACGGTCAGGCTCTCGACGCCACATGCTTCCAATCCTTTGCGCAGATCATCTGGAATGGCCGACTGCGACCAGTCTTCTATGGTCGTAATTCCTGTTTCTGGGGAATCATCGTCCAGCCTGCGAAGGTAGCTGGTCAGCACTTCTTCCGGAATACAGCCTGGACAGGATGACTCTCCGATCCACGATTTCGCCAGATTGCAGTTGCGGTATTGCGTGGTAAAGGCAGCAAACTTCAAACCCAGTGCCTTCTCAGCGTTCTGAAGTACGGATACCATGCCCTGCTCCAGAAGGGATAGATCCATCCTGATTAGGTCGGTCGTGAGCGACGTGACGGATTGCTCGATCTTTGCCCGGCGCTTCACTTCTTCCGTGCGGGCAGATAGCAGGGCCTCCAGTTTCTCCTGATAAGATTGGATTTCCCGTTGCTTCTGTTGTTTTTCCGCAACGTCACGGAAGATCAATACCGACCCCACGATGGAGCCGTCTGGATCATGAATCGGTGAGCCTGCGTCGTCGATCGGAAATTCGCGACCGTCCCTGCTAATCAAAAGCGTATTGTTTGCCAGGGGCACTACCCGGTTGTTGGACATTGCAACCAGCGATGGGATGTCTACGGCCTGACGGGTGGCTTCATTTACAATGTGGAAGACCTCTCGAATGTTTCGCCCGGAGGCTTCGTCCTGATACCAGCCGGTAAGGTTCTCCGCGACACCATTCATAAATACGATTTGGCCCTCGACATCCGTCGAGATCACACCGTCGCCGATGGATTTGAGTGTGGTAAAGAAGAGTTCGTGGCTCTTGCGCAATTGCCCGTCTAGCTTTGCCTTGTGAAGCGCAATATCGATCGTACTCAGGAGAGTTGATTCCTCGAACGGCTTGACGATATAGGCCAGGGGATCCGTCTGCTTTGCCCGTTCGACGACGCCCTCCTGCGAATATGCGGTGAGGTAAATGAACGAGATGTCCATTTCGGCACGAAGCATTTTCGCCGTTTCGATTCCGTCGTGGTCTCCCCGGATCACGATGTCCATCAGTGCAAGATTGGGGTGATGTTCCCGGGCGCACGCCAGCGCTTCATCGCTGTTCTTAGCAATGCCGCAGACGTTGTAACCAGCGATCTCCAGGACCTGTCGCATATCTTCCGCGACGATGCGCTCGTCCTCGACGATCATGATGGTTTGGCTACTGTGACTCATCGGCTTCTTTCTTGTCTAATCTGTTTACGTACACGCTCTCCTTAAATGTGAAATGGTAACGGGTGCCTTTACCGGGTGCCGTCTGGATTTCCAGCTCTCCATCCAGCTGGTCGACTAACATTTTGATAAGGCTCATCCCAAGTGAACCGGTGCGGCGGGCGTCTTCCGGAGGCAGGCCTTTGCCATCGTCGCCTATCATCATCCGGTAGCCGTCTTCGGTTGCCTTCAAATCGATCATAAGTTTGCCCTTTTCTCCTTCGTCAAAAGCGTACTTCAGGGAGTTCGAAACGATCTCATTGGCTATAAGGCCGCACGGAAGCGCTGTGTCGAGACCAAGCATCACTTCATCGCAGTTGGACTCAAGTGTCAGCTTTAACCGGTCGCCACCGAGCAGCGAGAGCAGCTGGCTGACCAGAGAGTCAAGGTATGAGCCAAGGTCCACCTTTGACTTGAGTTTGGACTGGTAGAGTTTCTCGTGGATCAATCCCATCGATCGAATCCGTGCTTCGCCATCCAGCAGGATGTTTTTGACATCTGTGGCCGCTGTGATCCGCCGCTGCATTCGCATCATGCTGGAGAGGATCTGCATGTTATTTTTGACCCTGTGGTGAATTTCCTTGAGGAGAGTGTCATGTAAGACAGCCTCCTGCTTTGCCGCAATTGCGATCTCTTCGCGTGATCGTTTTAGATCGCAAGTCATCTGATTCATGGTGTCCGCCAGCAGGCCCACCTCATCGTTGGACTGCACGTCGACACGTTCGTCCAAATTTCCAGCTGCCACCTCAAGCGCAAATTCCCGCAACACTGAGATCGGTTTCGTTAGACGGCGGGAAAAAAGAAAGGAAACGCCGACGCCCAGCAACAGTGACGGCACGGCAAGGGAGATGACGATGGTCGCGACGCGCTGAGTGTTGCCAGTAAAATCCTGAAGGGACAGGCCGACGTGAATCCAGCCATACGGCACGTCTTTGTAGCTGATGGGGTAAGTGTAGTGAAGGACATCCTGGTGCACCAGATCGCTATGCATCATGGTGCTGGATGCGACCACGGTTCCCGGCATCCAGATGCCACCGAGCGTTGCGTCTTCCCACACAGCCGAGCCTTCGCCATCTTCATTTTTGCCCATGTGCGTGATGAGCGAAAAGCCGTCCTTGCGCCTGGTGACCACGGCGTAGAGAACGTGATTACTGCTCCGCACCATTGTGAGACATTCGTCCAATACCTCGTCATAGTTTTCTGCTACAAATGCAGGAGTGATGCGGTCCAGTGACGCCGCCAGAATCGCCGCCCGCTCTTCGATGTGATGAGTAAGCAGGCTGCGCTGGTGGGGAATGATACCCAAGACAAAGGTTGCGATGGTGATCAGCGCGACAATGGCGGACAACATGGCGGATCGCAGAAAAATGCTCCGTCGTCCTCTCCTGAATATGCTGCCTGTCCGCGCCGTGCCTGTCATCGTGGTATCTTGCGGTCACGTATGGTTATACTGTTGGCAGGGAGAGGGATTGCACTGCGCACTTCCATCTCTTCGCCAGTATCGTTGCCTGCCGGGGTGGCTGTTACCTGTAAACTGCCGCCCTGATAGGACGTGTATTCTTCGTAGAGGGCCTCAGTGGCGGCTATGTCGCGACCGCTAATCTCGAGGATTTTGTCCACCCGGGCGAATCGGAGAATCTGGGTACCTGCTACAGATGTGTTCAGGCTCAACACACCGTTGAGCATGCGAGCACGTTTTTCCGGATCGAGTGATCTTCTCATACAGAGCAGGCCCTGCAACAAGGGAGGGGAGACGACTACTGGTTTGAGCTTTCTGGCGATCTGCGGGTTAAGAACAGCCATGGCTTCGAGCCCCTTGTCATGTACGAGGCAAAGGGTTGCCTTGCCGAAGTAGACCGGAGTCACTGCCTTCGACATTTTTGTGACGTACTCGATCGAGCCAAAGAATGCTTCGGGCTCGGGCAGCCCGGCCCGGATCAGTTCTACTCTCAGCCACATATCAACCATTTCCCGGGGCCCCGCAGCATAGATAATGATGGATTCACCACGGTAATCCGCAAGCGGTCTGGTGCCGTCCCCTTTTGACATGATGGAGTAGGTGTCCTGTGATTTTCCGCTGGACGACAGGCAGGCGACGGGTTCCATGTCGCGATCCTTGTATTTGAGATACTCTGTCGTAAACATCACGAACATGTCGACAGACTTCGAATCGACCGCCGCGAGCAGTGCGTCTTCGTCACTGTAGGTGATATGCTCGTGCTTCATCTTATAGTCCTTTGTATCAAACACCGCCGAGTTAAGCAGGTGTTCGAGGACGATCTTCATATCGCTGGGATCAAGCGAAGCTTCGAGCAAGGTCTGGTCAACGCCGGAGACGACGGTCTCAGTCGTGCGTGTATCTGCAAACAGCGTCGCCGGCAGGAGGGCAATGGTGGCGAGCAGGGGCATCCATGAGATGCGTGGCAGTTTGGTGATCATCTTCGTTATTGTGGTGAGTTGCCGGATTCGGCCAGGCCCATGGCTTCAAGAATGCTTTCACCTATCACCGAGCTTAGTTTTGACCTCGATTCAGTGTGATCGAACCGTATCTTCATAAGCCCTGCCTTTGCCGCCGCCTCCATAATTTGAGCCTCAAACACATCCGCCGCCTCGGTGAGGTCGTTGCGATAGGCAAGATCGTGTACCTCCCTGTTTTCGATCGCCGTGCTCTCGGAAACCTGGGCTGCCTGTTCCTGCTCTTCGAGAGTTTCGATGCGCTGGTAGAGGCTCTTCACTCCCCAGGCCAGGCCCTCACGGAGCAACACTTTCTGCTCCTTCAGTTTCGCGAGGCGGGCTTTTGCAGCGTGGATCCGGTTCTTGGTCAGACCACCGGTGAAGATGGGCAGCTCGACGCCGATTCCCACATTCCATGAGTTCAAGTTCGAGCTGCTGGCAAAGCCGGTGTCCAGCTTGTTGTAAGACGTCTGCGCATTGGCAAGGAATGCGATTCGGGGCATCGCCGCGCTGCGTTGTTCCTTGATCTGTGCTTCGAATACTTCAAGACCAAGCTCGATCTTCTTCCAGTCGGGACTGTAGCAATAGGCATCGGAAATGAGATGCTCGAGTTCCTGATCAAGAGGGTCGAAGGTAACGCTCTTTTCCGATGGTGTGACCTTCGATTTCCATGACAGTCCCATAGCATGAACGAGCGCGGTCTCGGCGAGCCTGCGATTCTCTACCAGCTTGCGGTGCCGCACACGGAATTCCTCAACCATCGTCCGGCTACGGGTGTAGTCGAGCCTGGTGACTTTGAGCGACTCGCCTTTATACAGCTTTTCCGTCATCTCAAGCGTTGTATCCATGCGGATAAGTGTTTCGTCGCCCAACCGCTCTACCTGCCCTGCGAGCACGGCACCTTTGTAGAATCGTGTGACATCGTAGATGATTTCCAAGTCCGTGCGCCGCGCGTCTTCGCGTGCTACATCGATCGCGCGCTTCGCCTGCGTTCGGAGGCTACTACGCCAGCCGCCATCGAACAGCAGCCACTTCACATCCGCCAGCGCAGTGTAAGTGACACGATCAAGCAGCTGAATTTCCTGCTCAGGAATGGTGAGCGATTGCTCCGGGAGATCGAATTGCTGCGAGGGCAAGTTGACGCTTTGACCATTGATAGGCACCTGCTGGGGCGGAAGCGGCACGTCCAGATCCGACGGAGGAAAGCCGGGGGCAATGCTGTTGGCCTTAATCTTAAAACCAAGGGGTGGCGTTGTGAGCGTCGTATTCGGCAGGGCTACCTGCATCTCTGGTGTCTCAAACGACGTCGCGGGCAGGTGGAACGTGCTCTCTGGAAAGACGAAGCTCTGGTTGTCACTGCGGAGGTTTGCCAGGCCCTGCGCGGTGATTTGTGGCCAGTAAGCTGCGAGTGCCTGCCTGTGCTGAGCTTCCGCCATCTCGATGTCGAATCGGGATGCCGGGCGCTTGCGGTTGTTCTCCAGCGCCAGTTCCAGACACTCGCGCAACGAAAACTCTCCATCCAACACGGGAGCCTCCCGGTTGTTCGACAGCTCGTCGATCAATGAGGGTGGAAAAAACTGAGCTTTTACCGTTCGGACGATGGATTCAGGAGAAAGCGCACGCCGGATCTGGACATCAGGATCCGTAAACGCCCGCCTTACCTCCATGGGAACGGCCCCCACAGGCTCTGGACTTTCAGCACTCCCAGCGGTGGGTGTCAGAGAGACCGCCAAGAGCAACAGTCCCAATAGTGATCTTGAGTGTGGCATAAAATTGTTATAATCAACTGGATACGATGAATTCAGCCGAATCTTTCCTGTTCCTGGGAAATCGCCTTTGCGATGCTCTATATTAAAATTATACCAAATATAATTACCATAGTCTGTTTTTCAAGTGCTATTCTATGGGTCACGGCTGCGTCCCAACCTTGAAAATCCCAGATGCTGCTCGGGTGCAAATCAATCTGGACGATTCCTTTGCAAGTCGGGGAACCACGGTATCGTGCCCAAATGAGCGACAAATTCTCCGAATATGCGAATCCCGAGGCCCTTGTGAGCACCGACTGGCTGGCAGAACACCTGAATGATCCGGACGTGCGGATCGTTGAGAGCAATGAAGACATTCTGCTGTATGGCACCGGTCACATCCCCGGTGCAGTCCACATTGATTGGCGAGCAGATCTTAATGACCAGACGATCCGCGATTACGTCGACACGTTAGGCTTTGCAAAACTCTGCAGCCTTCACGGTATTACCCACAAGACAACGGTCATCTTTTACGGTGACAAGTCCAACTGGTGGGCCTGCTACGCGCTCTGGGTGTTCTCACTTTTCGGGCACAAGCGGGTCAAAATCCTTGATGGCGGTCGCGCCAAATGGACGGCCGAAGGGCGTCCCGTCACCAAAGAAGTTCCCAAGTACGACACCAGCTCGTACCGGGAACCCGCTCTGCGCGACGATGCCGGCATCCGGGCATTTTACGACGAGACCCTCGAGCACATGAGAGAGGGCAAGCCAATGGTGGACGTGCGTTCGCCGGGTGAGTTTTCTGGCGAAATAACGCACATGCCTGAGTATCCTCAGGAGGGAGTCCTGCGCGGCGGTCACATTCCGGGAGCGAAGAGCTGCCCGTGGTCATCTGCTGTAAACGCCGACGGTACCTTCAAGACTGCCGCCGAACTTCGTGCCATTTACACCGAAGGCCTGGGCCTGGGCGACGCCGAAGAAATCATCGCCTACTGCCGCATCGGCGAACGCTCCAGCCACACCTGGTTCGTACTCACCCACCTGCTCGGCTACAAGGAAGTACGCAACTACGACGGCAGCTGGACCGAGTGGGGCAACATGGTGCGCAGTCCGATTGAAAAAGGTTAGATGGTTAGGGAAGATCCCGATTCCGTTATTTCCAAATCTTCACTGGCGCAGCTCGACCCGCAGTCGGAAATATGCTGACGCGGTCTCTCCTTCCGGAGAGGTGGCTCTCCAGATTTCTGTGCCATCTATATCTGTACGGAGCAGCGTTGATTGCGCTGGAATCCAAGCATCAAGGTCACTTGAAGATTCCACCGTCCAGGTGATGTCTTTAAGCGCCGGGTTTCTGCGGAATTCCAGCGGTTCCTGCTGTCTTTGTCTATCAACTTCGAGCGGATCGGTTGCCTGTGCGTATTCGAGGAGGTTGACGTATCCGTCGTGATCGGGATCGGCCGCCGGATCACTTTCCTGGCCCGGTAAAAAATGTGCCGCCACCCACTCTGGATAGGTACTTGGATCGCGTGGGCTCCGACTTCCGTAGGCGGTGACGGTGTAGCTCTCGACGGTTCCGGTAACGCCCGGCACGGAGTCGGCGAACTGCAGTCGCCACTCGCCAGCAAGTTGCTCCCCCCAGTGAAATACGGACATGAATCGCCAGTCGATATCCCGATTGGGATCAGAACCCCTGGCCGTGTGACGGATGGCCAGCGGACTCACGGTGCCAGCGGGAGATACGAGATTGATCCGCACCTGGCTCTTGGATGCGTGACGCATGACCACATCCACAGTCACGTGTTCGACCCGCAGGTTCCTGGCTTCTTCGGGGAACGAAATCGGGACGGCGATCCCAGCATCGTCTCCATCAGGCACGGTGAGAGACAACCCTGACGTTGCCACAAACGCTTTCTCTTGCGCGGGGAGTGATGCCCAGTTCTCTGCTAGACCAACCGCAGCAGTGACATCCAGCAGTCCCGCGCCCAGTGCGGGATGAAACTGGAAGCCAGCGCTGTTCT
This sequence comes from Verrucomicrobiia bacterium, assembly GCA_020439995.1. GTDB lineage: Bacteria > Verrucomicrobiota > Verrucomicrobiia > Verrucomicrobiales > DEV007 > JAGROY01. Next base: position 14,302 of record JAGROY010000234.1, read on the forward strand.
CAAGCCAGCCCGGGGCATCAGGATCGACCCGCCTCCCGCTGCGGAGAAGGATCTCCTGCACATCGCGCCAGCCCAGCCCTGAATTCGCCTCTAACATGAGCGCCAATGCTCCCGCTACCTGAGGTGCAGCGGCAGACGTTCCGCCAAAATTATTGCGGTAGTCAGCATTGGAAAAATTCCCGGCTGAAAGGCCAGTATTTTTCCCCGAAATTCCCACCAGGTCTGTCGTCGTAATCTCTTGCCCGCCACCGGCCGAAGGAGCTGAGATCAACACATTCGCGCCCAACTCGCCATAGTCGGTGATCTTGCCCATGTCCGTCACTGCTCCAACAGCAATGGTGTAGATCGAATTCGCATAGCCGTCGAGATTCGAAAAGTCGCCATCATCGCGGCCATTTCCTGCCGCCCAAACGTAGAGCGTCCCCAGTCCCCCGCGTCCAGTGCGGGCACCGTGTTCGAGTGCAGCAGTGGCGAGCTCAGCCGGTCCATCAGGCTCTGTCGTGCGATCACTCGGACCCCACGAGCTGCTCTTGATGTGAATCGCCTGCTCCTCATGTGCCAATGCCGCACCCTCCACTTCATCGTCGATCGTGTTGCCCAGCATTCTCAGTCCCACCAGCGACGCGTCTGGAGCAACACCAGAAATACCAATGCCATTGCCACCGCGTCCCGCAGCCAGTCCAGCGCATGCCGTGCCGTGTTCTTCGAGGCTGGCGCCTTCGGGATCCAGCGGTGTGCTGGCGTCCAGCCAGTCGTGGTGCAGGCTATTGCCTGCGTTTGGAGCAATGTCAGGGTGCGAGATCTGCACCGCATCATCAAGAATAGCGACCGCCACACCCGCCCCGCGAAAAGTGTTCCATGCCGTAGCCACGTTCAAATCGATCCCGATCGTCGCACCATTTTCACCCGTGTTGCGCAGGTGCCACTGGTAGCCCCGTTCCGTTGGATCAAAGGTCGCCAGTGGATCGTTCAGATCAAAGTCACGGCTTTGGCGCGCCGCCGTGCTCAGCAGTCGGGCCGAACCAACATCGGGCATCGCTCTGAGAACTCGCAGACCGGCATCGGCGGAACGCTCATCCCTGAACACCACGACCCAATAGTCAGGCGCCCAGTGCGGATGCCGCACTTCCAGAGCACCGTCGATCTTCACTTTGTCGGCAGGCAGTTTCCCCCTCACCAGAACCTTCACCGGCACTGGCCGGACATACGCCTTCTCGTCAGCGCCAGCGCCCGTCGTCAGCACCAGCGCAAGTAGAATGCAAACGGACAGAAAAAGAGCACATCTCACGACGGGAATTGAACCACACGCCTGATGCGCCATCAAATGCATAACAAGAATGAAGAGCCTGGGGAGCGCGAATCCATTGTGTATTGACAAAGTAATTCTTGCCGGACATTTCCCTCATGTTCTACGTGCGATCTGCATGAAGGATAGTGGGGCGACGGTCGGTGCATTCCAGCATGCGTTCAGTACGTTCATGGGTTCACCTTGGGTGCGCCGCATATGTGCACATCTTAAAAACGCATCTCTCAATGCTGCCTTACCTTCTACTTTTTCGCTCCCCCTGTCCTGACCCTGATCGTGCTCTCCGTTCCCTCGGCAGCCGAAGCCAATTTAATTTCGCCCGAATTGCCTCACGATTTTCCTCACTGCGAAACGGCACTGATGGATCCCGATGCCTTCTTCCCCCGCTTCTTCTTTTCTAGTTCCCCTTCGAGGTAACGAATACGTTCGCGATCCTTCTCCCCCTG
>JAGROY010000235.1 GCA_020439995.1 Verrucomicrobiia bacterium
ATTCATTCAGTCCGCACTCCCCCGATCATATGACGAACGAGATCGGAGAGAAAGGACATCCTAAAAGACGTTCTCTTCCAAATTCTCACAACGACTCATTCACAGGGATTCGACTCGAAAGGAGCCTTGTTGCCCAGGGGTTCTTTCGCAAACACGAGCTGTTCGATGAGCTGCGTCCCTTCCTCACAGGCAGTCGCCCAACGGCTTGGCATGGAGCAGCCCGCGCGAAATCAAAGCGGAGATTGTCTATTTGCGAGGACTGTTTGGATCGGACGAAGGTTAGGCCCCCCCGCCGGTTACCGCCCGTATTCCGTGCTGCCAAGGGAGTGTCTCATTGTGCGGAGCACCTCCTTACCCGCACCCAAATCAAAACTGATACCCTTGGTTCACCCAGTAGTGCCAGGCCTGGACGGCTTCACGGATCTCATCGTCATCAACGTCATCCGTGGGCTCCAGTTGCTCCAATGGCACATCGAGTTCATCGCCATCGTGCAGGATCGTGACGAGCATCCGTTTATAGCATTCCTCGACTGGTGCCATCTTCTTAACACTCACCACAGAGCCGACTTTCAGCGGCGACGTCCGCTCCCGCTTGATGCACTTGGCAGGAAAGGCCGCCGAAAGCTTGTCATCCAGGTAGTAGTACCAGCCGATGGCTCGCTCCTCTTCGCCATGAGCATCCACGATGGCTTCATTGTGAATGCGATCTTCAATTTCTTCGTCTTTTGGTTGTTTAGGCATGGATATTGGTGGATGCTTCAGACTAGCGATGATACGGAAGCAGCAAGCAAAGAATCCGTGCGATCTTCGAAGATCGATCGGAACCGCTCAATGTTCGCCAAATGAACACTCCTCCGCCCAAATGTCCAAATCTCTGGGAAAAATGAACATTGGCAATGAAGCAAATGGCATGGTGCTAAGCCGTATTGGCGATCTTCATCGCCAAATGGTCGATGTGGCCAGGCTCGGAGTGACGCAATACGGCCCTGTCGTTGACAAAATCATTGCGTCAGGATGCCGCGACGTTCCTCATATCGAACGAACGCTCGATTACCTTCTCGATCTTTGCTGTCTTCCATCAGGCGTCGAACTGTTCCGGCGGCTTTGCCGTTACTTGTGGGATATCGATGCCGCAGGGGCTGCCTTCTACGTCCAGCAATACCGCGAGATGTGGGACTCTGAGGACGTACCATCTCAGCCTAATCGGCCTGCAGATGAACGATAGTCTCCTAACGCGGTCGCCGTGAATTCCGTGGGCAGCTGTTTGAGGGGGCCATACCTCCCACGAAGTAAGGCTGAGCGTGCCCGTTGAGACGCCTGATTGCAGCCTGCCAGGCCTTCCGGCGCTTGCTATCGGTTCCCACTCCCGTTAGAAGATCCCTATTCATGGATCATGCCACACACAATAAAATCGTCTCCTTCATCTGGTCGATCGCCGACGACTGCCTGCGGGACGTGTTTGTCCGTGGCAAGTACCGGGACGTCATCCTGCCGATGTTTGTGCTCCGGCGCATCGATTGCCTGCTGGAGGACACGAAGGACGCCGTCCTTGCCGAGGTGAAGTTCCAGAAAGAGGACGCCGGAATGGCCGTTCTCGACCCCGAGGGCCTGCGCGATGCTTCGGGCCAGGTCTTCTACAACACCTCGAAATTCACGCTCAAGAGCCTGCTCGGCAATCCCTCCCAGCTCGAAGCCAACTTCAATCACTACCTCGACGGCTTCAGCCCCAACGTCGCCGAGATCATCGCCAAGTTCGATCTCCGCAATCAGATCCGCAAAATGGGCGAGGCCGACGCCCTGCACGGCGTCATCGAGAAATTCGTCGCCCCCGACATCAACCTTTCCCATCACGACGCCACCGGCCCGGACGGCCGCAAGCTTCCCGGACTCACGAATCTCGGCATGGGCTACGTGTTCGAGGAACTCATCCGCAAGTTCAACGAAGAGAACAACGAGGAAGCGGGCGAGCACTTCACCCCGCGCGAAGTCATCCAGCTCATGGTGCACCTCATCTTCGAGCCCATCAAACACCAGCTCCCGCCCGTGATCACCATCTACGATCCCGCCTGCGGGTCTGGCGGCATGCTCACCGAGGCTCAGGACTACATCATCGATCCCGAAGGGGCCATCCGCTCCAAGGCCGCCACCTACCTCTATGGCAAGGAGGTCAACCCCGAGACCTACGCCATCTGCAAGTCTGACATGATGATCAAGGGCAACAACCCGGAAGGCATCAAGTTCGGCTCCACCCTCGCCACCGACGAATTCTCCACCCTGCGCTTCGACGTCATGCTCTCCAATCCTCCCTACGGGAAGAGTTGGAAGACCGACCAGGGCCAGATCCTTGAAAAGAAAGGCTCCACCACTGAGGTCATCGATCCCCGTTTCGAAGTCGAGTTGCCCGATGCCTTCGGCAATATCCAGACCGTGGCCGCCACGCCAGCGGTCGACGACGGCCAGCTCCTCTTCCTCATGGAGATGGTCAGCAAGATGAAGCGGCTCAAAGATTCCCCACTGGGCAGCCGCATCGCCACCGTCCACAACGGCTCCGCACTCTTCACCGGCAATGCCGGAGGCGGTTCCAGCAATATCCGCCAATACATTATCGAGAACGACCTGCTCGAAGCCATCATCCAGCTGCCTAACAACATCTTCTATAACACCGGCATCACCACCTACATCTGGATCCTTTCGAACAACAAGCCCACCGAGCGGAAGGGCAAGGTACAACTCATCGACGCCTCACAGCTTTACGAAAAACTCCGCAAGAACCTCGGCGAGAAAAATTGCGCCTTCACACAAGCCCACATCGAGCAAATCACCCGCGCGTATCTCGACCTCGCCGACACTGGCAAAGAAGCCGTCGATAGCCTCAAGTCCCAGGTCTTTGACAATCGCGACTTCGGTTACTGGAAAATCACGGTCGAACGCCCGTTACGCAAATCAGCCCAATTCACTGCCGAGCGCATCGCCCCGCTTCGTTTCGACAAGCGGCTGACCGAAGAGAGCGAATGGATCTACCAGCAATGGGGCGACGCCATTTATGATCCCGGTTTCCTTACTGACAAAGCGAAAAGGGCTGCCCTCGACGCCTGGCTCGACCAGGAAGAGATCGAACGCAAACCTGCCGACAAAAAGAAACTTCTCGACCACAAAGCCTGGCTCGCACGGCGCGAACTTCTCGCAGCTGCTGAGAAACTTCACGCCCATGTCGGAGAACAAATCTCTAACAATTTCAACACCTTCCAGGCAGAGATAAAGGCTGCCGTCAAGACTCTCGGCCTCAAACTGAGCGCTCCCCAGCTGAAGGCCATTCTCGAATCCGTCTCCTGGCGCGATCCCGATGCCGAACCCGTCTTCGCCAATGAGAAGGCAGGCAAAGCCGGAGGCTACGAACCCGACAGCGACCTTCGCGACACCGAAAACGTCCCGCTCAATTACGAAGGCGGCATCGATGCCTATTTCGACAAGGAAGTGCTGCCTCACGTTGTGGACGCCTGGATCGCCAGAGACAAAACCGTCATCGGCTACGAGATCTCCTTTAACAAATACTTCTACGTCTACGAGCCCTTGCGCGACCTCGACGAAGTCGTGAAAGAGATCCGCGATCTTGAAGAAGAAACCGAAGGCCTGCTGGAGAGAATTTTGAATTTCGGATAGTGAATTGAGAATGCAGCAGGGACGAACATCACCAGACATTTGTGAGCGAACTTTTGAGTTCGCTACTCGAGTCGTGAAACTCTGCCAGGCGCTGGATGAAAGCCCCGGTGTCTCGCGAACGTTGGCGACCCAGTTGTTGCGTTCAGGAACCTCCATCGGTGCCAACGTTGAGGAATCACAAGGCGGACAGAGCAAGGCAGACTTTATCTCTAAGCTGGCGATCGCCTGTAAAGAGGCGCGCGAAACGCACTATTGGCTTCGCCTGCTTGCCGCCACGGATGTAGTTCCTGAGCCCAAGCTCATTCCTTTGATCGATGAAGCCAACCAACTCGTTGCCATTCTAACGACGATCATCCGCAATTCCCGTTCATCGTCGTGAATTCACCATTCCAAATTCCCTATTCTACATTCTCGTGAGCGCTTTCCCGAAATACGATCAGTACAAGGATTCTGGAGTCGAATGGCTCGGGGAGATTCCGGCGCATTGGGAAGTTCGGCGAGTAAAGTCGATCTTTCGAATGGTGATGGAACCAGCTCCCAAGGGCAACGTCGAGGAGCTACTCTCTATCTACACCCACATCGGAGTCGAACCGCGTAAAGACCTTAAAGAAAAGGGCAACAAAGCCTCAACTACAGACGGCTACTGGCGGGTCAAAGCTGGCGACATGATCGTCAATAAACTCCTGGCCTGGATGGGCGCAATTGGGCTCTCGAAATACGAGGGTGTTACAAGCCCTGCATATGACATACTCCGCCCCTTCGTTCCCGCAGCCGGCTGGTACTACCACTATCTCTTCAGAACGAAAAGATGCACCGGTGAACTAAAACGGCATTCGAGAGGCATCATGGATATGAGACTTCGCCTCTACTTCGACAAGTTTGGTGACGTGGTTGTTCCCTACCCGCCTCTCGGAGAACAAGACCGCATCGTCACTTTCCTGGATCAGAAAACGGCAGAGATCGACGCCTTGATTGCAAAAAAGCAGCGCCAGATCGAACTCCTCGACGAGCAAAAAGCCATCCTCATCAACCGCGCCGTCACCCGAGGCCTCAACCCCAACGCCAAACTCAAACCCTCCGGCATCGAATGGCTCGGCGATATTCCTGAGGGGTGGAAGACGCAGAAGCTGAAATACGTGGCTACAGGAATAGGTACAGGGCGAACTCCTTCAACCGTCAGGCCAGCGGTGGAACTTCCAGACGGAATAGTTTGGTATACCCCAGGTGACTTTCATAGATCCGGATTTTTAGGGAAATCAGACCGCAGAGCAGAGAGCACTCGTGTAGAGACAGTCGAAACCTATCCCTCTAATTCGATATTTTTCATCGGGATTGGAGCGACCCTTGGAAATGTAAACTTATCAACTGAAATGGCGGGATGTAACCAACAGATCAACGTCATCCAGATCAATGAATTGCAAAATAATCCAGAGTATTACCTCCGTCTGTTGGATTCGGGGCGAGATTACATTTTCAAGTCTAGCGATTACACCACTCTTCCAATTTTGAACCGATCTAGAACTGGTGCGCTAGAAATCGTTCGCCCGCCATTTTCCGAGCAAACGGCCATCGCATCAAGATGCAAGGCTCTGTTTGAGGAGAACGCAACCGTGAAACACCCTATCAAGAAACAAATCCAATCCCTCAAAACCCTCCGCAGCACCCTTATCGCCCACGCCGTCACTGGCAAAATCAAAGTCTTCTCAACTTCTCAATGAAACTTACGTTCACGAAATCACTCGAAGAATTGAAGAGCGCGTTGTCATCGCTAGAGGGCGATTGGAATGAAACGGCTAACATGATGACTCTCCGTGTGGGCGGCGGGATCATGAATTGGTGGCAGTCCACTGGGCGGATCCAATTCCAAGGAAAGTCAGCAGAAAAAGAATCACTGGAAAGCAAGGTGCGTCATCTCCTCTATCCTAATGAGTTTTCCGAACCAACCCAAGGTGCAGATCAAGATGCTATAGAAACAACGGAAGAGATTCTTGAAGGCTCACTCACTTTGTCTCAGGATTCACCGGAACTTGTTTTTGGAATGGTGAGCGCCGTCGGAACTCGGTCAAACCGTCTTACCGAATTGTTAAAGGAGCGCTTGTCGCGGTCGGGTTACAAGACACAAGAAATTCGAGTTTCGAGCTTACTAGCAAAAGTTGGAGATAATTTTTCCGAAGAATACGAGCGGATTGTCGAACTGATGAAACGTGGGGATTCTTTGCGAGAAAAGAGCAAGAACAATGCGATCCTTGCTGAAGGTGTAGCTGCTGAAATAAGTAGGATACGAAATAATATAGCGGGAGATAAAAAGGCTTACTTAATCAATTCACTTAAACGCCCAGAAGAAGTTGAATTTTTGCGCACAATTTATGGCGAGGGATTCTTCCTGATTGGACTTCATTGCGACGAAAAGCGGCGACTCAAAAACTTGGAAAGCAAAGGAATCCTTCAGCGGCAAGCAGTTGAGTTGACAGAAATTGACGAAGACGAAAACGCTGATTTTGGTCAACGAACACGAGACGCCTACCACAGATCAGATTTCTTCGTGAATATCGGAGCACACGAAGATATGATAACACACGCGCTAAATCGCTTCATTGACCTTGTTTTCGGACATCCGCACAAAAACCCAACATTCGATGAATTTGCGATGTTTATGGCGTTCGCCGCTTCTATTCGCTCGGGGGATCTCTCACGCCAGGTGGGAGCTGTGATCACTAAGAACCAACAGATTATATCCACTGGTGCTAATGAATGCCCTCAGGCGGGAGGTGGCCTCTATTGGGCAGAAACCGACCCCAAAACGGGAGAGATTACTGACAAAGAAAGGGGAAAAGACTCTACCCGAGGACAGGACGCGAACAAAATGGAACAGCAGGAAATCTCTAATGATATTGTTAATAAATTAATTAAAAAGGGTCTGTTCGATGTCAAAGAGACTGTATCTGCTATCGAAGCGATCAAGGAATCGAGAATTTCCGATTTGACCGAATTTGGTCGTGCAGTTCACGCAGAAATGGAAGCGCTGATTTCATGTTCTCGGGAAGGCATCTCGACGCGCAACACGAATTTATACTGCACCACATTCCCATGCCACAATTGTGCGAAGCACATCATTGGTGCGGGCCTACGGCGTGTAGTTTATGTTGAGCCATATCCAAAGAGTAAAGCGCTGGAACTACACAGCGACTCAATCGAACTAAAGTCGGAATTATCGGGCCAGGAGTATGAGAATGAGGAAATTGAGAAAGTGTTCTTCGAGCCGTTTACAGGAGTCGGTTCTCGGAGGTTTCTAGATCTGTTTTCAATGAGTATGGGAGCTGGTAAGAAGTTGAAACGGAAAGATTCCGAAGGAAATGCAGTCGAGTGGAATGAGCAATCAGCAACTGTCCGCGTGCCGCTCTTACAGAAGTCCTACCTCGAACTGGAGCAGGCCGCTGCAATAAGCTATTCCAAAGCAACGAGGCCCTGACTGATACCCCCCGTCTTCGCAGAAGCCGCTTTCGAAGCCTGCGCCAGAAAAAAGTTCGAATCGAATTGACTCGCCGATTCAGGCAATACCCTTCAACTGATCAAGAAATCGCCTCGGACACAGACATAAAAAAACCGCAGATTCGCCAGGCTGGTTCTGCGGAAACCTTTGTAGGTTCAACTGCCACTGGCAATGAACACCCGAAAGATGACCTTTGGGAGCAAAGAGGTCAATGCCTCATGCAAGATTTTTTTATATGCGATCGCATGGACATTGAATGATGGCTGGTACTTTCCCATCACGAAGCTCATTCACCGCTACCGGGAGGCGATGGCATTCGGGAGTTGATATTTATGACAATTTGAAGCAATGTCATAGAGAAAAGAATGACTTCTCAGGAAACAGCCAGCCTGGAGATCCTCGACCGCCTGTCGGCGCAGTCGAAGGTGATCCGACGGGCCGCAGCGCTGGCGGCTGGCGTGCCGTCGAGCGCGCTCACGTCGCTTACGCGGCGAGGGAAGCTTCGCCGGGTCGGGCGTGGGCTGTATCAGCTGGCTGATGCCGAGGGTTATGAGCATCCCGATCTTGTGGAAGTGGCCCTCCAGTCACCCAAGGGAGTGATTGTGCTTCTCAGCGCGCTTAGCTTTCACGGTGTCGGCACTCATCCGGCCCGGGAGGTCTGGCTCCAACTGCCGGCCAATTTTCCAGCGCCTCG
>JAGROY010000236.1 GCA_020439995.1 Verrucomicrobiia bacterium
TCCCTGATTCTATGAGAGGATACTCCAAACGGATCGCTGTCCGCCTATTCCACCCTGAGCCGAAAGTATCTCGAATTCGCTGCGACCTCAACCTCAGCTGTTCCATCGTTTTCTGGAGAATTTGACAACGGAAGCCAGATCTTAAGATCGGTCGAAGAGTCGATAAAGTGGTTGTTGCCGCTGACGGGGGCGAAGGATAATTGAATTTTTGAATTGGCGAGTTTGCGGATCTGAAGCACGGGCAGGGTGGGCGTGGCAGGGCTTTGCACTCGAACTGTGGCACCGGCAAAGCTCACATTCTCATCCAGTGCGTTTCCTTCCCCGTCGACAAAGTGTGTTTGCGTTGGTGTTTGCCTCGCTGAGACCAGTTGCAAAGGAAAGGCCGTGCCAGTCGGCGCGGTGCATTTTAGCGTCAGCGTCAGGATGTGCGTGCTAGAGTAAGCACCACTGTTGTTGAGAGCGACATTCCCGGTCGAGGTGAGTGAAGTCTCAGAGATCGTCACCGTTGCCCCCTCCGAGAATCCATTGTAGTTGAGTGGACTGGCGACAGCAACGCTGCCTGCAACAATCTCAGCGGAGTTTGAAGGGAACTGCAGCTTGAGGCCATAGCTGAAGAGCCCGTGAGCAATCGGTTGATCGTCCGGCAAGATGTCATTTCCATCGATGAGCACTCTGACCTGCACTTCCCCTCCTGAAGGAACGGTGTATTCCGTTGCATCGAACCGCACTAGAATAGCCGCCGCTGCAGGCTGCGTAATCGTAAGAATGAGCAGTGCGTATACCAGTAGATTGATCGACCTTGTCATCGCCTAGGTTGGTTCAGATTTTTGGAATGTAGATCACGGCTTGTTCCGACTGGGAATGATCGACGGTATCGACGATTTCCAAGTCTCCGAGGCTAGGATAGTCGCTCAGAGGTACCACTTCAAGTGTCACGCGCTTCCCTGCCTTCCGGTGCGCTAAGGAGGTGAGTCTACGATCCTGCACAACGAAGTGACCGATACTGATGGCAGGCAATGCGTAATCGCCTTGCTGCACCTCAAGCACCTTGTATTCGAACACGGAAAGCGCTCGTTCTCCTTTAAGGCTGGCTACTTCCGGTATGTCGGATTTCTCAATAAGCTCTACGCGAACGATCAGTGACTCTTTGTCAGAATCACCGGCGCTCTCCTTCGCTTCAATCTCCTTTGCCGTCGTAAATGCCTCTTCGAGGTCGAGAAGTTGCCTTTGATCGTCCACTTTCGCCGAGGCGCTGATCTCCGTGACAGGCGGATCAAATACCGGTGGCGGGTTCTCGTCGGACTGCGACTCGCCGAAAGAGATGTTGTTCTGCTCCAGCAGGGTTCCACCAACCAGGCTTACATCGACCAGGCTCTTCTGGAGATCGGTTTTTGCCTCCAGCAGTCGAGTGCCCGCTGCATTGACCTGATCCTGGACGCGCAGTGTCGAGTACGATGTGCCGCGACCAGCGTCCAGAAGCCGGTTCTCGTTCTCCAGTGCAGCCTTGGCGAGGCGCTGAGAATTCTGAGCAGTTTGGACGCGCTGGTTGTTTGTTGTCAGTCGACTCAGTGCAGTGTCGACTTCTAGTTTCAGCGTTAATTCCGCCTGTTTGAGATTGAGCAATGCCTGTTCCATTTCCTTCTGTGCAATGGCCAGAGCTTTCTTCGCCTTGCGGTTGCCTATGGGATGCGAGAATACGATGCCGACGGACCATTGTTCCCCTTGTTGTTCGAATGCGCGACCGTAGCTGTCCTGATATCCGCTATCGAGTCCATTCAGACCGTAGCTGGCCTGCAGATTTAATTGAGGCCAAAGCTGGTTTTTTGAATAGGCTACCTTGATCTGTTCTCGGTCGATTTGCTTCCGGGCGACCTGATAATCCGCCCGGTTCATCATTGCATTTCGCATTAGCGCATCCCTGTCAGGAACCACCGCCTCGCTCACCAGCAGGGCTTCTGGCACCAGATCAAAGTACGGAGATTCGTCATTTTCGGCACCTTCGATCAAGAGGCGCAGCGCATTCTGTCGTTCGGTGTAAACTGCAGTGGCTACCAGCGCTTCCTCCGTTCGAACCGACACGGCAACTTCTGCCTCGGTTACTTCGAAGGCGGTCATCACACCCATCGTGTTCCGTTTCTTGTTCTCCGAATAGAGCTGCTGGGCCACTGTGATGGCCTCCTGCTTGGCTCGCATGTCGTTGTACGCGAATACGAGATCGTAGTATGCCTTAATCGTGTTGGCTACGGCGCTGCTCAATGTTGCAACGCCGCCGAGCGCTGCGATTTCTCGATCCATTGATGCAATACGAATCTTGGCCGTGTTCGATTTGATCCCACCATCGCGAAGCAGGGGCTGGCTGACGGTCACACCGGTAAAGGAGAAATACTCTGGATTGTAAAGGCTCGGCGGAAGTTGCCGGTTGAGCGTGTTGTCGAGTGATTCCAGGCGTGTTCCGAATTCGACCTCGGTTCCGAGTTTCCACTTCTGCACCACCGCCGCGTTGTAGCGCCAATTGTTTTCCTCGAAAATTCGTGGAACATTGAAGCCGAGATCCTCGTTGGTTCCTCCCGTGGCAACGAACTCACGGGTGTTTTGCGGACGATTGATTGACTCGTACGTTCCTGACAGTCTCATCTCTGGATCAAACTCGCTGCTTGCCATCACCATGCGATCGGCCTCGATTTGCGGGTTGAGCCTCTCGACTTTCAGCCTGAGGTTGTTTCGCAGCAGAGCCTCAATCGCCTGATCGAGCGTAATGTTTGCTGACGTGGCTGCGATAGGCGCGCTGTCTGCTGCTTCCTGTGCGTCCGCAGTTGCGGTTGCCAGAATGCAAAGCAACAACGTGAGCGTCATCACCAATCTTTGGCAGCGGCTGTGCTCATAAAGTTGTTCCATAGTTGAGAAGTGACGTCGGTTTGGTGGCAGTGTAAAGACTATTGTGTTGATCCTGATAACTGGAAGGGCTTTTCGTGTGAGACGTCAATCGTTTCGATTCAATTCTTCTGTTCGTTAAGTTATCGAGATAGCTAAGATTGGTTAATTAATACCTCTTTCTGTCTGATCAAACCTTTCGTCCTCTGAGAGAATCCACATCGGCACATCGGTGGGTATTCGGTTTCGTAGTCGTTTCGTATTCGATTTCGTATAGGTTACATTTCGAGAACTTGAAAGCTACCGCTTGAGCAACTCTAACATTACAATAGTGTATAGCTCGACCAACCGGTTGTGGCAGAGTTTGGGCGCGTTGTCGGCGGGAATCTGTCAGGTACAACTCAGTGAGAGCGGCGGTAACGGTGAAAATGCATCGACCCAATGGGCGACGGCAGTGGACGTAAAGGGCAAATTTCCGGAGGCAGCGGCTGGGAAGCTTGGCCTGTCACCAGATCGCTCGCCGCGAGATTTTGATTTTTTTTTAACGAGATCGGTTAGATCTCGGCGCGATCTTCCGCTTCTCATACGATGTCCCTCCATTTCAACTCGACAGCGTTGCCTGCAAATGCAGGTCAGGGAAGCGCTATGTCGTTTGATCAGAGGGTGGGAAGCCTGTTCGATTTGGGGCATGAGCTGAGTCATTCTCCGCCAACAGTCCAAAGACGGAGTGCTCTGGATGTCGGATTGCGAATGGAGTTTGAGCCCCTTGAAGAACGTGTGCTGTTGTCGGCGAGCGATGGAGCAGCGGCAGCAGCGGGTCTGGACGCGAGTCCGGAATCCAGTGGCGCTGGGGGCGAGGCGTTTCCGGTGGTCATTGAGGTGCAAATGGATACGCCGGTTCCGGCCGAGGCGGGCGATCACTCGTTTGCGGAAAATGTGCCGGAGCCAGGGCCGGGTCTTTTTGCTGCTCTGGATACCATCGATCTCGGGGAGGACGACGAACCCGAAGTAATGGCGTTGGAGGCACCGGAGATATTCTGGACGGGGGCGGGAAAGAACACGCTTTGGAGCGATCCTTTGAACTGGGACACCAATAAAGTGCCCTCCGCGAACGAGGCTGTGGTGATCAAGGGCGCAAGTGTGACTTTGCCCAAAGGACTGTCCTCCAGTGTGGTCTCGGTGACTGTGACAGGAGGTACCCTGGCGTTTGAGGGTGGTGTTCTGGAAGTCGCGGATGCGTCGTCCATCGAGTCCCTGACCATGGCCGGGCCAACGTCGGTGCTGACAGGATTGGGCGATATCACTGTGGGGAAAGCAACCGTCACTGGGGGCGCTATCGATGGCAAAGGGGCTGTCACTGTGACCAACGGGGGCGCGTTCACTTTCAAGTCTGCCAGCTTCACGCTGCGGGGATCGCGCCTGCTGGTGAACTTGGGCACGGTGACCGTAGAAAATTCAACGATTCTGCTCCGTGACAGCGCGTCGATCGACAATTTCGGAACTTTGGCGATTAACGGTAAGAGCACCCTTGGGGTCGATGTGGCACAGAATGGCAGCTTCCTGCGCAATCAGGCTGGTGGAACGATGCGGGTGACGGCGACTGGAACAAAGGCGACGATGCTGGCCAATTTGCGGTTTTTGAATGAGGGAAGCCTCGAAGTCCGTTCGGGTGAGCTCGAGGTACGTGGTGGCAGCAAGGACGTCATCTCAGCAGCCACATCCAATGTCTACAGTGGCAGCCAGCAGGTGCTGACCGGGGCCGTGTTCGATGCTTTCGGCGGAGGTCACGAGATCGCCACCAGCTTCTCTGGCGCAGGCACTTTCTCCGTAACCGCTGGTCAGGTTTCCGGTGGACGTTTTCTCATCACGAACGTTACCCTCGATTCGGTCGCAGCGAGTATTGATTCCGAAAGTGGGATCGTCACGTCGCTTGCCAACAACGGTGGATCGGTGCGCTTTTCCAGCGGTGTAACGCTTACAAGCCTGACTATGACCGGAGGATCAATCGGCGGTTCGGGTACGTTGACGATCCGAGGCGGAACGATCACTGGCGGCTCGTTTGTCGGCTCCGGTCGGGCGGTGATTTCCACCGGAAGGCTCCTCGACTTTCGAGGGGACGGAGCAAAGGAATTGCTCGACGGCTATGTGCTCGAAAATCGGGGCATACTGGCTTTTACCGACAATTCATCGCTGCTGTTTTCGTTAGGCGGAATTGAGAACTTTGGGCTCATAGATATTGCCAGTGATTTCACCTTTGGCGCGGTTGAGGCGATGAACGCGTTTGTAATCAACCACGCGGGGGCCGTGTTGCGGCGCTCCGCAGGGGAAGGCAAGCTGCTGTTCGATGCCAGCGTGCGGATCGTCAACGATGGCTCGTTCGTGTTGGACAGCGGGTCGCTTGAGATCCGTGGCGGCCAGCTGGGTGCTGGAGGATTGGTTGCCTCAGAGTACGGTGGGAATTTGACTACTGCCGCTGGAACGACTGTGAACGTGGTCGCCGGGACGCATCTGTTTTCGCCTGCTTCCACCCTGAACATCAGCGGAGCCCTCATCATCGGCCAGGCAATCGTTGAATCGGATGCCGTGGTGTCGGTGGCGGAGCTGTCCCTTACCCATGCCGGATCCATTTTCGCTGCACGGGCGGGAGGCACGATCGGCTCGCTTTCTCAGACGCTGGGAACATTTAATGCTGGCGGCGGTCTCATATTGTCGAGCCTCACCGCCTCTGGTGGGGCTATGGATGTGGCGGCTGCTGGCACCCTTACGATCGAGTCTGGCGACGTCTCCGGGGTCGCCTTCTCCGGCGCTGGTACGATTCTGATTCCTGCAGGAGGTAGCCTCGGTTTCGCTGGCGGAACGTTCCAGGATTCCTTGGCGGTCGAGAACCGCGGACGTTTTCAGGCGACTGGCGGCGGTGTGTTCCAGACGTTGATCGGTTCCAGTGTGACAGTAACGAATTCGGGTGAATTTGAGATCCTTGGGGGGATGGACTTTACTGCTCTGGTGCCCGTCGTGTTCACCAACCAGGCTGGTGGCATTTTGCGAAAGGTCGACGGATCACTGACGCAATTCAATGCCAACTTCGCTTTCAATAACGCGGGAACGGTCGAGGTGATGGCAGGAGATTTACGCATCGACAACGTCACGAACGTGACCGCAGCCAACCGTCTTGAAGGCGGCACCTGGCGGGTGGTCGGCGGTTCGCTCAACTTTGCCAATCAGCCGGTGGCGGCACTTGCGACCGCAGTCACACTCGCAGGAGCTGGCCAGTTCGCTCGCCTCACGGGGCTGCAATCGATCGCGGAAGGTGGGGCGCTGACACTGGCGGATGCGGCCAGTTTGAGCCTGTCGAATGGCGGAACCTTCAACAACGCCGGCACGCTCACAGTGAGTGTCGGCAGCCGCGTGACTACGGGAGGCGCCTTCACTCAGTCGGAATCAGGCACCCTGGTCATCGGTGTGGATGGTGCTGCCAAAACGTCAGGGAAGTTGGTCGTAAACGGTGTTTTCACCCGGGCGGGGACGCTCAAGCTCGATGCCACTGACGCTGCCAACCTGGTGCTGGGCGACAGTCTGGAACTGACCGATCATGCCTCGATCGCTGGAGCCTTCTCCAGTTTCCAGTTGCCTGTGCTGCCGCAGGGAATCCTCCGCACAAGTGTCCGTGCAGGCCACCTTTTGATCGAAGCGCTCGCGGCCGATACGCCCTCAGGCTTGAGTCTGAACGTGCCGAATCTGTTCCGCTTGAATGCTGCCAGCCTGCAGTTTTTCACTGCTCCCCTGGGTGACGGTTCCATTGGCGAAGCCGTAGCGCAGGTGCTGGATTTCGTCGGCTATCCGGATCTTGAACTGGGCTCGTTGCCGACTGTTCGGTTCAGCAATTCCGCGCTGACCATTTCAGGCAGCGTGCCGATCACCGAGACGTTTGATGTCCTCGACCTGGTGAATCCTTCTCTCAATTTCAGCCTCACCTTCAGCCAGACACTGGTAGGAGGCGTCCCGACCAATGTCACCCTGACCGGCGGAACTCTCGGGCTCACGGCGACGGCAGCGATCCTTTTTCCGGAGGCGGGGATCGATGGCTTTGCGGCCACCGTCGCCGCGCCCTCGGGCAGTTTCAATCTGGTTACCGGCGCGCTGACACTGGCAGCGTCCGGCGTCACCATGACGTTTCCCGGCGGAGCCAGCGTTTCGGCCACGACGGCAAATGCGGTCACGCTCACCTTTGAACCAGGTGCTGACGCGCCATTCGTCGGTGAAGTGCGAGATCTTACAGTCACCCAGAATGCCATCGAGAACCTGCCGGCAGTGGCACTCGCCGCGCTCACCCTCACGCGAGACGGCTTCACCACCAGCGTGCCTATTCCGGATTTTTCTGACCTTTTCCTCGGCGGTGATCCAGCGTTGATCGAAGTCCGCAGTCTTACCGCCCAGCTTTCCGCCAGCCTGTTGCTCGGTTCCGGCCCGCCCCGCGCTGGCCTTGCTCTCGACTTCACCGCTGCCAGTGCCGTGCTCTACCCGGACGTCGAAACGCCCGAGGCCGATGGTGCTGTCACCATCTCTGGTGTCGTGGGATCCATTGATTTTGCCTCCGGCGCGACCCACCTGACCGGCGACGATGCCGACTTCGATTTCGGAGATGCCCTGCACCTCACTGCTCGAGCGGAACGCAATGCCGTGGGCGGTGTCATCGCGCCAGCAGTGAGCCTGTCCATCCCGGCAAACGCTGACGACCTCGCCTTTGATGCCGAGCTTGGGTCGTTCCGCAATGTTACGGCTGCCCTCGCGGTGTTCCCGGATCTCCCCTCCGTCACGGTCGACGAAGTCATCGTCACTGCGGGCGGATTGTCCATCGATGGGCTCAAGCTTGGTGGGCCCGGCACCGATCTGCGCCTGGGTAACGACGTCATCACTTCAGCTGTCGCACGTGATGTCGCGGTCGAACTCGACCTTTCTATTCTGTTCATTCTCGATTTCCCATTGATCGGCGGAAGGGGCACCATCACCGCATCAGCGGTGGAACTTTTCCCGGACAATGCCGCCGCCGGGATCTTCGAAAGCCGAATCGAGAACCTCGTCGGTACGCTCGACATCGGCACCGGGCGCGTGGAACTCGATTTCGGCTCCGCGACGATGGCAGTTTCCGACCTGCTTGATGTTGAAGCCCGTGGTGGACGCCTGGTTTTTGATCCCACGGAGACATCTGACTTCGCGGAGCTGGCCCGCTTCGATGAGGTGATTGCCGTCCTGCCACGTTTCCCCGATCTTCCACCGCTGGCGGTGGAGACCCTGCGCATCCGCCGCAATGGTTTCGCTATCGAAGGTCTGCAGTTCGGCGGGCCGGATTTCGCGTTCGCCTTCGGTGATCCGGTCATCCTGGAAGCCAACTCCGTCTACTTGGGGCTCAACCTGGAAGTTGCCTTCGTGCCGACATTTTCCGTGAGCGGCAATGTCGATGTGCTGGCACTTGAAGCAGCGCTCTTCCCCCGCTCGGCCAATCCTCTGTTTACCGGCGAGGCCCTGTTCCTGGCTGGCACCCTTGATTTCGATTCTCTGGCATTCGACTTGAGTGCCATCCACGTCGACATGGCGGTCGGCAGCGCCGCCACATTTTCTGCCAACGAGGTGCGCTTTCGCTTCGATCCCACTCGTTCAGGGAACCAGACCGTCGCCCAACTGCGCAACATTCAGGTCGCCTTCCCGGATCTCGGCGAGTTCCCACCGGTGACGGTGGATGCCCTGTCCGTCGAATTCGCCGACGCCACGGACACGTTTACCATTGTCATCGATGAACTGGTGATCGGCGGCGAAGATGACGTTGAGCCGGCGGGGATCGTTGCTGCGGCCGCTGCGGGCGGTACTGACGTGGATGATGGCCAGCCGCAAGTGCTCGCTCTGGATGATGCACTCGATGCCTACATCGCCGGAGGCACAAACAGCAGCTATCGATTCGAAGTGCTGGCCACCACGCGTGATGCCAGATTCCCCGAGCTGTTCCCGGGAATGTCGATCAACGACAGCGGCGCGATCGCGTTTTCCACCGGTGAAAACCTGTTCGCTGTCACCGCTCAGGGACAATTGGTCACGCTGGGAAGCGGAGCACGTTTCGGCGAACAGACCTGGATCGACGACAGCGGTAAGGTCGTCGTGTTCGTGGAGACTGGCAGTGCCCAGGAAGTCCGCATTTACGATGTAACGCGGCCGGGAACGTTCACGCTCCACGCACGTACGGGCCAGACGGAAATCACGCCTTCAGACAATTTGATCTCAGTGCTACTGCCATTTGTGTCGGTCAGCGATGACGGATCGATCGTCTACGTCGCAGAGGGGCAGGGCAAGGTCGGACGGTATGTGGTCATGCCCACGGTCGGCGACGACGATGCGGCTCTGCTTGGCGATGCGGGTGACGAACTCCTCCCCGTGGCCATTGATGGCGGACGTGCACTGGTACTCTCCGACCAGTTCACGGGCCTGGGAGGCCGTTCCGCGCTCGCGATTGTTGATGATGGTTCGCCGACGCCGGTCTCGGGAGGCTTGATCGCTTCGCCTGATAAATTCATTGAGATCCAGCCGATGTTCGGAGCGACGGGAGACGCCGCAGTGGTGACGTTCTTCGCGAAAGAGAAACGCTCGGACGGCACCGGGGTGCTCGCCCTCTACGCCAGCGTCGCCTCCTCTCCCTCCGCTTCGGGCCGACTGTTCGCCGCGCTTGTCGATGTCGGCAGTCTTTCGATCAACACAACGATTCGTCCGTCGGTCGCCGTCACCAGTAACAAGGACGGCATCCGCACCGTGACCGTGGCATTTGTCACCGAGGGCACGGACGCTGCTCCCACCGGACTCTACACGATGTCGTTCAAAGTGGGTTCGGATGGAGTTCTGCTGGCGGGATCGAAAAAGGCACCTCAGCTCGTCCTCAGGGCAGGCGATGCCATTCCGGGCCTGGAAGGCGAAGTGTATAGAATCGCAGGGCATGATGGACTGAACGCGCGCGGCGAGCTGGCAGTTACGGTGGAAATGTTGCGATTGGGCGAGGATCCGGAAACGCAGACAAGCGGGGCGTTTCTCGACACGGCTGTCCTGAAGATCAGCCCCGAGCGCCGTCCCATCCTGATCATTCCGGACATAGGTGTGTCCTCGTTCGAACTGACCAAGGAAAACCTTCTCAATATTGGACTGGATGCTGCCAAGCTGGCTTTGACTTCTGTTGCCAGCGTCAACGCGCCCTATACCCAGCTGATCACAGCACTTGGTGCCGCAGGATACACAGAGGGCGTTGATCTCTTTGTTGCGCACTACGACTGGAGGCTGCGGCTCTTCCCTGGTGTAGGTTCCACTCCGGATTACAATTCCATTCTTGATGAAGCTGGCGACGGCGTGGCCGAGTTCGCCACCGACTACGTTCTACAGACGATCCGCGACATGGCGGCAGCCGTGGGGCAAAAGGCTGGCAGCACCCTGCGGGAGTTTGACGTCATTGTCCATGGCGCGGGTGCAGATGTGCTGGACGCCGTCAAAACGTCTCTGGATCTGGAGAACATAGCCGCAGGAGCGGCCGGTGCCGCTGGAGGGATACTGGTCGGTGCAGGCCTCGCCGCTGCAGAGGCACTGCCAGCAGTCGGATCTGCCTTCGCCATCAATGCTGTAGCCACTGCAACGAAAGCGGCCTTCGAGAAAGTCATCAGGCCAGTTGTTCAACAGGCGTTCCAGTTCTTCAATTCCGATGGCAGCACCACGATTCGTGCGGCGGGAAAAGCTGTCGATCGTGCGAAGCTTCTGCGCGATTTCCTTCCCGATCCCGATGCCTTCTCACGCTACTACCTTTCCGCATTCGATTCGCTGAGCGATGGCTTCGAAAATCCAGAGGGCGCGTTCCCTGAAATCACTCTGCTGACGCCTGCGAGCGGAGAGATCATCGAAGGGTTCAATCTTCCCACTTTTGAATGGCGGATCAATGGAGGTGGTCTTGTGCCGGGCGATGTGGAAATGGTGCTTCTCTATGTGAGCCTAGGCGGTCCAGGTGACGGACTCTTCCCCGACTACGATCCTTCCGACATTACCGGCGATGATAAGAACCCTGGTCGCATTCTCACGGTCGAGCTGTTGCCTGACGCCACGGGTGAGATTCCTCTGCGCTTCATTCCGGGTGTAGGCGGTACGGATGGCCCGCACCTGACTGCCAGCCAGACTTACCACTGGGGCATTCAAGTAGTGTTCAGTCAGAACATTGGCGATAAATTGGACATCAAGGCGGCGGTCTACGAATCGGGAACTTTCCAGACCGCCGACGTCGCGGCTGAAAGGGGCGAATTCAGTGCGGTCACTGTGATCACGCACGGGTTCCAGTTGCCCTACATCGACACCGAGGTGCCCGAAGACTTCCGTGCGATGGCCCACATGATCGCCGCCACCAACGACGGTCTCGTTCTACAGTATGTGCCCGAAACCGGCGCATGGCATGAGCTGTCGTCGAAATTCGGACTTTCGGTCACACCCGCCACCACCAGCCGCATCCTCAGCTTCGTCGGGCGACCGCTGGTGCTGGTGACTGACTGGGTGACCGATTCGAGCATCGCTGACCGCGGTTTCTCCGAGGGCGCAGCGGACGCGATTTTCGCTAGTCTGGTTCAGCTCGATCTCGATGTTCGTGCATCGGGGGCAACTCAAGGGCCGGTCTTCGATTCCGACATGCACCTCATTGGATTCAGCCGCGGGGCGGTCGTCACCAGCCAGATCGCCAGGAGGCTTGGCGTCTACTTCCCGCACCGTGTCGGCCCAGCGGCGGGCACAGATTTGCAGGTAACTTATCTTGATCCGCACTTTGAGGCACAGGAGAACTTGCGGGTGCCGCTTGCAGACATTCTCCGGGCCGCTGGCTTCGCTCTCAGCTTCACCGGCCTTCAGCCAACTGTGGCGGCGCTCTCCTCTCTCAACGAACTCTACGGCGTGGCCGTGGTGCCTTACGACGATTTCCACGAACCCGCAGTCGCGGCATGGACGAACGCCTCTTTCACCGACACTTACTTCCAGAATCAAAGTGGCGTTGACGTGTTGATCAGTTTCACCCCCAACGGATTCGGTGTCCCCGGCAGCGACCTCCAGATCGATCTCAACGATCGTCCCGGCTTCACTGCTGACACCCCGAAGTTTGCTGATACCCTTGGCGTCGGCGGTCCGCACCTGCGTGTGAAATCCTGGTATGCCGGCACCGTCGACCTTTCCCTGGAGGATTTCTACGCCGAATTCATCGGCGGATCCAATGACATCGTGCGCGGGCCGACCACAGACGATCCAAACTTTGTGTGGTACTCCGCAGGCGAGACCACCGGTTCCGGTATCAAAGCGAACGAGATCCAGGAAGGTGTCGAGGAAGGCTGGGCTTATGCGAAGCTGGGCGGTGGCATCGACGAGCGTCCGCAAGCGTCTGCAGCAGGCAAAGTGGACCCGACCACGGCGGCTCCAGACCCGGTCTTCAATGGCGACTTCGAGCAAAGCCTGATTCCAACCTTCGGACGTTTTCCCTATCCGCTCTTCCTGCCCGGGGCCGTCGCCTCGGAAGGAAAGCTGGGCGACGTTGTCAAGGCGATCGTCGACACCGGCTTGGCGGCGTTCCTTCTGCGCGGCGCGAAGGGAGCGTCCGGTTCGTCGTCTGTGACCCAGATCTTGACTGCGCTATTGGGGCAACTGGAAAATGGCGGGAGTGATGCAGACAAGATCTACGACGCGATCAATCGGGCTGGACTGAAGGCGTCCCCCATTCTTGACTTCCTCAATCCATCGTGGCGCGAAGTCCCTGGCTGGTCGTTCCATGGGGGTTCAGGAGGACTGTTTCAGGGCAACAACCTCGCCTGGTTCCTTCAGCCAGGAAAGGAAAACGAATTCCTCGCCCTGGTCCGGGAGGTGGGACAGGACAACGGCCTGTTCGCCGCTGGTGGGAAGTTCGACTTTGCCGACGAGGCTAACGAACTGGTGAGCGAAGTCAGCGCTCTGGGAAGGTATACCATTTTCATCGGCTGGATCAATGATGTGCTCGCCGAGATCGGCTTGAGTGCGGGCGATAATGCAGAGGCGCTCGCAGCACGGTTCGGGCGCGCCCTCGACACCGATCTCATCAACACTGCCTATACGCTACATTACGACGACGTGCTTACGCACAATCGGATGTACGTTCCGGTCGACGCCAACTTCCTCTCTTTCGATTCACTCGTATTCCCGGCCGATCCCGCGAGCTTCATCGATGACGATGCTGTACTGCATATCAGCATGAACATTGATGGCGAGGAAGTGATCCTCGACGAAATCGCCATCTTCCCCCGCTTGGAAGGCTTCAGCGACATGTTTCTCACCCGGTCGATCGCCATCCCGGAAGCCGCTCGCGGCAAGGTCGTCACTCTCACTTTCGCGAGGCGTCCGGGCGTGAAGATCGATTCGCTGAGTGACCGCAAGAACACGGTCGATATGATTCTGGACAAGATCGCGTTTTCCAATTTGGGTGACGGGGCCCTGGTATTCTCAGACAGCAGTGGACTTTCGGACGACGGAACGGTGTTCTTTGTGGAAGACCATGGTCAATCCGTAGACACCGGGGCCCCGGAGCCAGGGGAACTGCCCTTCAATATAAGTCCCGATGCGGACATTTTTTCCGAACCAACGCTGATTTTAGATCCACCGGCCCTGGACTTTGTCCCGGCAGTCGATGGCATTGACCGCAACACACTGACAATTCTAAATCCAGGAACGCGTGATATGGAGATTGGGTTCATGATTGAGGCGAATGACTTTCTGGTGGCCAAGTTGATTCGGATAAACGGGGTGGAAAAATCGACGGTACCGGGGCAGTCGTTTTTCAATCAGGGTGGCACTGCCGACGCATTGACCAGCTTCCTTGACAGTGGCCAGGAACGGAACCTCTTCGTTCCAGCGGTGGAGAATGGCATTCCGGGCAGACTGGAAATCGTTTTCGAATCGATCCTGCAGCCGACTTACATGAAGAATATTGGCCCAGGAGACGCGCCGGTGCGGTTGCTGGATGCTACCGTACGCGCCATACACGGTGGCGGCCCGGAAACTCTTAGATTCCGCGATACCACTTTCTACTTCCTTCTCGATGCAGGCGATGAAAGTTATGATGACAATACGATTAGCTTTGCTCCAACGCTTGAGGGACTGACGAGGACAGTCAGCCTCAGCCTTCCCTCCAGGATTGCGGCGTCGGTAAGAAATGGCGCAACCAATGCGGGAACGTTCTCGTTCGATGCGGGAACAAGCTCTCTGGTATTCAATGCAGGCACGCTCACTGGCGCGAATCCAATTGCGTCATCCGGCGGATTCCTGGAACTGACCAACACTCTGACCGGTCAGTCGATCATGTCGCGGCCCGTACAGTTGTTCGCCACGGCGACGACGCCGCACCAGATCACTGTTTCCCGAGAAGATTTTGGCGACTCGCTCAATCTTCTTCTTTCGATCGTCACCAATCCCGATACAACGTTTGAGGAGTTCCACACGGCTGGTCTGCGTGCATATGCGGATCTCATCGGCCCTGCGAGCGCAACCGTTACCGAACAGCGTGAATTCCAGAACCATCTGATCGAGGCCGCATTCAAAACATTCAGAGACGTGTTCGATAAGATCTCCAGTTCTACCGCGTCCGGCTTGGCTGTCAATTTCGTGGACACAGCAGGAGGCGATGTGAAATACGTGTTTGGACGTGATCGAAAGGGTGTCCTGGCGTTCGCCACGCCCAATTTTGCAGGGGGCACCTTTGACGACCTCCTGACGAGACCGATCAACTACGAGACACCCGATGGCGTGTCTCAATTCCGACCCAGCGATTTCCTGTCCTACCACGCCCTGCAGTTCCGGATCGATCTTGTGATCAATCCTTATCGAACCAGCAACGTGACATTGCTCGTCGACAATCTGGCCGAACAGGCCGGGGCAGGAGACTTTCTGCCTAGCACCAACCAGGATGGGTCGGTCTCGGATACCGCCCGCCAAAATGCACTGATCCTCCTGGGAAACGAATTTGGCAAGACGCTCGCCCACGAGTTCGCCCACAACCTTGGGCTTCTAGACGAGTATGACACGACGGTTCCCGAAAATCGACCGAAATCCGAGCGGGCCGCAGCCATTGTTGAGGGGATCTTTAAGCATCCAAATCTCATGACTGCTGGAAGCAAGGTTGAACTGTCCCAGAATCAGCGTGATTCCCTGGCTCTATCGCTAAACGTGCCAGGATCCGCCGTGTTCTCGACAAGGCCGGATCTTGTTCGGTTCATCGATGATTTCTGGGCGGTAAAGCTGAAACACAATCGGATCATGTATTCGTCAGAGCCGCGCGGGCCGCGATTCAAGGCGACGATCCCCGAGATTTACGAAATATTCCCGCTTTTGATCCAGCCCCTGATGGCAGCGGAAGAGTTGAACGCAGGCGATGTCGGTCCACCGCCCGCTGCCGAACGGGAAGCTCCAGCAGTTTTCGCCCTAACCGCAACCCCCACCGCCGGTCTTCCGCGCTCGGCGAATCCGGTGAACACGATCTTCACCAGCTCTGGCTTGGGCGTGCGGGCGCTGGTGGCGGGGAATTCGGGCAGCGGTGCGGTGCGGGGATTGTTCGATTTTGATCCGGTTCGGGACGACTCCGGGTTTGGAGTGATTGCGCTGACGACGCCGGGGGCGGGCGACGGGGTGTCCGGTCTGCGGTCGATGCTGGAGCCGTACTTTTTTGCGGGTGGGGAGATGATCCACTTCCTGCAGGGGGCGTTTGAGGATGCGGGGCGGTTTGTGTCTACATCAGGGACACTCGGGCATGACTCGGTGCTGGGGAATCCCGATCTTCTGGCGTCGCTCCTTGGAGGATTTGGTTACGATGTCCGTTCGACTGACTTCGATGCTTTCAGTGCGCCGGAACCAGAGCGGATGCTGACGGTAACACTGGTGGGGGTCGAGGGCTTCCTAACCGATCCGCTGGGAAGACGGGTGGGATTCACCCCGGCGACCGGCGTACTCACCGAGATTCCCGGCAGCCAGTTCATCGGCACCTCGGTAGCGACCGTCTACCTTCCCGATTCCGCGCTGGGAACGTGGAGCTACAGCTTCCGCTCAACCGGCGGGGTGAATCCGTTGATTCACGTGGAAACCACCAACGGCGACCTGCGGGGTGGTGTCAATGTCAGTGGGACATCGGCTGCTGTCGGGACGCAGTTGGACGGAACTTTTGCGATTCGTGAGGCGCCGCTGATTCCGGGCCTGCCGGACTTGTTCGAGATCGATAACCCGCAGCTGACGGCGAATCTTCGGATCACCATTGCTCCCACGAGCGCCTCGGTGAGTGGCGATTTGACGATGACGGCAGACGCTGCGGCAATCTTCCCTGACATCGAGACGCCGGAGATCGATGGGATCATCACGGCCAACGCGATCACCGCAAGGCTTGATCTGAATACGGCGAGTGGATCCTTCGGGCGGTTTGTCTTCGAGGCCGACACCGCGCTGCTGACTGTTGAGAACGTGGTGTCGCTCACTGCTCGGGGCAATGCGCAAGGTCCGGGGTTACGCGTGACGGTCGATCCCAACTCGAATGAGTTCGCCCGCCTGCGCGGACTCGAGATGGCTCTGGCTGCTTTCCCGGATCTCGATCCGCAGTTGCGGACGCTCGACCAGGTGATCGTGCGCAAGGATGGCTTTGCATTGACCAAGACCGCGACCACCGGTGATTTCTCGGTAGGCGATGCATTCCCGATCCTTGCCGTGGAGAATGGGCAGGTGTCACTGAATCTCGATGTCATCGTCCGTCCGGAGGTGCAAACCAGCGGCACGCTGACGTTCTCGGCTGCTGCCGCAACGGTGTTGCCGGAGACATCGGCCAGCACGGCGCTGGTCATGGACAACGGTGTGACCGGTACCTGGGACTTTGGCACCGGCGCAGTCACCGTGGCTGCACCGAATTTCAGTGGCAGCCTCGGCGGCGTCATCGATTTCTCATCCGCCAATCCGCGCCTGACCTACCATCCGAATGCCGCACCCGGCGACGATCTTATCGCATTCTCAAATCTCACCGGGCGCTTTAACGTGGTGACGGAAGGTGCCGACACGCCGACCGTCACATTCACTCGATTGGCCCTGAATCACGATGGTTCAATCGAATTGTCCGAAGCCGATGTCCTGTTCCCCGAAGGCTACAACCGCAAGCTCGGCCTTGCGGGCATTGTTCCAGTCGAAATCACCCGTGTCCGGGTGCGCTTTGCGGATCCTTCCGACTTCAACAGCTTTGTGCTGACGACAGATGCCACGGTCGATCTCACCGATTTGAATCAGACGTTCACCACTACTCTCAAGGTTGACGGAGCAAACGTGACCAATGGCGGATCAGTATCCTTCGGGCTGCATGTTGCTTCGCTGCGGGACGGGCAGTTCTGGGTCGATTCGCTGGGTCAGATGGAGCTTGCAGTCACCGGGTTGCAAGGGGGAGGGCGGACTTTTGGTGGCAATGTCAGGATTGGTGCCATCGTCGACGGGCGATTGCAGAATGTCACGGGAACGGAACACGAAATCGATGCCGGGTTCACGATCAGCGCCGGTAGCGGCATTGGTACCGCTTTCACTACCGAGGGCGATTTCCAGCGTGGTGCAGACGGCGGCGCGGTGCTGGATCTGTTCAACTCGGTGGAAATTGCTTCCGGTGTCTCCAGTGCTTCGTTCGATTTCAGGCTCCTCTTCACCGGGCGTCGCACCAGTGCTGCTCCAGGCTTCAGTATGTCCGTCGAGTTTCTGTTTGAATCGCTCTCGCTGACAAACCTGCGCATCGATCTATCGCCCGTCGTAATCCTGACCAGTGAGGAATCCGTGTTCACCGCGGAAGGCACCGAGTTCATCAATGTTGGCATTGAGTTTCCCAGCTTTCCAGACTGGCACGCGAGCACGATCGACCGACTGGTGATTCAGAACGGCCAGATCGTCATCAGCGGGCTACGCGTGCCGGTGCCGGATGCGGCGTTCGCTGGCAGCGGCGGTGATGAGCTGATGGCTTTCCAAGGCGCCGCGATCGTATTTAGCCTGACACTGAACCAGAACGGAGGCAGCACCACCGACTGGGTGCTGGCAGGGACAGGCAATGCCATCGGGCTCGAAGCGCTGAGCGGCACGCTTTTTCCGGGCGGCACAGGGTTCACCGCCTCGGCCAGTGGATTGGCCGGCGAATTCGATCTCGGCAGCGGCGCGGTCACTTTGCGGGCAGCGACCCTCGACGCGGACCTGGGAGGCGAAGTCCGGGTACATGCCGAAAACGTGGCCGTTGATTTCGATCCTTTGGAAAGCGATCCTTCGGTGCCCGTGGTGACGGTGCTGGGAGCGACGCTGACGGTCGGGCAGTTGCGCGACGAGAACGACGCCGGACTTGAGATTGAATTTGGCAGTGGCGCCCAGCCGGCCTTGATCGTGCGCCGCAACGGATTCACCCTCGGTACCACCACGGTGAGGGCGCCAACGATCGCCGTCAGTGGGGTTCTCGAAGTCGCTGATCTGGATGTGACGGTCAACAATATCGATTACACGATCGGCGGAGCGCTTTCCGGATCGGTTGGATTCTCCGCGAGTGCCCTCACATTGTATCCAGGGAATTCGATGCTCACTTCCGGGGCGACTTCGCTGTCCGGGACGCTCAACGTTGGAGCGGGCAATGCGACGCTGACGCTGGCGGCAGCAAATGTTTTCCTGCAGATCGGCACCGGCCTGCGCCTTTCGGCGGGAAGCGTGACCTTCACTCCAAACGCGCCAGACATCCTGGCTACAATGGGAACGGTGAGTGTGACTTCACCGGATTTCCCGGACATGGCGGCAGGGGCGCTCACTGGGCTAGAGCTCCGCCGGACCGGGTTCTCGATCGGCTCGCTCACCCTGGGGCCAGTGAACGTTGGTTTCGAAGACATCTTCGCCTTTACCGGGCTCACGGTCACCGCCAGCAATCTGGCTTATACGAACAGCACCTTCACCGCGAACAGCAGCATCCGGGTATCGGCGGCGTCGGCCCAGGTGTTTCCATCAGGCCCGGTAACGGGAACCGCCACCGGCATCTCCGGCAGTTACGATCTCGCCACCGGAGAGCTGTCGCTGATGGCGAATTCCGCGACCCTGCGCGTGCTCGACTTGATCGACCTGACGGCGGTGAACCTGACATTCACACCACACGCCGAGGTGCTCGCTACCATCCGGACTACTGCCGTGGCGATCCCGGGCCTGACGGAAATCGGCAACGCGGTCATCAGCAACATCGTCCTTCGGCGCGACGCGCTCACCATTGCCTCTGCGAATCTGAACATTGCAGAGCCAGTGCGCGGCCCGCCATTGATCGAGCTTCAAGGGCTCCATTTGAGCATCGCGTTGTTCTCCGTGAACTTCGCCACAGGTGCGGTGGGAGGAACCTTCTCGATTTCGGCGGATACCGCCATTCTCTTCCCCGACATTGTTCCCGGTGGGCTTGCCCGCGCTACCGAATTCGAAGGAATCAAAGGAATTCAGGCTGCCCGCAGTGGTGGAAGCCTCAGTTGGCAGGCGGGGCGCATCGACGCCAATGTGGCGGGCTTGTTCGAGATCGAGATCGAGCATCCTCAGCTCAATCTCGGACGCAATGCAAGTGGCCCATTGTTCGGCCCTTCCAATGTCACGGCTAAGCTCGTCGGCTTCGACGTTGAGGCAACGCTCGCCGAACTGCAGATCGATCGCGACGGTTCGTTCAGTGTCCAGGGTGCGGAACTGACCACCTCGGGGATTACGAAATCGCTCGGCATCGCGGAATTCCTGCCGTTCGACATCCGCTCGGTGCGGGTGGATTTCCATGAGAATCCTGCGACTGGCCGTAGTGATCTCAGCGCCTTCGACATTTTCGTCGTCGGAGATTTCAATCTCTCGTTGCTGAGCGCTCTACCCTTCACGCCGATTCTCAGTATCGGTCGCGCCGCGCAGAACGGGCAGTTCGAGTTCTCCGTGCGCATCGAGAACCGTGAGATCCGTCCCCTTGACCTCGGGCCGATCACTCTTGGTTTCGCCAACTTCGTGGTGGGCCCGGCGGTGATCAACCAGGCCACGATCACCCTTGGCGGCTATCAAGGTGGCGTTTTCACTTCCACCTTCGGAGGCACGATCAATATCACCGTGGGCGACTTCAGCGGTGGTCTTGCGGTGGCCGGCAGCTTCTCCAATCGCCTGCTCAACCTGACCGCCACGGCAACCGCAAGTTTCAACCTGGGGGTGGTGGAAGTAACGAATGCTGCCCTGTCCTTCAGCATGCGCCTGCGCTCCGGGGCGGATTTGGCCATCGCGGTCGAGGACTTCCGCTTCGATGGAGCCAACGTCGAGCGGGTGCGGGTGCTCATCGGCGGTCTGGTGAACTTCACGGCCTCGCGCACCGCCCAGCAGTCGTCTGCAGCTTCTTTCAATTTCAATGCGAGATCGGGTGAGAACTTCGCCACATTTGGAGCATTGCGCGCCGTCATTGCACCCGAGGCTGACAATCCGGATCAGGGTCTGCTGGGCGGTGCCGTGGCGAATTTCGCACTGGCCCTGAACGCTGACGGCAGCGTCCGTTTTGTGGCATTGCCAGGGTTCCGCGTGACGGTCGACCCTCCTGATCCGGAAGTCTTTGGCCTGCCAGACTGGCTGCCGGTGACGATCACCCGGCTCATTCTCGATTTTCGTGATATCGAGAACGACCCCACCGACGTCGCCATCACCGTTTCCCTTGAGATTGGTGGGGAAGGGGGAGTGTTCGGCTTGCCGGTTTCAGGTTCGGTTGAAGGACTGACCGTCGATATCGGGTTACTGCGCGACGGCAAGTTTCCGATCACGAATCTTGATTCGTTCTCGATCAGCGTCGATGGCCTGGAGATCGCCGGGCTAGGTATTTCTGGGACATTTATCCTGGGACTCGCGCCACTCGACTCTGCAGGAAATCTTCTGCTTGGCGACGAACGGTTGGATCCGGATCTGGTCGTACGCCGCGAAGTTTACGGATTCATCTCCGGTGGCATCTCGCTGCCGGGTGGCATCGGTGTCGACATCAAGTTCGGTTTCTCTTCTGCCGGGCCGCTGGTGTTTTACGTCAGCGCCGATATTCCCATTCTCCTTGAGCCGAACTCAGGCCTGACCTTGAATGGACTTCGCGGTGGTGTGAAATTTGGAGCCGAATTCCCAAGTGTTCGCAACGAGGCGGGCGAACTCGATCCCACGCTGCTGCGCGGCCCGGCCTTTCAGCCTTCATCTTCGCTGACGGACGAACAATGGCGAGAACAACTGGAACAACAGGTGGCGACCCTGAGCTGCGGTGGCGGCATCGACGGCCTGCCAGGAAGCAGCTTTCTTTCGCAGCCAATGATGTTCGAACTCGGCGCGACGCTGAGCACGAGCTACCTGCCGGTCGTGTTCTTCGATGTCGACATCATCCTGAGCACCGAGGGCGCGATGCTGATGTCTGGAGTCATGCGCATCAGCGCGCCGGGAATCCCTGATTTCATTGTGGGCGATGTGAAATTCTTCGCCGACCTGCGGGATGTGGCGAACGGCAGCGCCAGCTTCCTGTTTCTCGCGGATCTTCCCAAGTCGCCGCGGATCCTGACCCTTCGTGGATCGCTTGAGTTCATCGCACAGGATTCCGACAGCAACGGCGAGATTGACACGGTGATCATGGAATTGAATGGCGGCATCGACATCAACCTGTTCATCTCCCAGATGACCGCAGAGGGGCGGATCAGGCTCACCTTTACTGAAGATCGCATGGAGCTGGATCTGGAAGGTTCCATCCGCGGGGCGCCGTTCATGGGAGTGCTGGAAGCCGACGGCGGCATGGTATTCCAGTACGAGCAGAAGAATGCATCAGGGCAGATCGTTCAGGCCGGTGGGCTGTGGGGACGCCTTAGCGTGACGCTGGCGCAAAGTCCGGAGTTGACTGCCATGGGGATCGCGTTGTCGGGATCGGCCCTGCTGGAGTTCAATTCGTTTCAGAACGAGCGCTTCCTGCCTGGAGATCCCGATGGCATTGCCGGGGGATCCTTCCTGCTCTCCGTGCAGGGCAACCTGACAGTGCGTCCCCCCGGGGCGTCCGCGTCTGCGGATCCGCTGTTTGTGGCCAGCGGAGCGATCGAGGTCAGTTTCGAAGCGAACGGTACAAGCTTCCAGTTCGCGGTGGCCTTGTCTCAGGTGCAACTGTTCATCGGCAGTGGCGACCCGTCCCGGGCGCTCCTCGCCTTTACGGCAAACGGGGTATTCATCGCTCGCAACAACGGAGTGGCCGGCACTCTAACAGTAAGCCTTAATACCAATCTGCCGTCCGCGTTGAACGCCGAGCTGGCGGCCAGCTTCACGCTGCAGTTCAATACTCTGCGTTCGACGGTGAGCTACACGGTGCGGACGACCAACCAGACATTCACGATTCCAGGCGCGCCGCCGACGGGAGGATCAGCGCGTCCTTACCTCGTCGTTGGTGCCACTGGCGAACTGAAGATCTGGGCTCCTGTACCCGGCGCGCCGAAGCAGGGCGCGCCCGCACTCAGCATCAATGGCTCGTTCAGCATTCTGTTCGCAGATGGCGTGTTCGCGCTGAAGGGAAGTGGCACCACGATCCTGCTGGGCAACTCACTTTCCTTGAGTCTGGACATGCAGATCTTTTTCAAGGATAACCCGGGGCTCGTCGCGCGGGTCGCCCTTTCGATCAATATCAACTTCGGTGTTGGCACTCTCAGCGGTGCGGGTGAGTTCCTCATCAACACGCGAGCCGTATCCGGCTCCGCGGGCGGTGTGGCAATTGAAAGGCAAACGATCGCGCTGCGCGTCTCTGGAGCGAACAATGGGGCTTCTCCGATTCTTACTGTGTCAGGGTTCAAGATCTTCGGCAGTGCCTTGCTCAAGATCCAGCCCAACCGGATGGAGTTTTCGATCGATGCGGCCATCGATCTCTACCTCATGAGGCTCGATGGCCACGTGTCAGGATTCTTTGCAACGCTGCCGGATGGAACGGTGAATTTCGAATTTACCGCCGGGCTTGGATTCCGCATTGGCGACAATCCATCGGTGGATTTCGCGACCTACGTCGAGGGTGAGATCGAAGTGACGGTGCAGCGGCAGCTCGGTGATGTCGTCATTACCGGTCGCTTCGCAGGGGCCGGAGCGCTCTTCGGTGTGCTGATCGGCACCATCCGCGGAGATCTTGATGCCGCTGGAATTCTAAGCGTCAGCGGCACCGCGCTTGGTATCCCCTATGAAACGGAGTTCGCCCTCCCCGGCGCGCCCGGCTTGCCGACGCGAAAAGTGGGGCTGGCAGGCCCTGGTGATGCTACCAGCAGCGTCTTTGTCACCGAAGGCAGCAACAATAACGCCGCCAGCCAGACCGTAAACCTGCGGCTGGTAATGAACCGTGCAGCCACGACCAGCACCGTGGTGACGGTTGAGTTCTTCAACCAGACGGCGACAGGCGGCACCAGCGGCGACTTTAACGTAACTTCTGGTACCGCGACCACTGGCAGTGCTGCCTTCACTCGGCGCTACACCATGAATGCGGGCCAGACTTCCCTGGCTGTGTCGGTCATCGTTCTCAACGACTTCCTCGCTGAGCCGGAGGAGACGTTCCTGGTGCGGATTGCCAGCGCCGGGAGTGTGGCCATCAGCAACAGGGATCTCCAGATCGTCATTCGTGATAACGACCTCCCGCAGGTGCCAACGCCCGGAGGCGCTCTGGTATTCTACCCCCTGGAGACGGTGAGGTCCGCGACCAATGGTGCCCAATTCTACGACTATAGCGATGTGCCGCGCGTTGGCACGGGAGCCAGCGCGTTCCGCCTCGTTGATATCAAGCAAGCGCTGTTAGTGGGGCAACAGCCAACGATCCGTGAACGGACAGCCTCGATCGAAAGTGGCGAGATTGGCCTTGCTGCGGCAGCTGCCGGTTGGGGTGGCGAGCGAACCACCGGGTTCAATACCGTGTCCAATTTTAACGGAATCCTTGCCAATCAACTCGCCGGCGAACTGGGGATATTTCAGACGCCGTCTGTGAGGGCGTATCAATTCACCATCGCCAACAACAGTGCCGTTCCCTTTGCCAGTGTTGGATGGATTCAGTTCGACGCGAAAGCGCTCAATGGCGGCCCTTCCACATGGGCGCTGCACTCCAGCACCAGCGGTGGAGCGTTCGGCACGGCAATTGCAGGCGGCAGCCTGACCAGCACTTTCGAAACCTTCTATGTCCCTGTGAACCTCTCAAGCGTCAGCAGTCCCGTGACTTTCTGGATCACTGGAGATGGGGCCTCCGCCTTCGATGGGCAGTTCGCAGTGGACAACGTTGCCGTGATGCGCAAGGCCTCCGTAAGCCGATCAAGTGCCGCTTCGGTCACTGAATCGAACACCAGCCAGTCATTCTCCATCACGCTTAACAATGCCTCAGGTGCGCAGGATGGTCTCATCGTCGGTTACAAGGTAACAGGTTCCACCGCAAGCGCGGGAAGCGACTTCACGTTGCCTCTGATCCTTGGGGGATCCACCTCACAGGTACGCTTCGGGGGAGGCTTCACCATTCCAAAAGGGGTCATCAATTTCGATCCTAACGTTCGCACAGGAACGTTGAATCTCTCTGGCACTTCGGGCACGTTCAACATCACCATCGTCGGTGATCAGGTCGCCGAGCCCCTTGAGAAGTTTCGCGTGGAGTTCGAGATCCTCCAGGGCGCGGGCACGGTGCCAGCTCCGTTCGAGGTATCGATTCTCAACGACGACCCCGCCACCGCGCCCTCGGATGCTCTGGCGTTCTTTACCTTTGAAACATCGACTGGCGGCAACACATCGCTTGCGAACAAGGTTGCCTCGGGAGTTACCGACGGTTCCGGGGCAACGCCACGGGTACGTGCGGAGACGACCACATTGTCTGGAACCTCGGCAGTCAGCACCGGCACCGCGAGTACGAGTGGATCGTTCGGGCGGGCAGCCAATATCTCTGCATGGGTCAACTTCAGCAGCACCACGATCAGCGGAAAGACGGTCACTTTCCAGACTCCGGGTTACTCGCGCGCCTACACTTTCAGTGTCGCAGCGCCCAATTTGAGTAAATTGAATCTCACCGAGCTTTCCTTTGTCGACGACAATTTTTCTGGAGGCCCTACGGGCTGGAAGCTTGAGGTGGTCAGTAATGGCAAGGTGGTACGCTCTGCCACAGGTTCGGTTTCCGATGGTTACCGCACCACCCAATCGGTGGATCTCTCGGGAATCTCCAGCTCGGGCACGCTCACATTCCGCCTTGTCGGCACTGGCGCAACTTCGACAACTGGGCTGTGGAGGATCGACAACCTCCTGCTGCGCGGATCGCAAACCAGCACCACGACAGCAAAGACAACGAGCCTGGATCTGAAGACCTTCCAGACGGTAGTCGAGAGCGCGACGATTTTCTTCGACACCAATGGCAATGCGGCGTTCGACGAGGGCGAGCCATCCACCGTGAGCGATCGGTTTGGAGGAGCCAATCTGGACATTCCCGATGCCGCGTTTGCTGCAACCGGTGGATCAGGTTACCTCTATGCCATCGGCGGCACTGATGTAGTGAAGGGAACGCCACTGGAGATTTTCCTTCGCGTGCCGGTGCAGCAGGGCGATACCGCCGCCGTGCTTTCACCGCTGACCAGTCTGCTTTCAGCGCTCACGGATTTCGGGGCTGGCGAAAGCGCTGGTAACCAGACCTTGCTCGAAGGGTTTGGCCTGCCCTCGCAGATTCTGCTTTCTGATTATGGATACGTGGGCGAGTACAACCAAGCCAGTCCGCAGGCGGCCGATGTGACCAAATCCGCAGCGAAGGTCGGCAGCATCGTGCTTGCCATGGCGCAGGTAATTGGGGAGTCCGTGGATCAGGAGAACCGCGCGCCCGATGCCGTCTTCCAATCAGCAGTGCTGTCCGCGCTGGCGGAAAATCTCGCCGGGCTTGCTCCGGGAGCGAAACTCGATCTGACGGATCCGAGTTCCGTGCAGGGCGTGATCGAGCTGGCTGCGCTGCTCGCAGGGGCGGAGATCAGACCGGGTGTCAGCTACACAGCATCGCAGACCATCGTGCGGGGACTACGCATTCTTACCAACGTGGATCCTGGCATTCCCACCGGCCTGATCGAGGAAGTGGCCAAGATTCAAAAAGTGGTGCAAAATGAACTCACCCCTGTGTTTGCCGACATGGCGGGTGGCCGCTTCGCCCCCACGGAAGTGAACCGCTTGTTCGCGCCTGGCACATGGGGAGCCCGCATCGCTGGAACCACAGTGACCAATGTTCCCCCGCAAGTCAGTGGGGCGCTGTCGAGGGAAACGGTCATCCGCGAAGTCAGTCCGAATGTTACGGAGCTGTCCGTAACATGGCCGGTTTCGGAAACCCGGCCGCCACAATCTGCCAGCGACGTTGTTTTCCGATTCACCGCTCCTGCAATGGCGAACAAAGGCAATCTGGTATTGGTGACGATAACCCTGGAAAGTTTTGAAGGAACCGGGGTGCCAGAGCTTTGGTTGGTGCGGTGGAAGGATGGCGATGGGGCCCTGCACATCGCTGGATATGCGGCTCCCTCCCAACAAGATCCTGTCACTTCGATCGCTCTGAACAAAGGTGCGCTTCCCACTGAATTCCCCGCCGTGTTCGAGATTCTGGCACTGGGCGGATCATTCCAGGCGACGGGCAAGGCTGTGCTGAAATCGGTAAACTTTCTCGGCACCTTTGGCAGCCTTGTGGGAATGCGAGTCGATACAGAAAGCGTGCGGGAGAATTCGGGAAAGATCACCGTCGATATCACTGCGGTGGCGGCCGTTCCCGGGCTGGCTGTGCGTTACCTGATCACGGGAGTGGGTGCTACGAAAGGCCAGGACTTTACAATGGATCGCCCGATTGGTGCCACGCTGGCGAGTGAGACCGCCGACGGCTATTCTGGAGTCATGCTCCTTTCAGAATCGCGCTTCCTCGAAATTGCGATCACCAATGACACCTTGATCGAACAGCTCGAGGCAATCCGGATTGAGCTGAGCATCGTGACTGGAGATGCTTCGCAGGAGGTGCGCGAGTTGATCCTTGTGATTGCCGACGATGATTTTGAAGGTTCGTCAGGATTGCCACTGATAAACAACGGGAAAGTTGATCGTTCGATGGTCACTTCAATCGAGTTGCCGCTGTCGACAGCAGCGTTCGCCGGGTTCGCCGACCGGGATCTGGAAATGAGGAACCTTTCCACTGGCGATTCGATTGAGCCACAGATCACCCAGGATGTTGCAGCCAATTCGGTGCGCATGACATTCCCGGAACTGGTCAGCGGTTCCCTTCCGGACGGGGAATACCTCCTTTTGTTCAACGATCCTGAGGCAGACGCACCGATCGCTTTCCGATTCCACCGCCGGTTTGGTGACGCTGATGGTGACCGCGATGTTGACGCTTTTGATTCCGTGAAGTTCACGCAGGCACTCAATCACATCGTTGGAGAAGGCGACTACCGGCCAAGCTTCGACGGAGATGCAGATGGTGACATCGATGCCCTGGACCTGTGGCGCTTCAGGCAGAGCCAGACGATGAAGACGATTCAGGACTCGCTCTATTCACTGGAGGCAGAACCGGCTTACCAGGCGCAGTATGACTGGGATGCGGATGGCGACATCGATGCCCTGGACCTTTTCCAGTTTCATTCGGGAACTCGGCCTCGTGCTTTGGCTCTGGTGAATCGCGGAAGCCTCGAGGATGAGGGGAGCAAACCCCTGGATGATATCTTCGTTAATGAAAAATGGGCAGCGTTCGCCATCGATTGGCACACGCTGGATCGATCGGATGATGATGAGTCGGAAGTGTGGTCTGCTCCTGCGGTGTTAGGGGAGTGATGCCTCGCAAAACAAGGGGATGTAATGAATGTAATAGCTATTCTCCAGATCACTTGGGGTGTCAGTGCGAGTGATGGGGGTGATGCCGGCGGCTCATTCACCGCGAAAGCGGCTGCGAGCGCGTCATCTCGCAGCAGTGGGCGGCGAAGCCGGCTCCGAAGGCTGTGAGCCAAAGGTTTTGGTCGTCGTGGCAGGTGGCGAGTCGTTGCTCAAGCGCGAGGAGAACGCTGGGGCTACTTACGTTGCCGTAGTTGGCGAGAACGTGGCGGGTCTCGGTGAGGTGGCGGTTGGGGAGCTTTCTTTCAAGCGCCAGGATGACATCGCGTCCGCCGGTATGGGCAAGGATTTGATCGGGATCGGCCGTGCGCTTTTCGAAGAGGTCAGCCACTGCTTCGGCCGCGAGTTCGGGGACGCTGCGGTGGAGTTTGTTGCGGAGGTGGCCGTGGTCGTTGACGAAGCGAATTTTTTCACGTTCGCTGGGGTCGTGCAGGGTGTGGAAGTTGTGAGCGCGCCAGCCAGTGGTGTTGTCGGGAGTGGCTTCCCAGATGCTTGCGCTTGCGCCGTCGCCGAAGAGGCAAAGACTGACGAGGACGCCGGGATCGTTGGCGCTGAAGAAGGCCGCTGAGCAAATCTCGACGCAGATCGTGGCGACTTTCATTCCCGGTTCGGCGGCGAGCATGCCGTTGGCCGAGCGGAGCAGGGGGATCGCGGCTCCACAGCCGAGACCGACGCTATCCTGGAGGTATGTGTCAGGGCGCATGCCCAGTTTTTCTGCGACATGGCTGGTGACGCCGGGGCAGAGGTAGCCGGTGCAGGTGCAAATGAGTAGCGCGTCGAGTTCGTCGGCCTTCAGTCCCGCTTTGTCGAGTGCCTTAGTGAGCGCTTCTGCGGAAAGGGCGGGCGCGTGCTTCTCGAATTCGGCATTCAACGTGCCAGGGTTCGAAGCGAATGCCGCTTCGGGATCGCAGAGCGCGAAGTGGCGTTTTTCGATTCCAGAGTCTGCCGAGAGAATTTTTTCCAGCAGTCCAATGGAACGCGCGGTGAGTCCGAAGTCGGGGCCGAGGCGGCGGAAGAATTCCAGCGCGTCCTGCTGAGTAAAGCTGACTTTGGGAAAGGCGCTGGCGATGGATCTTAAATACATGAAAACGATCTTGGGATACTTGGACACTCTTTAGCGGAGCGCGCGGTAGAGGAGCCCGAACGGGAGAAGATGCGTCTTTGCAAGTGCGCTTAGAGTCGTTTGTCCGGGACGGGTGTAAAGGAATGGATGCAGGAGATTGGCGTAGCGGAGCCTGCCATTGAATCTGGCATGGAGGGCGGATTGGATTCTATGCAACGTCTCCGCCCAGCCGGTGGCGTTTTGTGCGTAGTCCAGCAGGTGCGGCAGTGCGATGTCTGCGGACTCGAAGGCCATCGTCATGCCGTTTCCGGTGAAGGGTGGAATCATCGATGCGGCGTCGCCAAGGGCGCAAATGTCTTTCGCATGACTTTGCCGACCGAAGGTGAAGGCGCTGATTCCGGTGAAGGAGTCGGTGTTCGGCTCAGCGCTGGAAAGGTGGTCGGCCAGTTGTGTGAGGCGCGCTCCTTTGACGTAATCGATGAGCAGCGCCAGACCGCTGCCTGTGGCGTCGGATCGGCGTTTGAAGAGTCCGCAGACGTTCACATAACCATCTTCGATCGGCGTGATGCCGACATAGGCACCTCCACCCGCGTGCATTTCGAGATCCTGTGCAACGGGGAGATTGCGAAGGTGAATTTTGAGCCCCAGCCAGGGGCTGTCTTTTTCTGCGACGCGACCCGCTGTCCAGACCATGCCCTCCGCAGATGAAGGCTTGAGCCGTGAGTTTTCGTGAAGTTGCCCGCCGTACGAGATGAATTTTTTCTGCAGACGCTGGTCAAGACGATATCGGGATATTGAGCGTGCGGCTACGGGGAGCGTGGCGTTCAGGATGCGGTGGTTTCTGACGAACCAGGACGTGGTGCTGTGGGAAAGGGCATCGCTGAGCGTGTCTGAAATATCCAGGCGCTCTGCGACTTCGTCCGTGAGTCCGCTGATGAATTCCCCACAGACACGGTGGCGCGGGTAGGT
Organism: Verrucomicrobiia bacterium; assembly: GCA_020439995.1. Taxonomy (GTDB): domain Bacteria; phylum Verrucomicrobiota; class Verrucomicrobiia; order Verrucomicrobiales; family DEV007; genus JAGROY01. The sequence goes on from JAGROY010000236.1 coordinate 29,822, forward strand.
GGCTGGTTCATGAAGCACGACAGGCACGTCTCCCTGGAGCAGGGCGATCCCGAGCGACAGGCCGGCAAGACCTCCGCCAGCGATGGTTATCGTTTTTACTCTCGCCATGTATGCAATCGATACGATCCCAGCAATCCTTTGGTCTCTCGGAAGTGAATGCCGTGCAGTGACAGCTTCCAGAGCCCCGGAAGTTCGCCGTTCCGAAATCCGGCCCGGATGCTGACGAACATATCGTGGCGGGTGACGTGATTGATGAAGGGAACGAGGGTAAGACCGAGCGCCGAGGCGAAAGGGGAGCGGTGTGGCTCCGAAAGCAGGATGTGGCGGAAGCGGGTGATGTGAGGAGCAAGGGACGACAATTGCTCGTCGGAAAAATGGTGCCAGAAGAGATTTGCAATGAGCACGCCGCCCTTGCTTTTTGGCAATGCGGCCACCATGTCTTCGCGTATCCAGTCAATGCTGTCAGGCAGATCATTCGGGCGCGGGGCGATCTCGATGGCAGTAAGGTTTTCCCACCCGGCGGCTGCCAGCATTTTGAGAAATGAGCCATCGCCGCTGCCGACTTCGACGAGGGGAGTGTCCTTCGGAATATCCTGGAGCGATCGCCGGAGCCAGCGAAAGTTTCCCATCAGAAAATTGATGCGGCGAAGATCTCTGCGGGAGCGCTGTGCGGAGGGATCGTCGGACGGGAGACTATCGAGAATCTCTGGGACGAGGGTTCGGGCATCCTTCAAGGCACGATCCTGACTGGAGTCCCCAGTTTGGTTTTTTCGTAGATCATGGGGCCGATTTCTTCAGGCAGGCGGATGCAGCCGTGGGAGGCCGGATAGCCGGGAAGGTGGCCGATGTGCATGCCAACGCCATAGGAGGTCAGGCGCATGAAGTTTTGCATGGGAGCACCCAGAAATCTTGCTCCCCTCGGCTTCTTATGTTTGCGGACGGCGACACCGCTCCGAATGATATCGCCATCGGAGTCGACATAATCACCATAGAGGTTGGAGCGGTGATCCGGGTCTTTCTCCGTGATTGTGAAACTTCCGGTTGGCGTGGGATGGGATGAGGTTCCGGTGGAGCAGGGAGTTTCAATCGCTACCTTGTCACCTTTCATGAGGTAGACGCGCTGTTCGCTCAGATCGATGCGCACCCTGGCATTGGCCGGAGTTACTTCGGCGAACACTTCTTTGTGCACGCGCGCTGGTTCGTGGTTTGGGACAAAAATGTAGCCCTGCTCCCGCATCTTGCGTTCTTCCTCGGCGCGGATTTGATCGCGCTGAAGTTTCTTCAATGCTGCCTCCGCCTCGAACTTCTCCATGCGGCGGGATTCGAGGGTTTTGCATTGGCAGAGGGTTAAGCAGGCGAACAGGAGCGCTAGAAATTGAAGTCCGTTTTTCATGAGTGAGGAGGAGTTCCGATTGGCGGCGGAGGCTAGGTCATCTTGACTTCCAACTCAAGAAAGAATTCTTGGCAGTGGTTCATTTTCAATTAGTTAAGTTTCGTTAACTAATTTGGATGCTGCTCTGGCCGACCATGCGCGCACACCAGGAGTCCTGTCCTCCCTCTGCATCACGCCCCGCTGCCAGACATCCCCTTCAGCCAGTCATACACCTGCGCCATCTGCGGGTCGAAATGCATCCCATGCTGCTGCATTCCATCCAGCACCGCGAAGCACTCGCCCAGTGCCTTGGCTTGCGCCGCCTCATCCCCACGCTTCTGGGCCAGGTGGAACAGCTTGAACTGGGAAACTGCCACGTCACGCTGCCAGCCAGCGTTGCCC
>JAGROY010000028.1 GCA_020439995.1 Verrucomicrobiia bacterium
ACACACCATTGCGCGCAATCCCCTGTCCCTTCAGTGCCTCCGCATACCCACATCACCGCCACTCACGCGGATCGTTCACGATCCCCCCGCACCGCTTTCAGATCGATGTACGCCGCCACCGTAGCCAGCACGCCCGGCTCACCCTGCACTAGCACACTCTTAAATCGATCCTCCCACAGCTGCCCATTGCGCTCACTGCGGAGATTATACCACTGGCGGAACCGCTGCTTAATCTCCCCCACAAACGCCGATATGTCATACAGCCGATCCAGATACGGACGCTTGAATCGCTCAACCATTTCCTCGGTCGTCAGAGTCGGATTCTCCAGCGCGAACACATCCTCTTCGCCCCCCCTTCCTCCAATCCAATAGCCAGCTCCAACGCATCGTCTGGCTCCCACCCTCGGATCACCTCTCATTTCTTTATCCATCAATCCTGCTCACTGAGCGCGCTTCATCACTGGCCAACCTTATATAGATGCGTCGCCGAGCGGATATAGAGTGCTCCGTCCGCTGGAGTAGGAGAAGCGAGGGTTGCGCCGTCGAGCTGGTTTTTTGCGAGGACTTTGAACTCCTTGCCGGGGGCGAGGACGAGGCTGAGGCCGTGTTCGTCCTGAAGATAGATTCGGCCATCGGCGAACATGGGTGATGCGGAAAAGGCTCTGCCTCCGCTGCGTTCCTGCCAGTAGATGCTTCCGGTGCGGGCATCGACGCAGGTGGCCATGCCATTGTCAGCTACAAAGTAAAGTTCATCGCCGATCAGCAGGAAGGAGGGAGTGTGGGGCGCGCGCTTTTCGATGACCCAGGCGACGTTGGTGGTACTTACTTCGCCGGTCTTGCCGGGCTTGATGGCCATGAGCGTGGCATTGTCATAGCCGGTGCCGATGTAGAGCAGGCCGTGGCCGAACAGCGGCTTCGGAATGACTGAATAGCCGTCGTAGTTGCAGCGCCACAGTTCTTCGCCGGTCTGCGGATTGAGCGCGCTGACGCCATTGCTGCCGGGTGTGATCACTTGCGGCACTCCGTCGATTTCAAAGTAGGATGGCGTGCTGAACGAGAACGTCCTGCTGGCGTCCGTAACCCGCGGCTGCTTCCAGGCGATGGCTCCGGTGTCCTTCTTCAGTGCGACGATAAAGGGATCCGAACCGCCGTCGCCACTGAAGATCAAGTGATCGCCCACGATGATCGGGCAGCCGCCATTGCCATGTACCGGCGTGTATTTCAGCTCCTGATTCTTCCACAGAATCTTGCCGTCACGATCCAGGCAAGCAGTTCCCATGTGACCAAAGTGAACGTAGACCCGCCCGTCCTCTACCAGGGCCGTGGCGCTGGCGTGACTGTTCTTGCGGTGGATCTGCGGCGCGCTGGCAGCGGGTTGCTGGAAGACTTCGACGTCCCACACGATCGCTCCGCTCCCGGCATCGATCGCCAGGGCGCGCAGTGAGCGGTCGACTTTTAACGCATCCTGATCATCGCCAGCGGCAACTGCGCTGGTCAGATAAATCCGGTCGCCCACCAGCACCGGCGAGGACCAGCCTTTGCCTGGCACGGGTGTTTTCCACGCGATGTTTTCCGTTTCGCTCCATGTCAGTGGCACATTGCTGGCAGCCGAGTGCCCATCGCCGTGCGGCCCGCGGAATTGTGGCCAATCCTCTGCGGATGACTGGAGCAGTAGGGCGAGCGTCACGGTTGAAATGACTGATGTGGAAAGGAAATGCTTCATCGCACCGATCTTGTCGCCAGTGTGCGGGCCGGGCAAGGCACATCGCAGGCTTGGCTACATTTCGGTTTCCGCTTTCGCTTTGCCGCGGGAACGGTTAGAACCTGCCGCTCCTGATTTTTCGAAACTGATGTTGTTCCACACCTGGTCTTTCGCCCTGTTCTTCGCCATCGTACTGGCGGGGTTCTTTGCCTTGGGCCGGACGCGCTACTGGATGCACTGGCTGCTGGGTGCTTCCTATGCCTTTTACGCCTTCCAGACGGTGCCAATGCAGGGAAGTGGTGCTTCCGCCGACTGGTGGCGCTTGTTTTACCTCGGGCTTGTCATTTTTTCCACTGCACTGGATTTCCAAGTGGTGAAGTTCATGGCGCGGCTGACGGGCGATGGCGTGAAGCGCAAACGCAAGCTGTGGCTCGCAGTGAGTCTGGTGAACAATCTCGGGCTCCTGGCATTCTTCAAGTACGCCCTGTTCTTCAGGGACAATGCCAACGCGCTGCTGGCACGCATGGGCACTGGCCTCGAAGTCCCGCATCCCGATTTACTCATGCCGCCCGGCCTTGAGTATCTGCTGCCCGTCGGCATCTCGTTCTACACCTTTCAGTCGATGAGCTACACCATCGATTTCTACCGGGGGAAAATCGAAAGGGAACCCAGCTTCATCCGCTTCGCCACCTTCGTCGCCTTCTTCCCGCAACTCGTTGCCGGGCCGATCGAGCGCTCGTCGAATCTACTTCCGCAGTTCCGGCGCATGCCGCAGGTAACGGCGGAACACTTTTCCGAAGGCGCATCGCTCTTTCTCGTCGGTCTGTTCAAGAAAGTCGCCTGCGCGAACTACCTGTCGCTCTATGTCGAGCGCGTTTACAGCGATCCGGGGCAGGCAAGTGGTGCAGCTCTCGTGCTCGGCACCTTTTGCTTCGCGTGGCAAATCTACTTCGACTTCAGCGGCTACACCGACATGGCGCGCGGCGTCGCCCGCTTCATGGGCTTCCGGCTCATGCTCAACTTCAACCATCCATACCTCGCCACCGGTCTGAGCGATTTCTGGGGCCGCTGGCACATCAGCCTTTCCACCTGGTTCCGCGATTACGTCTACGTTCCACTCGGCGGCAACCGCCTCGGCGAAGTGCGCACTTGTATCAACTTGTTTATCGTCTTCGTGATTTCCGGCATCTGGCATGGCGCGGCGTGGACCTTTGTCATCTGGGGGCTGCTGCATGCCGTCGGAACCGTGGCAACCCGCGCGCTCGAACGTTCCGACTGGTACCGCGACCGTTTTCCCACAGTGCTCAAACGCCTGTGGGTGTTCGCTTTTGTCCTGCTCGGCTGGGTCTTCTTCCGTGCCGAATCACTCGACGATGCCCTGCTCATCCTGCGCCGTATCTTCACCACACAGTGGACGGATCCCGAGTGCCCGCTGCTCATGTTAGGGCTCGTCTTCGCCGTCTGGATCTATCAATACCTGGCGGAAAGCAAAGCCCGGCCGATTCTTGAATCCGCACCCTGCAAGATCATCCTCGCCGCTGCGATGACCCTCTATCTGATCTTCTGCTCCACCGGCGGCGGCGCGTTTATCTACTTCCAGTTTTAGGGTTGAGCCGAGGCATCCTTGGCCTCGCGCAGGATGTCGAGATAGAGCGGGCCGTAGTCGGTGTAGCGTTCGCCTTCGGTGAAAAACGTGCCGGTGTCGGAATCATCTTTGGTCGTGGTGGCGGTCGGCTGTTTGCCTTCAGTGGCCTCGATCTGGGTGTCCTCGTACCATTCATTGAACGAGGTCACCATCACCGTGCGATTCGCCCTTGGATCTGCCAGGGGTACGGCGATGTCCCGCAGCATCGCGCGGAAGACGTCTCCCTCTCTGGAGTCCGGTTGATCGGTGAAATAACGCGCGCGGCCGACGTGGCCTTCGCGCACGGCCTGGTCATTGTAACCGGGAGCGATGCCGGGAATGAACGCGGTGCCGACTTCGTTGGCGAGCTTCTTCGCATGGGAATAGTTACCATGCAGGCGCTCCATGGCGGCGCGGGTAGCCCCATCACGCTGCATCGACTGGCCGTAGATATCGTAGGCAGTGATGGCATCCCACAGCTTTGCCTTACGCTGATCATAGCGTTCGCCGAAGACATCGTCGCCGACAAGGTAGAGGTCCGGCATTGCCTTGCGCAGCTCCGCCAGGGGCTCGAGTCCGCGGTCTCTGAAGTAGACGCGGGTGAGATAAATGAAGACGACCGGCTTGCCATTGATTTTGAGATAGGCGGGATGGTCGAAGTATTGCTCCTTCATGTAGGCGAAGTCGCTCAGCAGTTTGTCGTAGTTGGGATCGCGCATCGATCCCAGGCGGCCCGTTGATTCGTAAAGCAGGGCATACTTGAGCTTTGCCGCATCAGGATGTGTGAGGATTCTTTCGCGGAATGTGCGATCTTCGCGCCGCTCCGGCCCCCACCAGCTCACTGCCCAGAAATCAATGCCTGCACGGACGCTCTGCGCGATGCGTTCGCCGATCACCTCTGGATCGCCACTGCCGTAGACACCCGCTTTCGGCATCTGCCTCGGCTCCAGGTGCGCCCGCATTGCCTGCCGCATCCAGCCAACTTCGCCCTCGGGAGCGGTGGAATACCACGGATAGTAGTAGGCACCGATCGTCAGCGGGGCGGGCGCGTCCTGACCGAAAACGGCGGGGACGGCCAGCAGGAACAGGAGTATGGAAAGTAATGGGTGGCGACGAGCGGGCATTTGGCAGCCAGCATTCAGGCGTGGTGCCGTTTCAGCAAGAGCCGTTTTGACTGCGGTCATAGTTCGGTCGCCAGGATTCTGCCATCCTCCAGCAAACGCAGCTCTCTGACGGGCGCATCTCCCCTACTATCAATGGAAAAGTCGAGAGCACGTTCAACTCGATCGTGGAGCCCAGCCGAGCCCGTTCGCATCGCCCAGCCCGGTGCTCCCCGCTTGGCGGCGGAGCTTGCAATTGCGGCAGATGTCGTAGCCACCGAGCCATAGCAAATTGCAATGCGAATCTGCTCGGCTTTCTCCAGTCGAAAACATCGACCCTTTTGCCTGAAATTTACGCTAGCCCACGCATCTGTGGCACAACTTTACGGAGTCGCTGATCTTGAGGATTGTTACGCTCAAATCAAACAGGAACTCCCCGGCCAGTTACAATAAAGAGACTTATAAGAAGCGCCTCCATGTGGAATTTCCGTCTAGAGAGCCAAGCGCTGCCCCCCGGATCGGCACGCGCTACGAGAAAACCAAAATGATGTTCCTGAGTTTCGTAACGCCCTTCGCCATCGTTGATTACTACCTTCACTGATTTTGAAAACGCGCCCTAGAGCCACCATGCACAAAATAAACTGCTCTTTCCAGGGTTACGCCTTCTGGTAAACCTCGGCGCCTTTTTCCACGAATTCCTGGCTCTTCTCTGCCATGCCTTTTTCGAGCGCTTCTTCTTCGCTGAGTCCCTGCTCGGCAGCGTAGCGGCGCACGTCTTCTGAAATCTTCATGGAGCAGAAGTGCGGGCCGCACATGGAGCAGAAGTGTGCTGTCTTGGCCCCATCCTGAGGAAGGGTTTCGTCGTGGAATTCGCGCGAAGTTTCAGGGTCGAGTCCCAGATTGAACTGGTCTTCCCAACGGAACTCGAAGCGTGCCTTTGACAATGCATTGTCGCGATGCTGCGCGCCCGGATGGCCTTTCGCCAGATCGGCAGCATGCGCGGCGATTTTGTAAGTGATGACACCCTCCTTCACGTCTTTGCGGTTCGGCAGACCCAGGTGTTCCTTGGGCGTGACGTAGCAGAGCATGGCGCAGCCATACCAGCCGATCATTGCCGCACCGATGCCGCTGGTGATGTGGTCATAACCGGGAGCAATGTCCGTGGTGAGTGGCCCAAGCGTGTAGAACGGAGCCTCGTGACACCACTCCAACTGCTTGGCCATGTTCTCTTCGATCATGTGCATCGGCACGTGGCCAGGGCCTTCATTCATGACCTGCACACCGTGAGCCCAGGCGCGCTCGGTAAGTTCACCCTGCACTTTCAGCTCCCCGAATTGCGCCTCATCGTTGGCATCCGCAATCGAGCCAGGGCGCAGTCCGTCACCGATGGAAAAGCTGACGTCATACCTTGCCATGATCTCACAAATGTCATCCCAGTGAGTGTAAAGGAAACTCTCCTTGTGATGCGCCAGACACCACTTGGCCATGATCGATCCACCGCGGCTGACGATGCCGGTCATGCGCGATGCGGTCATCGGCACAAAGCGCAGCAACACACCGGCGTGGATGGTAAAGTAGTCGACGCCCTGCTCGGCCTGCTCAATCAAGGTGTCGCGAAAGATTTCCCACGTCAGGTCTTCAGCCTTGCCGTTCACCTTTTCCAGCGCCTGATAGATGGGCACGGTGCCAATGGGCACTGGGGAATTGCGCAGGATCCACTCGCGGGTGGCGTGAATATTCTTGCCGGTCGAAAGATCCATCACGTTGTCTGCGCCCCACTTCGTCGCCCAGCGCATTTTCTCCACTTCCTCTTCGATCGATGACGCCACCGCACTGTTGCCGATATTGGCATTGATCTTCACCAGGAAGTTGCGGC
>JAGROY010000237.1 GCA_020439995.1 Verrucomicrobiia bacterium
ACGGCGTCGCGGATCTCGGGTTTGAGCTGGGCCATGTATTGGTGGGCGATGGTCAGGTTGAGCGGTTGAGCCGGCACTTGCGGGCTTCCGAAAGCAGGGAAACAAAGGCATCGGTGGTAAAGTTTTGGCTACGCGGCGATTCCAAGCGAGGGAGCTTCTCTCCTAAACATCGTAAATTGCTCCTCTAACGCGAGCCTTGCGAGCCCGTTCGTGAGGTATTGAGGATGGGATATTTTCTCGTGAACATAACACGGGACGATCCGCCTCGCTTCCATTACCAGTGCCTGCCAGGCGTCCCGGCCATCATGGTCTGGTCCGATCCAGATGAGGGCACACAGTTCCTCGATCGCAGTCTGAGAGAGTGCTTTCACATCGATCCAAAGCGAACGTTCGATGCTCTCGAAAGGGGCATGCTGGAGAAGCGTGAGGAGCTGCGCAATGTCGCCGAAAGTATGAGTGGTTAGCGGGCGACTGACGCCTGGTTCCTGTGGACAATGAAACTGTTTAAACTGTTTCATTATGGTCGGAGCAAATACTACATACTATTCAAAAGAACACTATTTATTTAAACAAACGAACGGGACGTGGATTACTTAATTCCTTACCTGAATTGTCGGCACGTAATAGTTTCTCCAGCGCCCTCCGCTCAGTCCAATTTTCTCCGGACGAACAATTCGCGGTTCTCCGCGACGTGTGCCGTCAAATCGACGGCAATCCCAGTGGCGGTTCTCAGGACGGAGGAAGTTGGAAGGAGTTCCCAACCGTCCGGGGCCAAGTCGTTTGAGATTTCGACGATGACGTCGATGTCTGACCGCTGGACAAATTCAAGTAAGAGTCCGGCGGTTTCGCTAATCCAACGGGCCTCCGATCTGTCGTTTCGGTCAAACGGGTTCGAATCTGCTAGGAATTCCTCAAGAGTGTTTACGCCGTCGCTATCAACATCTGAGTGCAACTGCCGCGCCATATCATCGACAACTACGCCACTTGCTGTGGCCGATTGTTCTAGCCATTGGTTGAATATGTCGCGCCATGCGCTTGCACTACTGCTATTGGAAAGGTTGAGCACAGCAAGCAGCGACCTTTTGCCATTTTCATCGAAGAGGAGTCCACCCAAAAGAAGAGTGGAGTCATCCAGAGCAAGGATGTCGTTAATCTGGGAGCCAAAGGAAGGAACGAAAAACGTCTGATCGATCGAACCGTCTGCGAGAAATTTGGTGAGCAAATTGGTTGTGGGTTGGTTCGTGGCTGCGAGAACAGAACCATCAGTAAGGTTGTGGAACTTGGTGAACCAGCCACCTGGCGGAAGCAATCCTGTTGGAGAGAACGATTGGTCGAGTAGCCCATCGGAAGTGAATGCGGCAGCGTTCACCAGCGGAACGTTATCAACAGATTGAAACGCCCCGCTCACAATTAGCCGACCATCACCGCGTTCCCAGACCGTTCCAATCCATCCTCCTTCCTGGAAATACGACGCTCCAAATCCGGGATCGAGGACTCCGTTTTGATCAAGCTTGGCAAGGGCGGTTCTGTTGTTTTCGAAACGGTAGGGCAGCAGCAGGGATCCATCCGAGGCCAGGGTTACTTCGTTTCCACTCGTGATTTCCTGTCGACCCGAATTCAAATTACCCTGGACGGCCTCATTGACTGAGCCATCGCGACTAATCCTGACAATATGGAAGGCCGACTGCTCGGCGTAAGAGGAAAAGGAGCCAACAACGTAGGCACCGCCGTCTGACGTTGGGAGGATGTTTCGAATAGTGTAGTCCGTTCCAACACCCGGATGAAAAGACGGGTCGTGAGTTCCGTTCGACAGGATTCGTGTGATATGGCTCGCGCCGTTGTCCCCATAGGATGCAAATGTCCCACCCAGCCAGGCATAGTTGTCGCCCGCGACGATATCCTCGATCACCGCGCCTCCCAGTGATGGGCCAAACTCATGGGGCTGGAAGTCGATCATGTTCAGACTGGAGTCGAACTTCCGAATGCCAGGATGCCGCGAACCGAAAGGACCTACCGCGACACCGCCACTCCAGATCGTTCCGTCTGGAGCGCGCGATAACGTGCGTATCGTCTCCCAGTCACCCGGAGTCTGGCCAATAAAACGGACGCTGGGTGGCGCGCTTTCGGCACTGTCGTCGTCTATGATACGGACTCGCACGGCGGTTTCAGCTCCTGTTCCATCCAGAGCTTGCAGCGTGCAAGTTGACGGGTCCAATTGAATAATGAATTCCTCTTCGGGCTCGGGAACGTTGTCGCCGATCAGTGATATGGAAATCGAACTTTCAGTTACAAGTGGGTCGAACTCGAGCTTTCCGTTGATTAGTTCTCGATAGTCACTTCCTTCCAAGGCGGTGGCTGCCTGCAGCGTGAAGGGAATGGTAAGGGGGGCGGGTGAGGCCTTACGCCAAAAATAGATCTTCACTTCTGCGGCGGCTTCGGTGACTCTTACAAGTCCACGATGGTTACTCACGATTTGAAGAGCCGGCTTGGCGGAAAGACGGAGGGAGACAAGTGGGTATGGCGTTCCGTTGTCTCGCGATACGCTTCCCATGACAATGCGTCCCGCCGCTTCATCCAGCGCAAGGGCATTGCCTAAATACCAAGGCGAAGATGCAAAAGTGAAGTCGACTCTACCACTGTCCGTGATGCGCAGAATCGCTCCGCCGTCCCAACCGCCCGCAGCGACGATGCTTCCGTCTTGGAGAAGGGTCAGTGCGTGGAATTCGCCGCTCCTGATTTCAGGCCGGAAAGAATCGTCGATCCTGCCATCTGGTAGGAAGCGGAGCAGGCCGGGTACATGGTTTCCCTCGTAAGTGCGAAAGTTTCCACCAGCTAGCAACTTGCCTTTTCGGTCAAGCAGCAGACTGTCAATGGTACCTCCCAGCGCTCCGGTGTAGAATGGATGATAGAGCGTCCCATCTGCGTTTAGCACCGCGAGGCAATTGCGCCGGTATCCGGCATAGGTGCTGAAGTTACCACCAACTGCGATTCTTCCATCTGGGAAAGAGAGTATGGCGCTGATAGCACCTTGAAGAAGCTGGGGATCTGTCACCTCTGGCGAAAGGAAGGACAGATCCCTGGCTCCGCTAGGCAGCAGTTTGAACAGTACTGCGTTTGGGAATGTAGTCTCCGCTCCGACCAAGACGCTGCCATCTTGTTGGGCATGGATCGCCGTGACACTTCGCACGGAGGCGGGCAACTCTGGGGAATAACCCAGGTCGAGCTGGCCATCGGCTGTCATCCGCGCCAAACCATTCCGAGTCATTCCATTCACACTGTTAAATTTGCCGCCAAAGTAGACCTTGCCGTCGCTCGCAACCGCAAGCCTGTGAACGATGCCATTTGTCTTGATCTTAACGTTAAGGACGCCTCTTCCTCCTGTGTCTATCATTCCTAGATCCGAGGGTTCACCTGAGCCGCCAATCCAGAACCGTCCAGAGCCCGCAGCTTTCACGTCGCGGGCTTCTATCGCAGCGGTCGGATGGAACCCAACGTCCTCAGAGCCGTCGGGATTCGCGCCAGAATCGTTGATCGCCACAACAATGGATTGCAGGTGCGATTCAGACCCCATGCGTGCCCGAACGTTCAGTCGCAGTCGCTCGGTTTCTTCCGTCTTCGAATCCTTTGGCGCAGTCAGTCCTACCCAGACCAATTCGGAATCGGCCGGAATCGAATGCGGCAGAGGATCGAAAACGTAGTCGCTCCCTGATGTTGCTTCGATGTCCTCAGTTGACCATACCAACGACAGTTCCTCAGTTCTAGCGGAAGCGAGCCTCCTCACCGGAATCCAAATCTTAGCGTCCGATTCCGTTACGGAAATGGTATCGTGATCGAAGACGGCCTCGGGAAGGTCAGGGACATTTCCATCAAGTTGAAACCGATGTAACCCCTCCCTGTCGGAAGTCAGGATCGAGGTGCCGCCTGCTTCAAGGGTAGTCACGGCATACGGAGAGGAAGAAAGGGGCACCCGGGCAACGATATTCTCACTGTTTGAGGAAAGCTGGACATACTCGGACCCAAGATAAAGAGCTTCGAATCCGTTCCTCAAGTACATTCCACCGGAATCCAGGCTGGAGTCAGGAAAATCCGATCTTGCAAATCGTGCCAAGAGAGTTCCAGCGGGAGAGAGTTTCAGGACTCTCCAGGCTGCCTCCAGTGTCACTGCATCGCGGAAGCTGCCTGCTACCCAGACATTTCCGGCAGGCTCGATTGCAACTCCAGTGATGCCAGCGACGTGAACTTTGTCAGCGGGAATGCCTTTGAAAGTTCGGTCGACAGCGCCATTGGGCATCAGGCGGACGACTCCAGCTCTGCCGGTTGAGTCACCGGAAATGTTGTAGAACAATTGCTCCCCGGCCAATACGATCTTTCCATCTGGCTGCGGCAGCGCGATCCGCAACAGGGGCTGTGTTTTCAGGGCACTACGGTTAAACGTAGTGTCTATCTGCCCGTTTTGTAGGATTCGTAGATAATTTGAAGTTACGGCAACTCCTCGATAGGCATTGAATCCGCTCACGAAAATCTTGCCATCCGGCATTACGGCAAGACACGTCGGATCCTGATCGAATTTGCCGCCGTCGAAACTGGGGTCGAAGGAGCCGTCTTGATTCAGTCTTACGATCGACACATTGTCTGAATCCGCGATGCGCGAGAAGTCTCCCGCAACGACGACTTTCCCCTCAAGAGTTGGTCGAAGAAATTTAAGTCCGCCTTCCAGATTCGGAGGAGAAAACGAGGGGTCCAAAGTGCCGTTGGAAAGGTATCTCGCGAACCCTGTATAGAAGCGTCCATCATCCAGCGATTCGATCCAGCCTCTGAATCCCATGGGGCCTTTGAACGATGAATCCAGTAATGGCAGCTGCGCCTGTGCCGTCGAATAGCCTGAAGAAAGGAGGAGCCCCAGAGTGACGGAAAAGAATAAAGGGAACCAGCGGACGAACATGGCTATTATTAGGTTTGGGATCTGTAAGTGACTGGTAATGTGAACGTGCTTTCACAACGATCAAGTGCCAGTTTTGCAAATAATACTCCTCCCTTTTAAGACAACATCAGGTTCCAGGGCCCAAATTTCCTTGGCGCCAGCCAAAGCCCTGAGAAGCGGGGAGGGCGCCCGCCCGCTATTTTCGATTCAAAGTCAGCCTCCGTTGACAAAGGCCGGGCTTTGTTCAATTCGTTCGCGTGTGACGGTGCCTCCAGGTAATCATAGCCGTTGTCATGTTCGATTGCGGTTGGGTGGTCACAGGATATCGCCGATGGATGCGACGCGAAACGCGATGATTGACATTCCGCCCGTCGTCCGGGGAGGATGACGCATGCGAGACCGAAAGCTTCCTTTCGAGCAACGTGCTGCCTGATCTTGTTTTTGGCGGCAGGTTGCGGTTGCATGCCTGCATCGGAAGCTCAGGGTTCTGTGCATCCGGGCGATAGTGAGAAATCGCCGTTAGGAGAGCCGGGAAAACAGACCGTTGCCCTTAGCTGGATCTGTTCGCGGATCTTCAGCTGGTGCGCCGGCACCCGCTGGGAAGGATGGATCATCGAAAATCTTATCAACCTTGCCCCGGAGGGAACCGAAGCCTTCTCCCCGAAACCAGCCCGTAACGAGGATCCAAAGGCTTGGAAACGCTTGCGATAAAGATAAAAGCGAAGAACGCCTGAAATTTGCGATCTTCGTCAATTTTCTCCTCCATTATTCAAGGTTGTTGTCTGGTTAGAACTTCTGGAGCCGGTAGTAGGATGACCCGCTGGACTTAAGGTTCCCAAGTGGGATCACCGTTTCCTCGTCAGGAGTGATCAAGATATCTGGCAGGATGAAATTCCAAGCGGGATTGTTCAGGTTACTGCTCGCACTCAGGCGATATTTTCCCGGAGCGCCATTCACATGAAGCACCCATTCGCCAGGCCTCGTCAGCGCCCGTTTAATCTTCAGGCGGACATCAGGACGCGACGATTCAATAACCATGGGCGTCAGCCGTTCTCCCGCTAGCGTTTGCGCAACTTCGTCGGAAACTGTGGTATAGCCCTCTGGCAGCGACGTTCCCGATTCGACTAAATAATACCTACTTCCCTCTTCGTCGAGCAGGGCGGCGGAAACGATGGTTGAACCTTGAGTGTGCGTTCTGGCAAGAGAGCGTCCATCAATGCCTATTTCCCGGTAGTGGCCGTGCTTCCATAAGACGATACTCGTTCCGAGAGTGGCACTTCCGGGCTCGCGGTTCACAACCATTAGGTCTAGACCATACGTGCTTGTCCAATCTCTGAGCTCAAGCACGCCGGTGCTTCGCGGCGGATCGTCGTTCAGTGCCTGAATGGCCTGAATACTCCAACCAAGATCCTTGGCCAACGCGGCAGCGGCTTCGTATCCACTCCAGCCCGTCCAAGGCGTCTCGCTCGCCGCTATTTCAGTCATCTTAAAGGCATGGCGGTATTGTTCCGGTAAGGGGTGAAATAGCTTGGCCTCATCAACGGTGGCCAGGAGCGATCGCGCGCTCTGCATGTCGCCGCGAAGCGCATAGAGTCTCGCCAAGTATACCGCCACTGCCGGATGCGAACTCGGCAGCATTTTTAAGATCTTTTCGGCGAGCGAATAGCGCGCGGCGTTAAAGGCCTGGACACCAGCGCTCGCTCCTGCCCACAAACGATAGGGGGAATCTGGATACTTGTCCAAAAACGTCACCGTGGCGTCGATACGATTCGGCACACCGGAAATCGTGGGCTCAAAACTATCCAAAAAGGCAATGCGGTCTTCAAGCGTGCTCTCGCCCAGCACCACGAAGGGTATTGAAAGAACCAAACTATTTCTAAGATCGGCGTCCGAGGGCGTCGAGGAAAGTTCGGGGCCGATAGTTGGCCAATGCCCCGCATTCGGGTCGTTCTGGCCAGAGGCACTTTTCAAAGATCCGAGCATCCAGAGTGCAGCCAGTAACGTTCGAAGGAAGGCGCTCTTTTTATGAGAAGCGGCGAGCGAAGAATGCGTGACAACAGTGGTCATGGAATATTGGGTAAAGTTCAAAATCACAGTTGGTTGTCAATTTGCGAGGCGTCTGGCGTGGTTTCGGCTGCCCCTTGACTGATCGGACACAATATCTGCCGTATGGTCATGAGCTTCCTTGCAACTTCGACAAAGTTCTATTGATATGGAGCCAGTTCACATTGCCAAATATCGCTGAACAGTGCTTTGTGAAACGCCCATAGACTTGGCAGTCTCGTCGATCTTGAGCCCCTTGTCTCGCAATTTCGCCGCCCTTTTCGGCTCGCATTTCGTCGTGCCCCCAATCGTCACCGTGGCTTCTAACCGAGTTGAAATCAGAGGCGCCCTCAGATGCACAATATCGGATGATATTGTGCAATAGCGGGTGCTAGCGTTGGCAGCGGATGTCGACGCTCTAACAAATCGCGTGAATCGCGTTGACATTATGTCCGCCGAACGTACCCGTCGATTGTTGCGTCGGGCGTTCATCGCAGTCGGCAGCCACTCATTGAAAAAACCCGGTTTTCCCAACCGACGTGATCGGTTAAAGCCAGTGCGCGTGGAATACTTCCTACGCGGGTTCATTTGTTTAGCATTGTGGGGATGCTTGTGTGATGATGCCGGGGTGTTGTTCGTTCCTCAGAATTCCATTGAGTCAGGAAACGCTCGGCTGGTTCCGTTCTTTTTCGGCAGGCTAGATTTCGACAAACCTCGTCAAGCGGAAGTGCCGCTTGCGTACTTTTGTCGCCCGCTGGAACAGCGAGGCCATCCGTGTCTTAGGGCTAGATCGCGATTTCCAAGCGGCGTTCATTTGTCTGATCCAAGTTGGAGCGATGGCCTCGCCTAGCAATGTCCACCAGCATTAACAAACTTAACCAAATTTTTAGAGAATGAAGATGCCGCAGTTCGTGTTCGTTGGGTTCATGATCTTCGGCTTCTCGGTTGCAGATCTTCGATCACAAGGGCAAGTGTCGCCGGTTCTGCCGTTGACGGAGCTTGAGTTAGTAGCAAAGCTAGACGCGAGTCAGGATATTGTGGCTTTTGGGTCGACTGAAGGAAGTGACGAGACCATCTTCGCGACGGAAAAGGGACTGTTTCTTATGCTGAAAGATGGCATCGTCCAGGAAACGCCACTCTTGGACATCACCGGGAAGGTCTTTGATCCATTGACTGGATCAGACAAGCGGGAGATGGCGGACTTTGTTGTTTCGCCGAATTTTGCTGACGATCAGGCTTTCTATGTGTCCTACACTCCGGTATCCGACCCAAAGGTGCTCAGGATATCCAGGTTCCACTTGCCATCGGCGGAGGAGGAAATCGTGATGGACATCGCATTCAGCGATGGCAACTATTTCGGCGGTGATCTGGAGTTTGGCCCCGATGGGTTTCTTTATATTGCCACTGCGGCGGGGGGCGCTGAAACCGGAAAGCTCACCAGCTTTCCGCTTCCGCAGGCTCTCGATTCGTTCCAAGGGAAGATCCTGCGCATTGATGTAAACCGCACCAACGGCGACAGGCCATACGCAATTCCAGCGGACAATCCGTTCGTGGGAAAAGAAGGAGCGTTCCCTGAGGTGTGGGCCTATGGTTTTAACTGGCCGCGAATAGCGTTCGACCAGCGGTTAGACGGTGGTGCGCCGGGTGAGACGCTCCTCTACATCATTGATCAGTTAGGTAGCAGAAGCGGTTTCGTCGTCGATGAAATCAACGCGCTACCGATGGCGACCGCAACGGGGCAGAACTTTGGCTGGCCGTTCTTCGCTGGCTTGAACAACTACCAACCCTTTATTCCCAGCATTTCGTTTGACGTGCCTGACGGGACCATCAAGCCGATTCACGATGGGCGAGTGGCCCCGACTTCCGATTTCCGGGAGTTTTCAGCCACATCCTGTTTCGCTACGGAAGGCGTCCTGCACTTTGCCTCGATGAGGCCATCCCGTGAACCTGGCATCAGACATTTTTTCAGCCTCGACCCAAATCTGAAGAATGGATACCAGATTGGTGATCAATCTGCTTTGTGCTGTCGCGACTCCAGTGGCTATATCGCAACAGGCCAGGGCGCTGGCGGTATTGCGTATTTTGCCGCCAATGACGGTTCGATCTACCGGGAAATCCCTTGGACGAGCCCGATTTTCGAACCCGGAATTGACCCAACATCGGGAGATGGTGTCATCGAGGTAGGCTGGGTTTATTTAACGTTCTCGGCATTTCCTTACTTCGTTGGGGTTCACTTCACGACGGACGGTTCCGAACCCACTCTTGAAAGTCCGCGTTGGGATCGTGGTGACCCGCCGCTGCTGATGTCCAACATCGTGAAAGCTTTCGCCTATCATCCTTCCGTAGGGGCAAGTAGCGTGACCACGAAGGAATTCAGTCTGAAAACTGCCCCTGTCGAGTTTGACAATGTACCCCTTCAACGTTCTGTCGAAACTGTATTTCGGTTGAGCACACTGACTCCCGGCGCTGTGATTCACTATAGCTTGGACGAAACCACGCCTGATGCCAGCAGCCCAGTCTACGATCCGGCGAATCCCCCAGTGTTGTCCGGCCCCAGTGCCCGCAAGATTGTCGCAGTGGCCATCCACGACGTGTTCGGTACCAGCGACCTCAGGGAATTCTTTCATATTCCTGGTCCGCCCAGGATTTCGATTCTGGGAGACATTGATTTCATCCGCCCGGAGCACGATGTGGGGCTGGTGGTGCCGCAGGGTGCACGTATTTACTACACTCTGGACGGCAGCGTTCCTGACGAGACGTCGCCAGTTTATACTGAACCGGTTCGAGGGAAGAACGCGGCATCGATCCGGACGCTAACTATCGTCGAGGGTTTTGAGCCGGTGCTACAGGATGGCCTTGGCATCGGTGTTAGGGTGCCTGCAGCCTCCCGGTCAGAGATCATTGCCGGACATGGATTCACCAGAGACGACGGAACGGGCACTCCCGCGCGACTGGCAGATCTCGTGGAGCCATCGTCCATGACGGCTGCGCCTGACGGCACGGTCTACATCATCAGCAAGTTCCGCCCCTTCACAACTGGTCAATTCCTGCACACACTGACGCCGGACGGCAGGATCATCACGCGCAAGTTCGACGATTTCCAGCAGCAGTTCAGCGACATTGCCATCCTTCCCAACGGTGATCTGATTTTGCCTTGGCGAGACTTTCCGGGCATCACGATTCTCAATCCGAACGACCCCGAGGAAGCACAGGTGACTTTTGGAGAGCTGAGGTCATCTGAGGTTCGTGACGGTCCACTGGAACAAGCGCGGTTCTTCGGTCCTCTGCATGTTGCTGTCGATGGAGTCGGCGCGATCTACCTCACGGACTTTGGGCTGTTGAGGAAAATCAGTCCAGATCGGATTGTGGAAACGATCGGCGGAGCGGGACAGACTAGGGTCGGTGACAAGCCTGTGGCATTGAGCGAAACACGGTTCGACGACTTGAGAGACATTGCGATGGGACCGGACGGTAGCCTCTACATCGGTGATGGCAGCCGACTGCTTCGCGCGGATCGCTCGGGCATGGTGTCGCTCGTCGCAGGCTCTGGCGAGGTCGGGCATGGGGATGGTCACGGAGTCACTGCCATCCTGCCAATCCTGGATGAAATTACGGTGGATCGGCTTGGCAATTGCTATACGCCAGCTCCTCCCAATCTGTATTCTTCTAGCAGGGAACACCAGGGTATCCAACGCATTTCTCCTGTTGGTGATGTGGTTACCCTCTATCCACTCACTCCTCCGCCCAGGCAGTTCGAGTTTCCCAATGTTCCCATCGGTCTCCTGGCCGTTGAGCCCGGCACATTGCTCGCCGCGTCGGAAGGGATCTATCGGGTCACCATTGATGACTATGACGACGACAATATTCCAGATGGGGCTGAAACTGGCGGGGCCATTCCAGGTGAAGACGACGACCTCCGCGATTCTGACAACGATGGCTTCTCCAACACCGCGGAATATCTGTTCGCCACCAGCATCGATCAGCCGGGAAGTTTCCCGCAGACTCCAAAGGTCGTGAAGATTTCCAATGAAGCGTTAGCAGTGCTCTTTCCGACAGAACCAGGAAAGCAGTATCGCATTGAGGCCAGCGACGATTTTATCGACTGGCAACCGGTCACGAACTTCACCGGGGGGCCGTTCAAAGCAACCGTTCAATTCGTCTACCCGGAACCCTGGAGAGCGGAGCGCTATTTCAGAGCTGTAGAATAGTCACGATCTCCTCACACCCGACATATGTAGATTTAACTTCATCGTCTAAATCGAGGCACGGATAGATCGACCGTCCACGAGTGGTTGAAATCAGAATGACATAGGAACCGCGCCGGCGAACAAGTGTTCACTCAAATTAATTAGTCAATTTTGTTGTTGGGATCCGTGCGACTAGTCAACGCGAAGGGATCGACAAGCCAATCGAATTCGCAACGTGTTCAAATTGAAACCATGAAGAAGATACTCAACTTTTTTTACCGAGGAACCATTGTGCTGGCAGTAGTGCCAGCGATGCTTGAGTTCTGCTTTGGGCAGCCTGGCGGGATTGACGACACGTTTCCTGCCACGGAACTTCAGGGGACGCTGACGTTTGCCGAAGGCACCCCTGATGGCGGAATCGTCGTGGGCCGCTGGTTTCGAAATGAAACCGGCTTGACGTCATCGCTCCTGAAGTTGTTGGCTTCTGGGGAAGTAGACCCCGATTTTTCTCAGGGGATCACTTTTCGTCGGGCGGATGGAGGATTTGGCTTGGTTGACTCGGCGGTGGTTGACATAGTCGGCAACATCTATGTCGGAGGTGCGTTCGACGTGTGCACAATATTCCCCGAACCGGCCTTGTTAAACTGCACCCAAATGGTTCCATCGACGAAACCTTCGTGTCAGATATTGATGCCAGTGGCAGTATTCTCACGGATCTGACACTGACATGTGACGGGAAGCTTTTCCTACGTGGCAACTTCCCTGCGGTCGACGGAATTAACCGGCCACAGTTGGCGCGGCTCGATGCAACCACAGGCAGACTGGACCAAGCCTTTGATCCTCCGGCGGAAGTGAGCGGCCAACCATTTACGGTGTATCCTGATGGACGTGTCCTCGTAGGAAACTCAATCCGGCTGTATTCCGACGGTGGCATTGACGATACGTTGGATGCTGAAAGCATTCGTTCGCTGACCGAATTCGTTGCCCTGCCGGACGGAAAGCTGATCGGCTATAACCCCGAGACTGGCGAGCTTCGCAAGTTTCTGGGGACGGGTGAAAGCGATCCCGCATTTCCGGCAGATCTCGTTATCCCGCGACCGAATGCCTTTTCCAATGCCGTCAAAGGGCTGTCCGTTTTGCCGACGGGACACATGTTCGTCGGTGGGCAAAAACTTTTGACGCTGAATGGCGCAACTATTGACTTTGACCTCGCTGGTTACCGGCCTCAGACGCAGGACGTGCTCGACTTCCTCGCTCCCGCCAACGGTCGACTTTGGATGCACTGGTCTGACACCTTCTCTGATCGTTTCACTGCTCATCATCTAATAGAAGAAACGTCCTCAGGTGAGATCGGCTTCGTTTACGATCATTTCCTGGCAAGTGAAGAGGCGGGCCTAGCCTGTGTGTCAGTCCGGCGGTTGGGTGAGCTTTCGAAAGCACTAACGGTTCGATTCGAAGTTGTTCCTGACACGGCGGTGAACGGCACGCACTTTGAAGGCACGGCGGGGGAGTTAGTTTTCGAGGCGGGAAAGCGCTCAGTTGAACTGCGTATCCCGCTAATCGATGACAGTGATTGGGATGGCGACCGCAAATTTAGAATCGAACTCACGCCAACGGCCAACTCCAGCATTGATCAAACCCATTCTTCCACGATCGTCACGATTGCAGACAACGATGGTGCGGGTTCGTTCAGCCTCTTTGAGGGATTTGAGTGGGCTCTCACAGAAGGCGGCCACGAAAGTCTCAAGGTCGTCCGCTCCGGCAGTTACGATGGCAACGTGACGGTCGACTACGAAATCACTCCCATCACGGCAGATCGACACGATTTTGAGTCCTTGACGGGAACCATCATATTTGCCGATGGCCAGAAAGAGGCGGAATTGCCTCCTCTGGTGGTGGATGATGCAGTCGTGGAAAGCACTGAAACCGCAACGATCCAATTGGTGCGGGTCTCGGCTGGCGAACTGGGTGGAAAGCCCTCACGGCTATTCGGAGTGGATGATAACGATCGGCCTGGTAGTGGATGGTTTTCCTATTTCCATGCTCCAAGTTCTGCCGAGGCCATCCTTGCACTACCAGGAGGCAGAGTCCTCTTCGTTGGGGCGAACAATCACTCTATGGTGATTTTCGATTCTTCCGGAGCTCAGGATCAAGTGTTCGAGTCAAAACCGAACGACCTTGTCTATTCGCTCGCACTCGATCCTGCGGGCAGAATTTTCGCGGCTGGAAAATTCACCAAAGTCGGGGAAAAGCAGATCAACTATCTCGTCCGTTACCTCCCCGGCGGCGATGTGGATACTACTTTTGAAAACGGGAGTGACAAAGGCCCAAATGCGCGGATCTTCCGCATCGTCACCTATCCTGACGGTCGTGTCCTCATTGCGGGTCGATTTTCGACTTATAGCGGCAAGGTTGCCGCAGGCATCGCGCGCCTTATGCCGGATGGATCTCTGGACCCGTCATTCGACAGTCAGAGCCTGCTTTCTGGAATAGCTGGTGAGCCCAGCCCGGCCATCGACGGGCTGGAACTTTGTGCGGACGGTCGAATCCTGGTGTCAGGCCAATTCAATGTGAATGGTCTAAGTCCGTATCTAATTCGACTCCTTCCCGACGGCGCAATTGATCGCGCATTCGTTGTCCCGACTGCGACGATCAACGGTGCCATCAGTGCAATGCTTCCCCTCCGAAATGGATCGGTGATGGTGGGTGGGAACTTTCAAAGCAACGCAGGCCCGTCCTACTTCGGCAAGTTACTTCCTGATGGCACTATTGATCGTACATTCGAGCTGGCAGGCCTCCGGGTAATTAACCCAGTCACTGCGATCAGGCAGCTTGAAGATGGCAAGCTACTTATCGCAGGGAGCTTACGTTTTGATGAAACCGGTGGCCAGCAGCAAGGCACGGCGATTCTCTATCCAGACGGAGCGCTCTACCAATCCCTGGTCTCAAATTATCCATCTCCGATTTCAGAGCCCCGCGACGGTCTTATATATGTTTCATTCGGCCCCATCGGGCCTTTCCCCAGCCGGATTTCGGCCTCACCGCCCGAGAACGCCTTGTTCGACAATACTGATACATGGGCCCGTTACTATTTTTCCCCGGCAGAACGGAGCGGGGTACCTGAAGAGTTCTGGTCGAAAGACGACGATGGCGACGGCGTCTCTAATTTTGCGGAATATGCGGGCGGAACCAATCCGCGGATCTTGGATCACTCTGTCGGCGGCAGAGTCGCCAGGCTCCAGGACGGCATTGTTGAAATTACATTTCCTGGAAATTATGCGGCGAGAGATGTTGTCCACACTCCACAATCTTCCGTGGACGCGAGAAATTGGGAAGACCTCGTCGCACCTCAAGTCAGCGATCTAACTGCATTGGTGGTAAGGGTTGATTCGGATCCGAATGGTACTGGCGTCCGAATTTTCCGCTTGAGTTCCGCGTTGCAAGCTAACGCACTACCATGAAGCGTGTATTTGTCTGGGCAGTGGGATTTTGTGCATTGATACCGGCAAGCGCCCATGCCGAAGAAGATTTCCCTGTCATCGAGTTGACGGGAGTTGATGCACTTCAACAGGCCGTCCAGCGCGAAGCTAGCGTATCTGGCCTTGAGTTTTCGGACGATGGCTCTGATCGGGATTTCATCTTTGCCAAGAGCGGCAAGATACTGGCGGTGAACCCTGCGAATGTAAACGAGGCTCCGGTAACGTTTCTGGATATTTCGGATCGTGTCACAGCAGGCCATGAGGGAGGGTTGCTTGGACTGGCTTTCGCGCCCGATTTCGCAGACACCGGGGTGTTCTATCTCAACTACTCGCCGGACTACATCAAGATTCCGGATGTGGGTAGTCGGGTTTCCAGATTTCAGACCGGAGCCGAGGGGCTGGGCGATCCTGCCAGTGAAGAGATCCTGCTGGATGTCCCTATCGGTGAGTTTCGCAGTCGTGAGGCTGAGAATCGGGGAGGTCACATCGCATTCGGGCCGAACGGCTACTTCTACATATCCGCAGGAGATGCCGAAGTTCCACCCGATGCTGGTCATCCATCGCAGGACCTTCTGCAGTTGTCGGGGAAGATGCTTCGCATCGATGTCACTGCTGCTCCTGATCCGGGCAGGGCCTATGCCATTCCGGTAGACAACCCTTTTGTCGGTAGAGAGGACGCCCTTCCGGAAATCTGGGCATTGGGTTTGCGGAATGCACGGAAGTTTTCTTTCGATCGGCTCACGGGTGATCTCTTCATTGCCGATGTCGCCGATAACGCCCGCGAAGAAATTAACTTTCAGCCAGCGTCCTCGACCGGCGGCGAGAACTACGGCTGGCCCTACCGGGAAGGTAACGAACCGTTCTTGCGTGAGGCACCGCACGATCTCGAGTTTACTGAACCCATCGCCACGTACAGCCGGAGTGTCGGTCGCTCGGTGACGGGCGGCTTCGTTTATCGGGGACAGGCATTTCCGGCGCTTCAGGGAGCTTACATTGCCGGTGACGCAGTGAGCGGGAACTTTTTCATTGTTCGACCGATTGGGGAGGCAAATGGCTGAGCGGTCTGGTGGACTCGACTTTTGCGCAGGAAACCTGGGCATTTCGTGAAGATCCCACAGGTGAGCTGTATACGGTCGGCGGGGATTCCTCGTTTGGGCTGACTATCGTCAGTTCGTTGACTTTCCTTCAGCAGAAAATGCTCAGACTTTCTCCCGCAGGAGGCAATCTCAATGCAGGCAGCGATGTTAAAGTATCGTACGGAATCGTATCTGACTCGTCACGAGACTACCTCAGGCGTTGGCAATTCCACTACACGACCGACGGCTCATCGCCTAGCCCCACCAGCCCGGTCGCGGAACTTCCGCATGTCTTTTTGTTCAATCCCACGATTCGAATCGAAGGAAGCCAGACTCTCAAAGTTCAGGCGTATCGCGGCGAAATACCGGTGACTGAAGTGATCGAGGCCAATTTCAATATTCAGACTGGAGTCGAACTGATGCTGCCGACCTTTATGAGAGACTCCATTTCTATCGAGGTGGGAATGAAAGCCCTGCCAGCTGACAGCACGATCCGCTACACGCTGGACGGCAGCGAGCCGAACGAGCAGTCACCGATTTACTCCGGGAGAGGAACCATCCGTGTGGAAGGCGAAGCGATGCTCCGCGCTAATGCTTTTCACAAAGATGTGCCGACTGGTCGCTCGGTAGCGTTCACGCCCGGAACCCGCATAAATCCACCTCGAGCGAAGGGTTGGGATAAAATTTGGCGCTCACTGTTGCCTGGGCAACCCGTTGTGCTGGTTTCTGATGCCACCGAATCGCAGGTTCACTTCAACTTCGGGCGCACTGTCACGGTGGATTCTCCAATTTTCGTTGAGCCTCTCTATTTGGAGCCGGGCACTCCGATTTCGATGATAGCAGAGCAAAACGGGGCGACCAGTTGGACGGAGGATTGGACTGTGAATTATCGAATCCGTGAGGCAGCCTCCCGGGAAAGGATTGGCGGGGCAATCCGCGAGCCGGCAGCAAGCCAGTTCGAGGCGGACGCGCTGCGCATGGAACTGCTGCCAGAGCGAATCGCGGTGATGAACAACGATGTCGTGTTTGTGAATGCGTTCGAGCGGGGGCTCTATCGCATCGAACGAGGTATTGCTACACTGCTGGTTAGCGGCACTGGGATAGAAGATATCGCCGTGTCGTCAGACGGCATCGTGGCCCTTGGCTCGCGCCTGATTGATGGCCGTAATGGAGAGTTGCTCGCCAATGTCACAGTCGGAGGCAGTAGTATCGATGCAGACACCGAAGGGAGTTTTTTACACTACTGACGCCGCCACCATCCACAAGATCACTGCGCCGGACTTCAGCGCCACCCAGTGGGCAGGTGGTGGCAATACAGTGTTCAATGGAGAGCCGATTCCGAAGGAGAACATTCAGTTCGATCCGATCGCGACTCTTGCTGCAGGGCCGGGCGGCGTTTACGTGATTACCCGCGATGACCGTGGCTCGACCAACCGGTTGCTGTTCATCAGCGAGCAGAACGGGATGGTAAGTGAACGGGCACCGTTTCGCGGCTTTGGACCGCCCAACGATGGTCTGGGAGTCGAGGTTGCCTTTGCGCAGCCGCACAGCCTGGATGTAGATTCCGCAGGCATCGTTTACCTTGGCGGCGACGACGTCGGCACCATCCGCAAACTTTACCCGGATGACTCGATCACGACGTTTGCTCCTCCAATCGTAGAGGGATGGAACGGCGAGAGCGAATTTAGGGACGGCATTTCCTACGCCAGCGACCTGTCGGCAGGGCCCGATGGCACACTTTACGCGGTGTCTGGGATTCTCGGCTTCGACGATTTTGCATACGGCGGTGTGTTCCGGATCAAGCCGGAGGATTGGGAGAACGACACCATTCCTGAAACTGTTGAGCGCGATACTGGCCCCTTCATTGCTGGCCGAGACGACCGCGCGGTAGACGAGGATGGGGACGGCCTCTCGAACGCGGTCGAATTCCATTTGGGCCTATCACCGGAAACTCCCCACCCGCTCGCAAGCGGCACCGACTTGGCCGTCAGCGATGGTAACTACTTTTTCACGGCGCGAACGATTCCAGGACAAACCTATCAGCTTCAGCTCTCGACAGATCTCGTCACGTGGAAGGATCACTTGCTCCCATTCGTCGCCGCTGGAACAGCGAGGCCATCCGCGTCCTGGGGCTGGATCGCGACGCCCAGGAGGCATTCATTCGGCTGGTTCAAGTTGATGGTGGGGAATGAATAGCGCTCCAGCTTCTGATCTCTCCACTGACATTCTAACTTTATGCTGAAGATTCAATCCTCCGTTAACCTGACATCCTTCCTCTTCTTTGGAATGGGTCTTGCTCCAGCTTAGGCGGGGTTCACGCAGCCGATGGAAGCGCGGGTTTTTTCCCGTGCTGGGCCGCTTTGGACATCGGCGATTTCAATCACAACTGTTCGATCGTGGATCTCGATGGCGACAGCAATCCCAATCTGATTCCGTGGCAAAACCAGGAGCAGTGGAGAACAACCAGAAGACGTTCGCCTTTGCGCCGATCGAGCACGAGTGGGAGCAACAAACCAAGGTCTACACTCGGCTGGTGCTATCGCTTGGATCGGATCGGCGAATGGGTAAAGCTTCTACGAACGGAAATACTTTCGAATAATCCAAAGAATTCGCTTTGACTTCGGTCCCACTGAATTTACTCATTGAATGCTGTCGCAGTCGGGCAGCAATTTCTTGAGAACATCCCGTTTTTCCAGCCGACATGATCGGTTAATGCCAAGGCGCGTGGAATCCCTTCTACTCGGGTTCATCATCTGTCTGACGCTTGCTGGAAGTTTTCGTTCCGAGGCCGCGGTTTTGGTCATCCCTCCAGGTGCCCCGGAGTCTGTCGACGCCGGCCTGTATCCGCCTTTGTTCGGAGGGCCACCGCGTCCGGATGGCTTGGAAGATCGCTGGCAGCAAGTCTACGAGAGCCGGCTTTTCGCCTCTCAGAAAGAACCGTTCTTGATACTGGGGATGGCGTTCAGGCCGAACCGTGAATTCGGAGGTGCATTCTCGTACGAGAACCCAGACATCAGCATCTGGTTGTCGACTACCCCGGAAACCGAGGCGTCGCTCGATTTTTTCGGCCTTGCGTCCCATGTTGGTGCCGATGCGGTCGAAGTTATCAGGCGAGGTCCGCTTGCACTGTCGAGCGCGGGTGATCCGGAAATCTTCGATGTGATCCTGACGTTCGACGAACCCTTCTTCTATGATCCCGCGCAGGGGAATCTGTTGTTTGACGTGTTGAACTGGCAATACGATCCCGCGGGAGCGGCGGCGGGCACTGCCCTGGATGCCAGCCGCATCGACGGTGACGGCATGAGCCGCGCCTTCAACTTTGGGCCCGGCGATGGATTTGGGGGAAGCGACGACAGCATTGGTCTGATCACTCAGTTTTCGATTCAGCCCGTGCCCGAGCCGGCCACTCCTCTTCTGATTCTTGCTGGGCTGTCGGCGCTCGCGGTGAGGCGGGTCAGGCCCACGGGCGGAGGTGGCGGGAGTCCATATCATTGCAATCGAATCCATAAATAAATGAACTTTCTTTCGCTCTTCAGATCCAGTGTCTGGCTCATTGGTTCGCTCGCTGTTTTTGAAATGCAGCAACCGTGCCTTGCTCAGACTGGGCCGTTGAACGACGCCCTGGATCTTCCCGGATACAACATCTCCCAGACCGGTTGGGTGCGCCAAACAAAGGTGACGCACGATGGGCAGGACGCACTGCAGGCCACTTCTCAGATTGGAGCGCGAGTGGATCTTCAGATTCCGGAACCGGCAATAGTCCGCTTCTGGTGGAAGTTGGGAGCCATGGCTCCGGATTCCTTTCCGTTCTTCAGTTCAAGCGGTGAAGGCCTGCGGAGTTTTCTTCGCGAGGAAACCGACTGGCGCGAGGACGAAGTGCTGGTCGATACCCGCGTGAATGCTGGCCAGGGCGGCACCGTGACGTGGTCGTATCAGTCGATTCGTCAGCCGCCGTCGGATCAGGTTTGGCTCGATCAAGTGACCGTGCTGCCGCCGATCGCCTTGGCTACGGCACTCGACACCGGACTGGTTCTGCAGACCGGAGCAGCAGGCGCGTGGCGGGGCTGGGACGCGCGAACGCTGTCGCACGATGGCGTGGACTTTGTCTCTTCCGGGGTGCCAGCGCCGAACGAATCCGCCTGGCTGGAAACGGAAGTTGTCGGGCCAGGCACGGTGAGTTTTCAGTGGAGGTTCAGTTCGGAAGGCTTCGCCTGGCTGGATCTCAACGGAGACCGCGCTGCTACGTTTAGCACCTCCAACTCGGAATGGCATCACTTTTCCAGATCGCTCAGTCCCGGAATGAATCGTCTCCGGTGGAGCGTTCAAGGCAGCAAGGCACTGCATCTGGATGCGTTGACGTGGAGTCAGGAGCCGAACCCGATCGCGGAAGCGCTGGACACCACAAACCTGAATTGGACGACATCGGGAATCCTTAAGTGGGAAACGCAGAGTGTGACGACACACGATGGAATCGATGCACTGCAGATCGGTTTCTTGCCGGGAGGCCGGGACGAGTTGAATCCGGCTGCGTCAGTTTCCACAGTGGTCGAAGGGCCGGGACACGTGCGGTTCTGGATGAAGCAGGATCGCGCCCCTCAAGGGCAGGCCGATCACCCACATGGAGCGACTTCGTTCTTTGTCGATGCGACTGAGGTTCGCCGCGAAGAAGAGACGATCGACTGGGAACTGGTGGAAATTGACGTGCCGCCCGGAACTCGAACGCTCACCTGGGAGTATGCCCGCGGTGTCAGCGCATCGCCCACCGACGCGGCATGGCTCGACGAACTGGTATTCGTTCCGATGCCGACAGTTGCCCTGGCGGATGCGCTGGATGGGGGAGGGGATTTGGTGTGGAGCACCGGCGGCGGCGCACCGTGGGCGGGGTATGCGTCCAGCGAGTCGATCGAAGGAGGGTCTCTCGCGACGTCGCTGCCGACTGATCGCACTTCGTGGGTGGAGGCAAAAGTGAACGGCCCTGGCGGATTGGACTTCTGGTGGCGCTTTCAAGGTAGTGATACGGCCCCACAACCGCAGGAGCTTTCCATGCTCGTTGATGGGTATCGTTCGCCGGTGCTGGGAGGGATTGACAGCGAATGGAGGCACGTCTCGATGCAGATTACGCCCGGCGAGCACGTCCTGCGCTGGCGTTCGATCCACGGTATGGGCTTCCTGGATGCCGTCCACTTTCGCCCGGAGGGGGCTTCTGTCATTGCGGAAGGCCTTGATGCCAGCGGGTTGGGCCTCATCACCGAACGGGCGGACGACTGGTTGCTGACCGATCTTCCCGGTGGCGGGGATGCTCTGCAAACTATCGAACTCGCCACCCGCGAAACGACGTTTTCTGTCGAAGTGGTAGGGCCAGGGACACTCTCGTTTCAATGGAGAGGATCGCGGCCCGACCTCCGCGTGCTGACCAGCGAAGGACTGCAAGAATTCCGGGGAACGGGCGAGTGGCAAACGATCGAGATTCCAGTATCGAACGGGCTGCAGAAGGTCACTTGGGATCATGTTCCGGCAAACTCGATGCTGGACGCTCTAACTTATAAACCCGCACATCCAACGGCGGCGGCGGTGGCGCTCGACACGGAATCCGCACGGGAATTTGGCGGGATGTCTTCCTCAATGGAAGTGCAGTCGGTCACCACGCATGATGGTGTCGATGCGTTACGCGCGACGCGTGACACGGCTACCAGTGGAACGGTGCTCGGGCCAGGTGCGCTCAGCTTTTGGGTGAAGGCGGCCGCAGCCACGACGGCGCGCCTGATTTTCACGAAGACTCCTCAAGGGCCGGTGTGGGAAACGGTCACTGGTACCGACCAGTGGCAGCGAGCCATTGTCCCGATTCCGCCCGGCCTCAGTCAGATCGAGTGGTGGGTCGCTCAGGATTTTTCCAACCCTGCGGCACCTACCGTATTCTTTATCGATGAAGTCGAGCGCCTGCCGTTCGTGCCGCTGGCTGAGGCGCTCGACACCACGATTGCGCTGGTCAGCGGAGGCGATGAAACCTGGGTAGGCATGCCCGCCGCCGGTGATGGCAATGGGGCCAACTATGCGTATGCGGTAGTTTCACCGATACCGGGCCCACCGCTGGAAAATGCACCGAAAACGAACGCTTGGATCGAGGCTACCGTTTCCGGTGGAGTCGAGTTGCGCTTCCGATGGAATCTCACGTCCGGAAGTCTCAGGCTCCTCGTGGATGGCGAGGATGTAACCGCCGCCACCTTGCAGGGATGGCGCGAGGTGGCGGTTCCATTGTCGCCGGGCATTCATCAAGTTCGCTGGGAGTTGAGCTCCGATCAGTTCAGCCCGGGCATTGGAGGAATCGATGCCATCAGTCTCGGACTCAGCGATTTGAGTCTGGAGGCGGCGATGAACCTTCCCGCCGGAGCGACCGCGGTTAGCAGTGGAGGTGCGCCGGGTTGGACGCCGCAGACGGAGGTCAGCCACGACGGCATCGCCGCCGCACAGTTCGGGCCATCGAGCGAATCGGGTACCGTAACCACGACCATTGATCTTGCAACTCCGGCTACGATCAGCTTTTGGGTGAAGTCGAACTCAGGCAGTTTCTGGTTTTCAATCGGCAACGAATCAGTCTGGTACACTCCCGGTGCTGTTGACTGGACTCTGTTGGAGTCGCGGTTGAATGGGGGACGGCAGCGGCTCAGTTGGCTGGCCAGTGCCGGAGCCCACGCCTGGATTGATGAAGTCAAAATAACGCCATCGGTTCCGCTCTCCGATGCGCTCGACACGGAGTTCACGTTTCGCACCGGTGGCGATGGGCAGTGGCGCGGCTTCAGCACCGCACTGGCGGAGGATCGAATCGACGCGGCCTTTCCTCCCGACCTGCTCGTTGGCAGGAACGCATGGATAGAGACGACTGTCACCGGCCCGGGCGACCTGTCGTTTCTCTGGCGTTCGATTCCGCCTTTGACTATTACCGTGGATGAGGTCGAAGTCCGGGCCATCGCCAGTCGAGATTGGGAAAGAGTCATCGTTCCCATCGCGGCTGGAGCACACAACGTGCGCTGGACGGATCAGGGCCCATCTAACCCCGACTTTGCGACGATGATGGATCAGCTTGTGTTCAGCACTACCGCCCATCCTGTCCGCGTGTGGGCGCAGTTGGATCTGGCGACTGTATTTGCGCTGAGCCCGCCCCATGCGTGGAACATTCAATCGGGCATTGGTCGCGAAGCGGGCACGGCGCTGCGGGCAACTGGCTCAGGCTACAAGGTATTCGAATTTTCAACTCAAGGAGCCGGAACGCTCGGGCTGTGGTGGCTGCGGTCTCAACCCTCGACCGGTGGGGTAACGGGAGTGTTCGTCGGCGACCACGGCGCGTCCATTGATGATCGGAGCGTTGGCGAGTGGCGCTACTTTGAGATCGTTGTTCCTGAAGCCGCTGCTGGCAGTGCAAGAATCGTGGTGGATGAGGAACTGGGCGCGAATCAGATCCTGTTCGACGACCTCCTCATCCAGCCACCGGTATCCCTTGCTGAGGCGCTCGATTCCAATTTGGGATTCGCATCGACGGGTGGCTGGACGGGCGCTAAGAGCCCATTGGCAGCGGATGGCGAGGATTATGCGCGCTCCAATGGCGCCAACGTTCTGCGGGCAACGATGCCAGGGGCAGGCGTCATCTCGTTTCGCTGGATTGGCAGAGATGTCACGTTTCGCGCCGACGGCAAAATCTATGAACTCGGATTGGACGAGCCTTCTGATGAATGGCGAAGCTTCGCGGTCTTTGTGCAACGAGGACAGACGGTGACGTGGGAGTCTTCTGGCTCGCCCATTTCCCTGGATCATGTCGCGTTTTTTCCCGGCACCGGTCTGCAGGCGGCGCTTGATCTTCCGCTCACGACTCCCATCACCATCGAATCTGACGATGCCCTGGCCGATGGATGGTTCGCGCAGTCGGCCATTTCGCACGATGGCGTTGCCGCGCTGCAATGCACGGGCCGTCCGGCGTCGATCACGATTCCTGTGGATGGGGCCGTGCGATCTACCCTCACATTCTGGTGGCGTCAGCAACCCAGCCAGGCGGAAGAAGCCGGCAGGATTGATGTTCTGAGGTTTTTCAGTGATGACAAGTTGGTGGCCGCCATTCTTCCTGCCCAGACTCCGGCTGGTCAATGGGTGCAATTTTCAGGAATCATCGAGCCAGGCAATCACTCGCTGACATGGGACTTTGTATTGCCGGAAGGGAGTGCTGGCAGCGCGTGGATCGACGAGATCAAGATTGAACCACTAGAGCAGGTCGCCATTGTCGACGCGGTCGAGAACAGCGATCTGCTTTTTACCAGTTCAGGGGATGCTCCGTGGACGGGTGTGATCACTGCTGCGGCAGATGACGGAGTGGATACGGCATTGTCAGGCTCGCTCACAGAGATCGGCCAGAATTCCACGCTGGGGACAACCATCACCGGTTCCGGTAATTTGAAATTCCGCTGGCATGCGCCGGGTGGCAGCTCCAAAGCGCTGTCGTTCACCGTCAACCCCGGCACCTCCGCCGAGCAGCAAATCTTCTATGAAGGCTTGGGCTGGAAAACCGTGTCGGTGGATTTGCCTGCCGGCCAGCACACCGTGCTCTGGAACTACGAGAATCGGATAAAATATAGCGATGGATTCGCCAAGGCGGGCATGGTCGATGGAGTGCAATTCATTCGCGACACCAGTGATGGCGCGGCAGTGGCGATGGACGCGGAATTGCCTGGACTCCTGTTCGGTTCGTGGACGGCCGAAAGTGATCCCGTGCGCGGGATGGTTGCTCGCAGCAATCCTGTAACGGGCGATGAATCATCGTATATCGACTTCCACGACACTGGACCCGGCCTGCTGCGGTTCACAGCTCGATTCAACGATCTTCTGATGGTTCTGGTAGACAACCTTCCCAGTCTTACCTCGTCGAGTTCAGATCAATGGACCGACTTTCAGGTATACATTCCTCCCGGCGAACATTCCGTGCGCATCGTGTCGCGCCACTTTGGATTGCCGCCAGAGGAGCAAGCAGTCGCGTGGATCGATAGCCTGATACCCGCCGCGGCAACCACCCTTATGGAAGCGCTCGATTCAGCTGTGCCACTGGATGTCACCGGCTGGGAAGGATTCAAATCAGTCCGCGCCTCCGATCTGCGGGATGCAGCACAGTCGTTGCTGCGTCCGGATGGCGACAGCGTACCCACGTTACGGGCAACGATCACTGGCCCTGGGGAGTTGCGCTTTCAATGGATGGCACCGGTGAAGCCCGTCCCGGGAATGCCCCCATTTACCTGGTCGATCGATGGCAATTCCGTTGGCAGTATCGGATCGGCCACAAACTGGCTGGAAGTCATCCACGCGGTTCCTGCGGGCGTTCACACGATCGCATGGGAAGCCCCAGGTGTTCAGGGCTTTCTTGATGCCCTGACCTTCACACCAGACGTCCCAACTTTGACCTTCGGCGAATGGGCGACCGCCCACGCGTTGGCAGGTGCGGAAGCGCTGCCGGGGACCGATCTCAACGGCTATGGAATCACCAATCAAATGGCCTATGCCTTCGTGCTCGATCCGCGCACTTCCATGCCTGAACCCATCCCAGGTTTTGATCGGCTGCCCAGCCACATGCCATTAGCGGCAATCGAATCCTATGACGCTAATCAGCGGTTGGTACTCCGCTATCTGCGACGAAAGGGCACCGCACTGGAGTACATCCCACAGTTCAGTCAGGAGCTTCGATCATGGAACTCACCTGCGCCGAGCGCCACCACTTCCATCGACCTCGGTAATGGTCTTGAACTCGTCACCACAGAAGATCCTTTGACGATAAGCAATAGCGCCAGAAGATTCGGACGGGTTG
Source organism: Verrucomicrobiia bacterium (assembly GCA_020439995.1). Taxonomy (GTDB): domain Bacteria; phylum Verrucomicrobiota; class Verrucomicrobiia; order Verrucomicrobiales; family DEV007; genus JAGROY01. Next base: position 25,542 of record JAGROY010000237.1, read on the forward strand.
AAGTCAGAGATAGCGATGGGTGACTGCGACCGTGCAGGATACCTTGACGCACTTAAACTTATTCCCATGAGAAAACAAAACGGCTGGCTAAAAACAGCGATTGCAGCGCCATGCGCGGATATCAGAATCAGATTAATTCTCCCTGTAAGGTTTCACGGAAAGTGCCCCTCGTATGCGAGTGTAACACTGGATTCTCTCTCGCCATCCAGACGACCAGTTCCTAAATCTTCTACCGTTATGTCGACAAATAATAAGGCAGTTCTTTTGGCAAAAAGATTTATTAGCTTGGTGAAGGTTTGGGAATCCCCTCCTCCATGGTTGCGGCTGTTCTCCCTCTATCTTTGCCTTGAAGTAGCAGCATCTAGTGTTCTTGCAGCTCCCGGCGACGGGGATGCAACGTTTCCTAAAACCGAATTCGAGGGCCATCTCAACGCCATGCAGGTAACGCCAGAAGGGGAAGCGTTCCTCGCAGGGGAAATATATCCGTTAGTCGACTCCCCTCCTACATCACTCGTTAAACTCTTGCCATCTGGCGAGATTGACCTTGAATTCTCCATTGGTGAGGGATTCAAAATCGATCGCTTTTCTCCAGGAATTCTCTCAGTTCTGGCTCTCGATAGCGAAGGAAGAATTTACGCCGGAGGGGCATTCTCGCGTTACGATACCGTGGCACAAGCGAACCTAGTCCGACTTCATCCCAATGGAGAACTGGACACTAGCTTCAGACCGCGCATACAGGTGGGACAGGATCGTAGTATCGAACATCTGCATCTCACTGCGGACGGTTACATTTACATCGTTGCCGATAGCCTGGAAGTGGATGGTGAACCCGTGATCAACGTTGCCAGGCTATTCGCTATGGATGGTCGACGCGATCCAATTTTCCGAGTTTCACAGACACCACCTACGGGAAGCGGCACACAGATTAAATCCCTGCCCGATCGCCGTGTGCTCGCGCGATCTGCAGGAATCTACCGGCTCTGGAATGACGGAACTCGTGACCATGGCCTCGAACGGATCCTGTCATTTGCTCAAGAGCCTATTACGGATTTTGTGCCGCTCCCAGGGGGCGAGCTTCTAACACTCGCTTCTGCCTCAGGCAAACTCGTGCGCTGGCTCGACAATGGAACAGTCGACCCTTCCTTTTCCGCCCCCAGCTCTATTGCTGGCAGCGGCCCACTTTTGCGCCTCCCCACTGGAGACCTCGTAATTGCTGGTCGCCACCTTCTCAACTCAGCAGGAGAACAAATTGCAACGATGGCCTCTGATCCATCGACGGAAGACTTCGTCGTCAGAGCTGTTTGCGCCGACAGCCAGCGACTTTGGGTTGCACGAGAGACACCTTTCCGCAGGGCATTTTCTCTTGAGAGATTCGAACTCTTCGAAAACAGCAATGACGATGCGATCGAATTCGTTGCCGAGAGGTTTGTAACCAGCGAGGATTCAAAAACAGTCAGCGTGGCACTACGCAGATCAGGAAACTTCGATTCGACGTCACCTGTCACATGCAGAGTGATTCCCGAATCCGCTACGGAAGGTGAACACTATCAAGGTAGCGAGTTCACCGTAAGCTTTGCTCCAAATGAGACAACCACAGTAGTCCACATTCCACTGATCAACGACAGTGAGCTGGGAACCCAGAGAACGTTCCGCTTGAGGCTCATCTCCAGCCTACCGGTAACGTTGGGACACCAGACCGAGGCATCAGTCACTATTTTAGACGACGACAGAACTGGTATATTCTCGCTGGTGAAGAATGGATTCTTTAAATCCGAAGTCAATCGCGCCGAAGGACAAGACCTCTCGTTGCGGGTCTTCCGGTCTGGCGGAATGGTCGGAGCCGCTTCCGTTCAATACGAGATCGAGCTCATCACAGCCGATCCAGTCGATTTTACAAGTCTCAGCGGCACCGTCACCTTCGCCGCTGACCAGAAAGAAGTTCCGTTTCCTGAAGTGGTTGTCGACGATAACATCGTGGAGTACTTTAGAGAAGATGCCATTCTACATCTTAAGTCGACGACGCTGGGCAGTATCATCGGTGGCGAGGACGCTTCCCTCAGTATCGGCATACTCGATGATGATCGACTGAGCGGCGGCATCATCCTTGCCTCGGATCCACCAGTTGTTGCCCGTACTCTTGGTGAATTGCCAGATGGCCGAATTGCTCTCGGTGGTAGAGGGGAGAACATTCGCTTTGAAGTGAGGTTCCCCGACGGAACAATAGACCTTCAATTCGACAAGTCACAACCGAACGGATCAGTGCAGGGTGTGTCAGTCGATTCCCAAGGCCGCATCTTGGTTTGTGGAGAATTCACAAAATGGGGAGATCTAGATACCCCTTACGTAGTTCGTTTACTTCTGGACGGCTCGCCTGATCAGACATTCCTCCAGGACGGCTCTACTGGCCCAAATGCCACTGTCTACAGATTTGTCTCGGTAGACGAAGACAGATATTTACTCGCGGGAGAATTCACAAAATTTGGTGACTCTGATGTCTCTGGCTTGATCAAAGTTTTCACAGATGGCACCCCCGATCCGGCTTTCAAACACAACGCTTTGGCGGGAGAAGACGGCACATCACCCAAAGTCGAAGAACTCGAAATCTTTGATGTCAATCGAATATTTGTCGGAAGTCAATTATTCAACGTAGCTTCGCTGACCAACCGTCACGTGATCCGAATAAAGGAAAACGGGGAAATTGACTATTCATTCGCAGTCGAGAGCGATACTATCCCAGGCACAATCGAGTGCATACTCCCAATGCCAGATGGATCGGTTTTCGTAGGTGGCTCATTCGCTCCCAGTGGAACTGGGAATATTCTGCTTCTTAATGAAGACGGAACGAAGAATAGTTCCTTCCAAGAAACCGTCTACGGTTCCGATGGCCCCATTAACGAAATTCACCTGCTTCCCAACGGTCGCCTTTTTATTGCTGGATTTTTCAGCCGAATGGGCGGAGGAACTTCGCAGGGGCTCGCGATAGTCGAGCCAAACGGAAGGTTGTTTACCAGATTCGGTTCTCCTTTCAATCGGAACACTCGAACAGCGATTGTCTCTCGAGATGGTCGCTTTGCCTATACAGGAATCCAGAGTTCATCTAATAGCCCACCGTGGAGGGTTTCGATTTCACCTCCCGCAAACGCTCTTTACCAAAGTTCAGAAGAATGGACACGTGTGTTCTATGGTGACAATGCAGCGATCAGCCCCACTTTTTGGAGCGAGGATGCCGATGGCGACGGGGCGTCAAACTTCGATGAATGGGTTTGGTCTACCAATCCATTGAAACCTGATATGCGTAAGCCACTCTCGATCTCGGGAACCAGGAATTCTGTTCTCCTAGAGGTTCCATGGAATTGGTCGGCACAGGGTACCTCACTATCTATCGAGACGTCGGATGATGCCACAGGCTGGCTTCCATTGGATTCAGGCTCTTATTCCAAGTCTGACCAAACCGACAAAAGCGTCTTTGCGATCCCGCTTGACAATCCCCCCAATTCTCTTCGATTATTTCGAGCCCGAGCGGCAATCGAAAACTAACTAACTAACTTAAAGTGGTGTAATCGGTTGCTTCAAAACCTGGACCGGATCGCCTTGGCTTATCAGGATTCTAGCCCGACTTTCACGATTCGAG
>JAGROY010000238.1:0-5323 GCA_020439995.1 Verrucomicrobiia bacterium
ATACGATGTGTGCTGTGCCTCCTCGTCGTGTGGTTCACGGTATCGTATGGCTGCGGCATTCTCTTTGTCGATGAGCTGGATCAGTTCCGCATTCCTGGCACTGGCTTCAAAGTAGGATTCTGGTTCGCCCAGCAGGGGAGCATCGTCACCTTTCTATTGCTGATCGCCATTTACGTCCGCTACATGAACAAGCTCGATAAGGAATTCGACGTCGAAGAGCACGACGACTGATCCCGGTATTCCCTCACATTTCCCGCCTTTACACCTTTCTGTATTCAACTCATGGACGTTCAAACCTGGACATATCTCATCGTCGGACTCACGTTTGTCCTTTATATCGGCATCGCCATCTGGTCGCGCGCTGGCTCGACCAGTGAATTCTACATCGCTGGAAAGGGCGTCTCTCCCATAGCCAACGGTATGGCAACGGGGGCAGACTGGATGTCGGCGGCTTCGTTCCTCGGCATGGCGGGTCTGATCTCTACGATGGGGCGGGATGGTTCCGTGTATCTGATGGGATGGACAGGTGGATACGTGCTGCTGGCGGTATTGCTCGCTCCCTACTTGCGGAAATTTGGAAAGTTCACGGTGCCGGACTTTGTCGGCGATCGCTACTATTCACGCGTTGCGAGACTCGTCGCGATCTTTTGTGCGATCTTCGTGTCCTTCACTTACGTTGCCGGGCAGATGCGCGGTGTGGGCATCGTCTTTTCCCGCTTTCTTGAAGTTCCCATCAATCAGGGTGTCATCATTGGTATGGTGATCGTGTTCTTTTACGCAGTGATGGGAGGGATGAAAGGGATCACCTACACGCAGGTGGCGCAGTACTGTGTGCTTATCTTCGCCTACCTGGTGCCCGTCATCTTTATCTCGATCATGCTGACAGGCAATCCGGTACCGCAATTGGGACTCGGCGGTACGTTCAAGGATGCAGCAGGCGGTGCGCCGGTTTACCTTCTAGACAAGCTTGACGGACTGAGCACCGAACTGGGATTTGCGGCTTATACAAGCGGCAAGAAAGACACGATCGACATTTTCTTTATTACGATGGCGCTGATGGTCGGAACCGCTGGCCTGCCGCACGTCATCGTCCGGTTCTACACTGTAAAGCGGGTGCGCGATGCCCGTGCCTCAGCTTTCTGGGCATTGTTGTTCATCGCGCTTCTTTACACTTGTGCGCCAGCAGTCGCCGCCTTTGCCCGCACGAACATCCTGACAAAGGTGAGCAATACGGCCTACTCCGCAATTCCCGCCTGGTTCAAGAACTGGGAAAATTCGGGACTGATCGCGTGGGTGGACAAGAATCAGGACGGTAAGATTCAATACACCGCCGGCAACGCCTTTGCTAAAATGGAAGGGGCTGCCAAGGTGGTGCCCAGCTTTCAGGGAGCCAGTAAAGAGGGCGCCCGCGGAGCATCGGGCGAGCGACTGCTGGAAAATGTGGCGACCACAGACAATGCGAATGAACTCTATATTGACAATGACATCATGGTGCTGGCAAATCCGGAAATCGCTGGATTGCCCAACTGGGTAATCGGACTGGTAGCTGCCGGTGGTCTTGCTGCTGCGCTGTCCACTGCCGCAGGACTCCTGCTGGTGATCTCGACCTCGGTCGCGCACGATCTCGTGAAGCGCACACTCAATCCGGGAATTTCCGAAAAGGGTGAGCTGTTGTGTGCAAGGGTGGCTGCAGGACTAGCCGTTGTGGTTGCAGGTTACTTTGGCATCAATCCTCCAGGATTCGTGGCGCAGGTGGTGGCGTTTGCGTTTGGCCTTGCTGCATCCTCGTTCTTCCCGGCGATCATTCTTGGCATTTTCTGGAAGCGCATGAATCGAGAGGGCGCGCTGGCCGGGATGATTACCGGTATCACTTTCACGACAGCATACATCGTATACTTCAAGTTCATCAGTCCAGAGCTGAACACGAAAGAGCACTGGTTGTTCGACATTTCACCCGAAGGCATCGGCACGCTGGGAATGTTAATCAACTTTGCTGTTGCTATTGTTGTCTCCAAGTTTACACCGGCTCCACCGCAAGACGTGCAGGACATGGTCGAAAGCATCCGTTATCCGGCCAACAACGCCAAGTAGCGGCGCAGCTCAGCCAGCACATGCGCGCGGCATTTCTCACGATCATTCTCGGATGGGCGTGGTCGTGCGCAGCGGGGCAATCTGCGGAGTCAGACGTTGCCGGTCTGAGGCAAATCGTTGTGGATTTGAGCGACGATGAGTTTGGCAACCGGGAGCGTGCTACCCGTTTGCTTTGGGAATCCGGTGATCGCGCTCTTGTGGAGCAAATCGTGCAGTTCGGTTCCACGGCGGAGGCCAGGAGCCGTGCGGCGCAGGTACTCACTTCTTACCAATGGGGCATCGTTCCCGGTGTGTCACCAGTCGTCAGAGAGCAGGTCGAAAATTTCCGCAGTGGAACCTTCAGCGAAAAGCGTGCAGCACTGTCGGAATTGATGTGGGCCGGGCATCTGCAAATCGTCGCTGGGGGGCTGCTGCTCACGAGTGATCCTGTTCAGCGTGACAGGTTGAATCAGCAGATTCGAGCAATGTCAGGGATGATCGTTCCCCGTGAATTTGCCGCTGGTCACGATGGCGAAGTTCGTGCGTTTTTGGCGACGCTGGGTAAAGAATGGCCAGAATACGCCCGTGATTTGAAAGCGCTGGATTTTCAACCGGAACAGCCGTTAGTCCGTGCATCCCGAATCGACGATTCGCCGCTGCCGCCGTGGGTGCTTTCGCTTCAGAGTGGGGACCTGTTAGACAAGTTGCAGGACCGACCAGGCGTCGGTACGGAGGGTGTAATCTTCGACTTGCTGGTACGCCAGCATCGACTGATGGATGCCGTTGAAACCTTGAGAAGTGAAGTGCACGCCGATGGTGATGTGCCTGCTGCCGAGGTGTTGCGGCGCTACCTCGCTGGCGAGGCCGCAAAGGTTAAAACTCAAAACTACTCGAAGAAGGCGCTCGGGCTTGCGCACGATGTCGACTTTCAGCCGACCGGATTTGTACTGTCGGGTGGTACCCGTTCGGTGCTGGGTATTTGTCACGAATACGGCTTACCGGAATTGATCGAGGAAGCTGGTGCGCTGCTGGCGGAGCGGACAAAGGCAACCGCTCCCGCAGCACTGCCCGCTTTCTGCGCATGGGCGTCCTGGTATCCTGAACTTCGAGAGCTTGCCATAGGAACTGCTTCAGCTGCTTGTGAAGCCGGTATCCCTCCACAGTTCGCTATCGCACCAATGTGCAATCCCTACTCGCTGCAGGGGCGATGGTTCGAGCAGTTTGTTTCGCAGCAGGAGAAGCGCGTTTTGCTTCCTGACAGTCGAAACGGCGGATGGGGCGCGCTGGGAAAATTGAAGACGGAGTGGCTGCAATCATCAGCTGTGCGTGGTCATGTGGCAATGGCGACGGGTGCCTGGGAGGAAGCCGCATTGGCATTCAGGAAGGCCGTAAACGAGTCCGGCACCCAGGCTGAAGGTGCCGTGTTCGCCTTCCTCGCATCGGTGAGTTTCGCACGCTCCGGGCGTGCTGAACTCGCAGATCAGTGGCGACAGATCGCTGTTGCCATTCCTCTGGCAGACGAGGCCGCCCGCGCAGTGCTCGCAGATACGATGCAGCGCTACGGCGACAGTGCCGGTGCCATGCGCAACCGAACGCAGCTGATTGATCTGCACACTTTGAGCGGCAACGCCGCCACCTATTTGCATGCGTTGCGAATGACCGCGCGATCATTGGAGCTTTCAGACCAGAGCAACTTGCCCTTTGCCACAAAGATTGGAGCGAAAATGCTCGCGGAGATTGGAAATCAGAAAGCCTGGATGGACGCCGGAGAAGTCGCTCAGGATGTCGCATTCTACCACCAGTGCGGGATGCTGGATGCCATCCGTGATAAAAAATGGGAAATTGCCGAAATGGAGCTGACGGCTGCCCACCAGTGCTCACCGGGTGCATTGGATGTTTTTGAACTACTGGCATCGCTGGTTCCGTTTAGCGAAAATGGCGGCGGGCAGTTGCTTCAGACTGCGAGACGTCATCTCGTGCAAACCAATGCGCTTTGGCAGCAAGCAGTCGCTGCTTTTCCGGGAAATGCAAAGATCGAACGCAAGAAAATCCAGTGCCGTCAGCTCGAGGTCAGGCTCGCGAACGATGGTGAGAACAGCCGGGATCACTAGTACAGCACGGCCGAATAAAGCCATATACGGCTGAAATTAAAAGCTGGCCCGAGCATATTGGCTATGCTAATTCAAGGACGAAGTGCTTGACTCATTAGTATCGATCAGTAATGAAGGAAACAAAATCGAAATAAGCCTCGTCCTGGCGAACGAGAAAATCTACGCTGGATCAGCGGCGGCGAGACGATGGAGTTCTGGAGCCTCGGAAGAACAGTCTACCCGCGAATCCGCTTCGCCTGGTATTCAACACCTTCAACTCTACTCAGCTTGCATACCAGATCCTCCACCAGCGCATCGATGGTTTCTTTCGCCAAGTCGCCTTCGATAGTCATCATGAAGTTGTGGGATTCTTCCTTATAGCGAACAGAGGTGCCCTGAACGTCGATTCTAGTGACGCCGAATTCGCTTAGGTCACCGTCTTCTTCATCTTCGTCGATTTCCTGTTCTGGGATTTGTTGGTGAGGAATGTTTTCGGGGTGGTAAAGCGTGTCGAGGGCTTTGGTGTCATTGGGGAGTCTGAATTTGGTCGCCGCTTGGAGTTTCTCGATGGTCTTCGCATCCGTAACCTGGGTGAGCTTCTTATAGTCTGCCAGGAGCTCTGGGTGGTCGCCGTAACGCAGTCCAAACTCAACCTGGCGGATTTCCCAGATCTTGTTTCTTTCCCCGTCGGTGCGGGTGATCTCAAACAGTGGCCAGTTGCGTTCGGTCAGGCGTTCCCAACGCCAGTCTTCGACGTTCAAGCGCCAGTCGTCGATGTTCTCGATGATTGGCAACTCCTCATCGGCCGGATAAATCTCGCCGCCAGTGATGAGGATTGATTTTTTGTCTTCTGCGAGCTCGGCCCGGTGACCGTAACACTCACATCTCCGAGGGGCTGGTGCGCCTGGTGACACAGCTCAGCGGCTTCGCGGAGGATCTAGAGGTCAAAGGCAAGAGCGGAATACTTGAAAATCAGAAGACCCGCGCCGCCTTCCTGAGCAGGGAGGAAAACTTCATCGTCTTCCACTACACGCCTGCTCTCGCTATCCTTTAACGGACTCCCGCCCTTTTCTACTAGCATCTGTCAAAATGAAATAGTGGGGAGCTTAATGATGATCGAAGCCCCCCTGCCAGCACGACTTTCTGCTGTAATCGAACCGCCG
>JAGROY010000238.1:5419-5772 GCA_020439995.1 Verrucomicrobiia bacterium
GCTTGGGATCGAAGCCCGTCCCCTTGTCTGAAACGATGATCACATGCATCGCTTCGTCGCCATCGGGAGGTCTGTAGGTCACTGAAATTTCCGGTGCTTCGTTCCCTGTGAACTTGATGCTATTGGCAAAAAGATTTTGGGAGACGCGGCTCAATTGGGCTCTGTCTCCAGTGACAGTTGGAAGCACTGGAGCAATGGCGATCGATGCCTTTGAGTCGTCAATTGCTTTTCGCAAGCTTTCCAAGGCATCAGCTATGGGCAACGCGACGGCTACAGGAACCTTTTCTTTCGCCGTTGATCCCGCCCGTGACAGATCGAGCAGACTGTCAATCATCCCCTGCATTCTGCGGACG
>JAGROY010000239.1 GCA_020439995.1 Verrucomicrobiia bacterium
ACGCCGATCGGCTATCAGACCAATACCTATGTCTTTGGGGCGGGTGGCTACCGTTTCTCGGATTTTCCTAAAGTTGGCGTCCCGCTCAATCTGCTGCTGTGGGTGGCGGCAGTGATTCTCATCCCTCTTTTCTGGCCTTTCTAGAATCAACCTTCCCATGGACGGAAATCTGCTCTTCCTCTGTATCCTCTCCGTCGCGATTCACTTGATTTCGACGCTGTCATACGCCGTTCGCATTGCCGGCGTTCGCACCGGACGGCTTGCTTTTGCATTGTCGCTCTTCAACCTCCTTGTGTTATTCTCGCGGAGCTCGAATGCCATCCTGGCTCCGCTGTTATCCAAGCGTACCGAGGAGGCGATTGCCGTCCAGGCCAGCCTTCCATCGCTGATCGCAGATTTCCGCTGGCTACTTGTCGCGGCTTCGGTCGGCACGTTGGCGGGAGGTCTTCTGATTCCGACATTTCAGCGGATCGTCACCGCTGCCGTAGGCAGATTTGCCGTCCGTCCATCCATGCTGGCGCTCCTAGTTTCGCTTGCCCGACCCCGCACTTGGTTCCTCGCGATCCGCCTCTTATCGCGTCCCTCTTCTGCCAACTGGACTTTGGCACGAGTTGAAGCGGCTCGTCTTCCGTGGGGGGTGTTTGTAATGAATGTTCTGGGAGTCTCTCTCATCACTACCGGAGTGTTCGCCTCCCTCCTCGCCGGTCACTTCGTCCCCGAGCTCAGACTTACCGCAGGCAATCTCTCGGCGGCAGTCAATTTCATCGGCACGATTGTCATGTTCGCCATGGTCGATCCCAACTTTTCGTTTCTCTCCGACAAAGTAGTCGCTGGCGAGGCAACGGAGCGCCATTTCAGAGCCTGCGTCATCGGCATGTGGCTAAGTCGGCTGGGAGGCACCATCGCGGCTCAGGCGGTACTCGTCCCGGGAGCCTGGATGATCGCCTGGCTTGCTCAGTCTCTATAGCACGCTGTGTGTAGGTGTCATTGATGCCGCCGACAGCTACGGAATGGGTGTCTCGCACTCGACGAGGTTTGCGCTAGGAGTTTCGCTCAATCTCCGTAATGTTCGTCGGTCACCTGCTCCAACCAGTCCACCACTTTGCCATCGAGCGCTTCTTGGATTGCGATATGCGTCATAGCGACCGTGGGGCTTGCGCCGTGCCAGTGTTTCACGCCTGGTGGAAACCAGACCACGTCGCCGGGACGGATTTCCTGGAACGCCTCTCCTTCACACTGTACGCGACCGACGCCTGAAATAACAATCAGTGTTTGCCCGAGCGGATGGGTATGCCAAGCAGTGCGTGCTCCCGGCTCAAAGGTGACGCTTGCTCCTGCAGCCCGAGTGTCTCCTTGAGGTTGAAACAAGGGATCAATGCGAACCCTTCCTTTGAACCAGTCGGAAGGGCCAGCTACGGATGGTTGATCGCCATTGCGAATGATCTTCATGGATGATTGATGATGGGTGAAGATTCCAAGAGATTGCCAGAAACAAGCTAACCTTCCTTCAGCGAAGCCATGTCGATGCTGAAACGGTACTTCACATCGCTCCGTAGCATCCGCTCGTAGGCTTCGTTGATTTGCTGGATGGCGATTGGCTCAATATCGGCCGTGATGCCATGTTCGCCGCAGAAATCGAGCATCTCTTGGGTTTCCGCGATTCCGCCGATGGCTGAACCAGAGAAACTGCGCCTGCCAAAGATCAATCCGAACACGCCCACCGGCATGGGTTTGTCCGGCGCGCCGACCATCGTGAGATTGCCATCACGGGCGAGTAGGTGGATGTAGGCGTTGACGTCGTGCGGTGCGGCGACGCAATCGAGGATGAAATCGAAACTACCGGCGTGCTTGGCCATCGCGTTGCCATCCTTCGAGATAACGACCTCGTCCGCGCCGAGACGCAGGGCGTCCTCCGTTTTGCTGGGGGAGGTTGTGAACAGCACGGTGTACGCGCCGAAAGCGTGGGCGAACTTGACCCCCATGTGCCCCAGCCCCCCGAGTCCGACGACACCGACTTTTTTTCCCTTCCCGGCCTTCCAGTGACGCAGCGGCGAGTAAGTGGTGATGCCCGCACAGAGTAACGGTGCCGCACCGGCCAGATCGAGCCCATCCGGGACGCGCAACACGAAGCGCTCGTCCACGACGATGCTGTCCGAATACCCGCCATAAGTCACCGGCGCTGTGCCGTGCATATCGGGTGATCCGTAAGTCAGCACCATGTTGGGGCAGTATTGCTCCAGGCCCTCAGCGCAGTTCGGGCAGGTGTGGTCGGAACCGACGAGGCAACCGACCCCAACGGTGTCGCCGGACTTGAAGCGGCTCACCTCGCTCCCAGTGGAAACGACGCGCCCGACGATTTCATGCCCTGGCACACAGGGATACACGGCCGGCATCACCTCGCGCCATTCGTCACGGGCGTAGTGCAGGTCTGAATGGCAGACCCCACAATGGAGGATCTCAATTTGAACATCGTGTGGCGTCGGTTCGCGGCGTGGGATGGAATCGGAAGCCAGCGGCGAGGTGGCGCTGGCAGTGGAATAGGCTTTGGACTGATACATGATCTGGATCTCGTTGAGTGTGAATCTATGAATGAAACGATGAGGAACGATAGCCATGCAGCCAAGAACCGGGTAGAACGATCCTGTTCGAAGATTGTCTGATCCTGCGAAATCTGAGAGAAAACGGAGCAAACGTTCCGAAACGAAGCACTGTGCGCAGCCGTGAAACATCCCGCGAAAAACCCTGATCATAATGAGAACTCCTTCGCGTTGGCGATCGATGGTCTCAGCCGTCGGATCGCCCGATTCACCGAGAGCTGAGATCTTCTCACCACCGAGGTTCCGGGACTTTCTCTCTTCTGCCGAACAGAAAAATCCGAACCGGTTTGTGCGACCTATCCGCCGAGCGTCTGCCTGATCGCGCAGGGGGCGAAGCGCGTGGAGATTGGGGATGAAGCCCATCACTACGACGCTCGCCACTACCTCATCACCGCTATCCACGTGCCGACCGTCGTCCAGATCACGGAGGCCAGCCAAGAGAAGCCCTATCTCGGGCTTTGCCTGTGTCTTAATCAACGTGAACTGACCCAGTTGATGACCGACAGCGGCATGCCGCCGCCCCGCGAACGTGCTGCCTGTCGTAGCATGGCCACCAGTCCCGTCACCCAGCCGCTGCTCGATGCCTTTCTCCGTCTCCTCGATTTGCTCTATTCCCCAGGCGACATTCCCATTCTCTCGCCGGTGATCCAGCGCAAGATCGCCTATCGTCTGCTCACGGGCGAGCAGGGCATCCGACTGCGCCAGATCGCCGCCATGGGCAGCCAGGGGAACCAGATCGCTCGCGCCGTGGAATGGCTCCAGAAACACTATGCAGAATCCTTCCAGATCGAAGCGCTCGCATCGCGCGTCGGGATGAGCGCGTCCACCTTTCATCATCACTTCCGTGAAATGACGGCCCTTAGTCCCTTGCAGTTCCAGAAGCAACTGCGCTTGCAGGAAGCGAAACGCTTAATGGTCTCCGAGAACCTGGATGCGGCGAGTGCCGCCTTCGAAGTTGGCTACGAAAGCCCCTCACAGTTTAGCCGCGAGTATAAGAATCTCTTTGGGGCACCGCCCATGCGCGACATTAGCAATCTTCTTGGTGAAGCAATTGCCTGATCCGAAGAATTTTCCCGTGGACGCTTGCGTATTTCCCTAAACCGCTAAGGATCGCATCGTCCGCCCACCAACCAAATCAATTGGATTGGAATTGCACTGCACATCACCGCTTCTGTTGATCTGCAAGTTCGTTTAGGTAGTCACACATTGAATCGTAGCTGATGAGGCGTGTTCCTCGAATTTGCCCCCGCTTCCTCAACGATACGGAACGAATGTCTCCCTCAGAGATGAGTTCGTAGAGTTTTGTGCGGGACATGCCGAAGCGCTTGATTGCTTCGGGGATTCGTAGCCATTCTGGCCGAACTTCGTGGTCTTGATCGATAGCTTCTTGGCTTAACATAATCCATTTTCCTTTCAATGATACTATAGGTGCAGGTCACTTGGCAGTGGTCGATTGCAACAATCAACAATCAACAATCAACAATCGCGTTAGTTGGTTGAATCCGTTTGGTGGATTTCATCTGTCATGGATTTCTCCAGGACGATCACCGCGTCGTCGCCTTCCCTGAAAGCATCGAGCACGCCCTCTTTGATTCTCATGATTCGAACATCCCCATCAGTCAGATTGGGAAGCTTGCTATCGAAATGGTACAATCGGCGTTCGCGTTGCAGTTCCACGTAGGGCCAAAGGTGTTTCGGGACGGTGATAGGCTCATTAAGAAGTTTTGGGAGCCAGAAAAAGGCGGCCACCGCTCCGGCTGCGAGAGTGATAAGGCTAGTGGCAAAAGAGCACGCGAGAATCGGAGACACGCGACTATTCCGCCTCACTTCGTGCTGCAAATGGACGAGTGTGTCGATGAGGCGACGACTTTCGACGTGGTTCTTCTGAGTGGTATCACGGATCGCGCGCGTCATCTCGCTCATGTCTTTATAGTTCGGGACGTCGAGCGAGCTTGTTAGGATCTCGCGAAATTGTTCGCCGAGCGCGTTGGCTTGATCTTCGGTTAGACCATTGTGGGCCGCTTCAAGGATAGCGCTCAGCTGCTCCGGGATGTTGCTCATGGCCAGGGCAACCATTCCGGTCAGCGTTGCCATCTGAACGGCTTCGTCATCGTCGGGTAGTTCCTCGAATGAACGCAAGATCTCTGCGAACCGTGCCTGATGTTCCGGTGCCAGCAAGCAGCCGAATTCGTGAAGTGTCGTTGTGTCAGCCATCGTTCTAGCCCTCCTGGG
>JAGROY010000240.1 GCA_020439995.1 Verrucomicrobiia bacterium
GTCCTCGTCATGGTGGCCCAGTCCCGCACTCTCCGCGAAGTCGAGCACGGCATCCAGCCCGGCGTAGTTCCCCACCCGGACGGTCATGGTGTTGCGCGACTGAATGAGCCCTACTTCCGCCGGCTGCCAGCCTAAGAACTTTCCGTCGGAATTTCGCGGACTCCAGTTTTCGTCAGCTCCCCGAATCTCGCCCGGCCGTATGGCTGAGTCATCGACAAGCGTGCCCGGAAACAATCCGCGCTGCACTGCGGCAGCGTACACGAATGGTTTAAACGTTGACCCGATCTGACGCTTCGACAGCAGTGCCCGGTTGAACGCGCTGTCCTGAAAATCTCGCCCTCCCACCACAGCTCGAATCTGCCCCGCATCGTTGTCGACCACCAGCATCGCGCCTTGCAAATACTGCGGATCAGGCCTGTTGCTACCGCTTTTCTTCAAGATCGCTTGGTACCCCCGCTTGGTCTGATGCGCGTAGCCGCGAGCGCTCTCGACCTCTGCGAGTCGCTTCTCAACGATCTCCTCCGCCACGCGCTGGAGACGCAGGTCGATCGTAGTGTAGATGCGCAGGCCGCCGTCTTCCACTTCGTCAGCATCCAGAATGAGATTCAGGTCACGCCTGACAGCATCCAATGCCCACGATTGTTCCGTTGTCCGTGCGACGTAGCTCAAAACTTGCGTCTTCACTTTCTTGGCTGCATCGGCTTCCGCCTGAGTGATGCGTTCAGTCGCAACCATCCTGTCGAGAACGGTGTCCCGCTCGCGCAGAGCTTGCTCATAGTGGCGGAATGGCGAAAAACGGTTGGGCGCCCGGATGATTCCAGCGATCATTGCTGCCTCATCGAGGGTCAGATCCTTCGCTGGTTTTCCGCAGTAGGCCTGCGCGGCACCTTCGATTCCATAGATACCAGTGCCGAAGAAAATTCGATTCATGTAGTGGCTCAGGATCTCGTCTTTCGACAAGTGAATCTCCAGCCTCACTGCGAGCGCCACTTCAATCAGTTTACGGTGCAGCGACTTCGCCGTCATGCCAAAGCTGTTCCGCGCCAACTGCATCGTAATCGTACTCGCGCCCTGCACGAATCTCCGATCTTTCACATTCCTGACAATCGCCCGGCCAGTGCCGATGAAATCGACTCCAAAATGGCTGTAAAAGCGGTTGTCCTCCCGAGCCAACAAGGCTGACACAAAATGTTTCGAGACATCTTCGATGGGAACGATGACTCGATTCTCACCATGCAGCCTGCCCAGCTCATCGCCATTCGTATCGTAAACGATCGAGCGAGAAGGCATCTTTCCCAGTTGGTCCAGATCGTAGGTGAAAGCGATCGCCATATAGGCAAGCGCAACGCCAAGCCCGGCCAGGAGGCCGAGAACGGTGAAAAACCGGGCCGTCCGAAACAGAAAGCCACGCTTCCTTGAACGGGCTTTTGTTTTTGATTTGCGGGTAGTCTTCTTTTTGGTTCCTGACTTGCGGCGGGCCATCGGCTAATGGATACGGGATGGGAAGAGTGAATCTAACGTTACTACGGACAACTTAACTTTCCCTGAATCAGGCGAAAGTGCAAACGGTGCAAGCCTGGGGCTTATACGTGCCCCATCAGGCGACGACGCACCAAGTCGATAGCGCGCAGAGCGATCATGCTCTTAAATGTCAGCCGATCAGTCGGATAGAAGTGTTTTTCAACGACTGTCGATCCCCTGGCTGAAGCCAAACCGAGGAAGACGGTGCCCACCGGTTTTTCGCCGCTGCCCCCCGTCGGACCGGCAATCCCTGTCACCGCGACTGCATGATCCGCATTTGCACGCCACAGCGCCCCTTCTGCCATTTGCCGGGCAACCGGCTCGCTGACAGCACCGAACTCCGCGAGATCCTCTGCCCGGACACCCAGCAGTTCGACCTTGGCTTCGTTCGCATAGGAAACGATGCCTCTGTGAAAGACAACTGAGGATCCCGAGACATCGGTAATCCGACTGGCAATTAAGCCACCAGTGCAGGACTCCGCAGAAGCAAGGGTCTGATTTCTCTCCGCGAGAAGCGCCACGACCGCTTGGCTTAACGAAATATCCTCTTCAGCGAACAACTCGACAGGGAAAGTCGACTTCGCCAGAGCAACTGCTGCGTCCAGTGCTGATTCGGAACCGATAAACCGTAACTCAACTTCGCCCGGCCGGGCGCAATACCCGTACTCCAGTCCAGCGAGAGCGGCAAGACCAGCTTCAAGGCGATTCGCCACCTCACTCTCCCCCACGCCGAACAATCTCACCTGACGCATCGTTTCCGGAACCGCCCCGCTATCTCCAAGGATTGCGCGCAATCTGGGCAGCACGTCTGCCGGAATCATGGGGCGCAATTCCCTAGGCGGCCCCGGTAACAGAAAAATGTGCGGCGTATCCGCAGTGCCCGGAACATACAGGCCAGGCGCAGTGCCAAATGGATTCTCCAGCACTTCAGCGCCCTCTGGGACATCCGCCTGGCGAAGGTTCTCCGGCTGCAGCGGGCGGCCTCTTTTGGCAAAGAACGCTTGCAGACCAGCAACGATCGCCTCATTCCGGTGAAGCGGTCGCCCCAGCAGTTCAGCTACGAGTTCGCGAGTGATGTCATCACTTGTTGGGCCCAAGCCACCGGTTACGAGGACGACATCCGCTCGCCCAAAGGTTTCTCTCAACGCTTCCCCAATCACTGCTCCATCCGGGACACAGAGCTGACGCGCAATGCGAATCCCCAGTGGAAACAGGGAATCGGCAATGAAACCCAGGTGGGTATTGAGCGTCTTGCCGAGCAGCAACTCGGTGCCCGTATTGATGAGCTCCAGACGCAAGCTCATCCTTCCCGCGTCACCGCCGTAGCCTCAAGCGAGACACCCGCTGCCGCCTCTGGATTCCACTCAACCCGAGGCGCATCCGACCACAGGTCTTCCAGTGCGTAAACGTCGCGTTTGTCTTTGTGAAAAATGTGCACGATGACGTCGCCATAATCGAGCACCAGCCAGTGACTCTCAAACGTTCCGTCCGCTGCCGATGCCTTCTGCTTCAAGGCGTCGCCACTGCGCTGCATGATCTCGCGACGTACTGCTTTTAAGTGCGGCAGGGAGGTGCCCGTGCAGATCACGAAAAAATCGGTGATCGTCGAGATTCCCTGAAGGTCGAGCACGACTATGTCTTCGGCCTGCTTGTCATCGGCAAACCGTGCGAGTTCTACTGCTAATTCAACGCCGTCTGGCATGATAGGAAAAGTGGGTGATGGCTGGCCCGCCCGAAGTCGGGAACGCCGAAAAAAGGGAACCAATCCACAGAAAAGCGTGTCGGTCAAGGAATCCACCACGATCTTCTGCCCTGCCTGCGCCTGAGCGGCCCTACTGGTCCATGTGGCCAAAGGTCGTTCGCTCCACAGAGGGCTTGTGGCGCTACGAAGCTGTAGAAGAGCGTTCACAGCCAGGATTTCTCGCGCTTGTGGACCGGCGGACCAGTAAATTATCCTCCGTCCCTTTTTTGTAGACAATCGTTTACCGTGGCCCAGATGCCGGGAAAGTCTGGAGCTTCGGCTTTCCTGAATCGATTCTGCGCGCTAGAATCAGCGTATCATGGCGGATCAACTGGATTTCAATTTCGACGCCCCACTGCCCGAAGCCCCCTGCCGAACTCCCTCGGAGCCTCCGGCTAGTGCCGGACAGAACGCCCAGCCTCCTCCCGTCAATCTGGAGTTATTTGAAAATTCGGCAACAGAAGCCGAGGATGGCTTCGAGCGCTGGCGAGCATCCAACCGAAAGCGCAACTGGGCATTCGCGCAAAAGCTGGGCCTGCCTCTGGGAAAGAACGTGGAAGTGACACTTCACAATGGGACGGTGCTGCGCGGGCCACTTCAACTTGAGGCTGCTTCCCTTAAATCCGCGCGGGAGACTGGCTCAAGCCGGGACCAGCGGAGGCAATTGCGCCTTTCCATTTATCGCGCAGATTTTTCGGCAAACGAAATCGCATCCTGCATCATCATTGACGAATGAGATTTCTTCTTGCCCGATGAAAGATTCCCTCCATCTGCGGCGTAATCGTGTGATATGCTCACCTCCATCCCACCCCGACACAAAGCAATGGATAGACCGGATCCCAGCCAGGCGGCAGCCCGCCGCTGCTACGAGCAAACGCGCAAGAGCCTGATCGAAAAGCTGGGCAACTGGGAAGATCAGCGGGCATGGGACGAGTTCTACCGCACCTACTGGAAGCTCATACTCAGCGTCGCGCTCAAAGCCGGCTTGCGCCAGGAGGAGGCTTTTGACGTCGTGCAGGAAACCATCCTGGCGCTGGCGAAGCAGTCCCAGCAGAATAAGTATGATCCAGAGCAGGGCTCATTCAAAGTATGGTTGATGAACATGGCCCGCTGGCGCATTGCCGATCAGTTTCGGAAACGAAAAAAGGATACCGCTTCGGCGGGGTCTGTCGGCTTCGAAAATGATCGTCATACCGCCACGCTTGAACGCATTGCAGATCCAGCCGGCCCGGAATTGGAGCAGGTGTGGGACGCGGAGTGGAACAAAAACCTTGCGGACCGTGCGATCGCCAAAGTGAAAAGCAAAGTGTCACCAAAGCAATTCCAAATCTTCGATTGCTACGTGGTGAAAGGCTGGCCGGTGCGACGCGTTGTCACCGAACTCGGCGTCAGCACCGCACAAGTCTATCTCTCAAAACACCGTGTCGGCAGCCTCATCAAGCAGGAGATTACGTCAATCGAGAACGAGTCATCGATCTGAGGCCGGAAACGCCGCTGGCTTGACTTAGTTACAGATTATCTGGTCTGAAGAATTTGCCGTCGCTGGATTGCGGCGGCTAAGTAGTTGCACTTGTGCGCGTCCCATCGCAAGATCGGGTATACCATTATTCGCGCCATGCAGGGCCCCTCCGACAGTCCAGATTACCCGGATCATGAAACCTACCGGGACATACCCCAGATTCCCGACTACGAGCTGATTCGTTGTGTGGGAAAGGGCTCCTACGGCGAGGTCTGGCTGGGCCGCAGTGTTACCGGATCACTGCGTGCGGTAAAGATTGTGCGCCGGGAAACCTTCGAGATGGAGCGCACCTTCCGCCGTGAGGTCGAAGGCATCGAAAACTTTGAACCCATCTCACGCGGCCACCCCGGCTTGGTGGATATTCTGCACGTCGGCTGGCGGGAAGCGGAAGGTTTTTTCTACTATGTCATGGAGCTGGCGGATGATCGGCTTCATGCGCAAAAAATTCAAATCTCCGACTACGAGCCCCGCACGCTGGCGAGCGCCCGCACCCCCGGCGAAAAACTTCCACTCGATCAATGTATCGATGTCGGGATCAGCTTGGCGGATGCTCTGGGCTACCTCCACGACCGCAACCTGATCCACCGCGATATCAAGCCCTCCAATGTCGTCTTCGTTGATGGCGAAGCCAAGCTCGTGGATATCGGCCTGGTGGCGCCCACCGGACAGAAGACATTCGTTGGCACCGAAGGATTCGTTCCGCCTGAGGGCCCCGGTTCCGCTTCTGCCGATCTCTACAGCCTGGGCATGGTGCTCTACGAAATCAGCACTGGCAACGATCGCCTGGAGTTCCCCGAATTGCCCGCATCTGGATTTGCCAGACACGAATTGTCCAAGTGGCATCGCCTCAACGCGATCATCTGCAAGGCATGCGCTCCCAATCCTTCCAAACGTTACATATCCGCACGTGGAATGACGGAAGATCTGCGCGACCTGCGAGCCGGGCGGAAGGCAAAGCCATCGCTTAAGAAGCGCTTCCTTCAGACCGCGCTGGTCATGCTGGTGCTGGTCGCAGCTGGGCTAGGCTTTGCGAATCATCAGGGGATGTTACCAACGATCAAGTGGCGGCAATGGCTCTCCACTGACAAACCAACCATTGCCAGCAACAAACCTCCTGCCGCAAAGGCAACCGACGAAAATCCCTCGGAAAAGACCACTGCACCAGACGGGAATTCCGAAATAGAACCCGTCATCGCGGTTGCCCGGTCTGGACAAGTGCAGATCGACAGCTTCCCGCCTGACGCCGAGATCTTCCTGAATGGCACGAAAAAGATCGGGGCAACAGGCCGTCCACTGAAGGACGTTCCAGCCGGGAAACAGAGCTTTGAGATCCGGCTCGCGGGCTACGATTCGATGACGATCGAGGGAACGGTCGATGCAAAAAAGCCGCTCACTAAGTCGGTGGAATTGCAGCTGACAAAAGGCCCGCGCCCTGGTGAACCCTGGGTCAACAGTCTGAACATGGAGTTCTCAATTGCGGACGGCCAGCTGCTGTCGGAAAAGCCGATGTCCGCTGATCTCGATTCCGCACCCTCAGAGATCCGTAATATTCCATGGAACGGCAAAGTCGAACTGCTGAGCTTTATCACTGACGGAGAGCTTGAGATTGAGTCTTTCCCCGCTCTTTCCGTTCCCGAGGAAACAGCCATAGCCCTCTGCGACGCGCTTACGAATTATGAGCGCGCAAACGGATTCATTCCTGCTGATCGCCTTTACGAACCAGCCCCCGGCCCGCGAGCCCCCGGATACATTGAAAGAGAGAAGGGCGACAACTCGTATTTCCATCTGCGACTGACCACGTATGCTTCGCTGAAAGTGGAGACGGCCCCAGAAGGAGCCGAGGTCTGGCTGAACGGCGAGCTGCAGGCCACTCCAACCCCGGTCACTGTGGCCGGCCTAAAGTCTGGCACCTACGAGATCTTGCTCAAGAAAGACGGATACGAGGATCTGTCCGTCACCGGAATTGCAGTGACCGCTGGAAAGCAGGAAAGCAGATCGCTTGCACTGGTGGCCAGCCGCAAGCTAGCCTTCGGCAACGGCAAGGTCTGGGACAACAGCCTCAACATGCGGTTCATTCCTCTGGGCGACATCATGTTGAGTCGCTTTGAGACACGCCGCGAAGACTATGACCTGTTTGCCGAGTCGACGGGCCGGGGCACTGATCACATTCCAAAGTTTCCTCAGGAGCTGAACCACCCCGTGGTAGGCGTGAACCGGGAAGACGCTGAAGCATTCTGTCGCTGGCTCACTGCACGTGAACAAGCAGAAGGCCTGCTACCAGAGGACGTGGCTTACCGGCTGCCAACCGATCTCGAGTGGAGTCTTGCAGCAGGACTTGGGGTCGAGCGAGGCTCCAGCCCAAAGGAACGTAACCAGCAAATGACTGGAAAATTCCCATGGGGATTCGAATGGCCACCTCCGCAGGCGGCCGGAAATTTCGCAGACTCCGATCCCGGACACCTCGCAGCAAGAGGAGAACTGCTCAACGACGGTGACGACGTTGGGACGGGAGCCATTGTCGACTACGTTGATGATTACGCGTTTACGGCACCCGTCGGCTCGTTTCCCGCCGACAAGCGGGGGAACGGTGAGCAATTTTTCGACCTCGCCGGCAACGTATTCGAATGGATCGCCGATGACTTCGACCCCATCTCCACTCTAGGCACCACCCTCCGAGAGGGAGTGCTCCGGGGTGGAAGTTGGAACACCTCTGCGAAGGAATTCCTCTGGATCAGTACCCGACACACCCTCCCCCCTGACTTCACCTACCGAGAACTGGCCTGGGAAAATGGCTTTCGTTGTGCCCTCGCAAAAACGCCGAAGGTTGAGTGATTTCATGTAATTGCCAGACGCTTCAATACTTCTGGCTCTCAACACTAAAAACGGTAGACAATCCGAAAACAAAGAATTTAAGGATTGCAAGATATTCAAATTAGGCAATGTTTATGATATTTTTCATAAAATGAGACGCCGACTTATCACCACCACCGTCGCTTCGTGCGCTGCTTTCCTCTCTATTGCAGAATCTAACGCACAGACTTTCGATTCAAGTTTTGAGCTCACTTCAGGCTCACTTCCCACACTCACGCTCGATCTTGGTGGCCCGGCAGGGAATGAGTCATTCGATGCGAAAACGGTCGGACTGGCCCCGTTTAATTTTTCCGGCACCGGTGAGGCCAACCTCGTAACAGGCTTAAATGCCCATAGCGGTTCAAATTTTCTACTGCTGACAGGCCAAGACATGTGCCTTGGATTCAACCAGATCTTGGTCGCAGACCAACAATACGAGGTCTGCTTCTACGCCGCTGCGTGGGACTATACTGCTGCGACTAAAGAAACCGTGACGGTGACTCCAGTGGTCGACATCTTCAACGGTGGTACGCCCGGACATACATGGGTGAATGGAAATGCCAACACCGGAACGGTATTTCCCGGTTCTTACACAGGCGGCACCTTTGCCGACTACCAAGGCGATACTGCCGACTACTTCAACGACATCAGCCTGACAGGCACATGGAACGATGCAACGACGACGGAGAACGATGAGTTGGCCCTCGACTGGAATCTCTACACTTTTACATTTACTGCAAATTCCACCTCTGAATCGGTATTTCTGAGTCTCTTCGGAACTGCAACCAGTACAGGCGGAACAGCACCAAGCCTTGCTATCGATGACATCAAACTCGTCGCCGTTCCCGAACCGACCAGTGGATCACTCTTGATGGCCACGGGGCTCCTTCTCGGCCTGCGTCGCCGTCGCAAGTGAGCTTGGCTTGCGCTATCCCTTCGCCGCCTGCCACGCAGCCTCCATTTCGTCAAGGGTAGCGCTTTCAGGCGTTTTGCCACTGGCTTCCAGCGCGCGCTCAACCGCCCCGAATCGGCCAATGAATTTGTCGTTGGTAGCAGAGAGCAAAGCCTCTGGATCACTGCCCAGTTTCCTCGCAAGGTTTGCTACGGAAAATAGAAGATCCCCTATTTCTTCTTCGTAGCGCTGGCGGTCTTCGTTCGCATCCAAGGCTTCGACGACCTCATCTAGCTCTTCTCGAATCTTCGCAATAACCCCGACTGCGTCCGGCCAGTCGAATCCCACTTTTCCCACCTTCTTTTGCAGTTTTGCCGCCCGGCTCAACGCTGGTAACCCCTTTCCTACTCCGTCGAGAAGCGACTGATTCCGGCTGCCTTTCTCAAGTTTTTTGATCTCATCCCACTGGGCGAGAACTCCTTCGGTAGTCGAGGCATTACTTTCTCCGTACACGTGAGGATGGCGGCGAATCAGCTTCTCCGAAACCTCGTGCGCCACGCCATCCAGATCGAAGGTTTCGGTCTCCGATGCGATCTCAGAGTGCATGACGACCTGCAGCAGCAGATCGCCGAGTTCCTCCCGCATGTGCGCTTTATCGCCCGAACGAATTGCGTCCACCGCTTCGTATGCTTCCTCGATCAGGTTGGTCACCAGGCTTTCGTGGGTTTGTTCGATATCCCATGGGCAGCCACCGGGTGATCTGAGATCGTGAACGACAGCCTTCAATCTCTCAATCCCATCGGTGTGATCGGGTGGAAATTTGCGGGAATGAATTGAGTTGTTCATCTTCTCATCTGCTGACATGTTGCCATGCTTACGCACCGCAGCGAAGAGGGCAACTCCCAACGTGAACGGAAATAAGAACGCAAAGTTGAACAACAAACCCATGAGAGTCCTGGCGATTGGCGATGTCCACGGTTGCTGCACTGCGCTGCAGACCCTCACCAGCGCGATCGAACTCACGAGTGATGACACCCTGATCATGCTTGGTGACTACGTCGACCGAGGGCCGGATTCAAAGGGCGTGATCGACCACTTGCTGGAACTTCGCGAAACCGTCCGGCTTGTCACCCTGCGCGGCAATCACGAAATCATGATGCTGGAAACCCGGCGCGCGCGGGAGAACGGCCTGTTCTGGCTGCGTTTCGGGGGAGACACCACTTTGGACTCCTACTCCGCCGAAACAATCGACGACATTCCTCAGTCGCACTGGGATTTTCTCGATGCCACGGTGCCCTATTTCGAGACGGATACCCATTTCTTTGTCCATGCCAACGCTGTGCCCGATGTGCCCCTCGATCAGCAAACCGAGCAATCGCTCTACTGGGAACACCTTGTCCGCCCCTGGTTTCGCAAGCCGCGACACCACCAGTCCGGGAAAATCATGATCTGCGGCCACACCTCTCAACCGTCCGGTGAAATTCTCGATCTGGGTTCCATCGTTTGCATAGACACATTCGCCCACGGAGGCATGTGGCTCACCTGCCTGGAGCCCGCCACCGGTCACTACTGGCAAGCGAACGAGTCAGGTCAGTTGCGGGAAGGGCAGCTCGGTCTGAAATCGCAATCGTAGCGCCTTACACCGTGCTTGCAGAGCGTCGCGGCCGCCTCCATGTTTTCGATTCATGGACTTATTTGAATTTGCAGGAGCAGCCAGCCCAGAGCCCAGTCGGCCAGCCACCGAAAGGGAAGCATCGACACGGAAACCTCCCAGCAAGAAGGCCGTACGCGCCGAGCTTAAGGTTTTTTCGATCTCACAGGTTACGCGCAAGATTCGATTTTTGCTCGAAGCATCGCTGGGGCAAGTCTGGGTGGCAGGCGAGGTCAGCAATGTCCGGCACCAGGCATCGGGCCACACTTACTTTACTCTAAAAGATTCTGACGCCCAGCTGAGCTGTGTGCTGTTCAAGGGTGACGCCCGATTTGTGAAACTGGAAATCCAGAACGGGATGCAGCTCAAAGCCTTCGGCGAGATCACCGTGTACGAGGCCCGCGGCCAGTATCAGATGATCGTGAAAAAGCTGGAACAGGAAGGCCGGGGAACCCTTCAAGCAAGATTCGAAGAGCTGAAACAGCGGCTACATGCGGAAGGCCTGTTCGCCAGCGAGAAGAAGAAGCCGATTCCTCCATTTCCGCTGACACTGGCGATCGTCACCTCTCCCACCGGAGCAGCTGTGCGTGATGTCCTCAACGTTCTGGAGCGCCGAGCCCCGTGGGTAAAGGTAATCATTGCCCCGGTTCCAGTGCAGGGGGCCGATGCTCACGCTCACATTGTCCATGCTCTGGAATTACTCAGCCAGCAGAGCGGAGTAAGCTTGCCTAACCTTGACACAATCATCGTGTGTCGGGGCGGCGGTAGCATTGAGGATCTTTGGAACTTCAATGAGGAAAGTGTGGCAAGGGCAATCTACACCTGTCCGATCCCAGTCATATCCGCTGTCGGGCACGAAATCGATTTTACGATCTCGGATTTCGTCGCTGACCTGCGCGCCCCCACCCCATCCGCAGCTGCAGAGCTTGCCGTACCAAACGGCGAATCTCTAGCCCGCCAACTGACGGACCGACGCACAGCACTGAACTCGCTCGTTCAACGTCGGCTTGAACAACTGCGTCGGCAACTTGACTGGCACGCCCGTGGAACGCTCTTACGCGAGCCCGAACGTCTGATTCGGGAGCGCAGCATGCAGCTCGACAGCCTTGCTGAATCGCTTGACCGAGCAGCAAAATACCAGATCGGCCAGGCAAAATCTCGGATTGCCGAGGCCCGGCACGCACTGATCCAGGCCCGCCCGGACCGCGTGCTCGAACGGAGGGCCATGCGGCTCGCCGCACTTGCTGACAGGCTGGATGCCGCGGTGACAATTCAGCTAAAAGAGCGCAAGCAAATGGTGGCAACCTCAACACAGCTGCTCAAGTCGCTCGGTCCTCAGTCAGTTTTCAACAGAGGATTCTCGCTCACTACGAGTGAAGCTGGAAAGCCGCTATCCAGCACCAAAGCCGCCCCCAAAGGCACCGTAATCCTGACGCGACTGGCGGACGGCACGCTTCGCAGCGAGGTCACATAAGGGCTGGCTTTCGATCCACGATTTGCTGCTGCTGCCGGACTTTTACAATTTTGTCCGCAGGGAGCACGCCACGCCAGTGAACGCCTGGATACAGTACTGAACGGGGCCCTAACAAACTACCAGGACTGATGACGGCATTGCATCCGATGTCCACGTTATCCCCCACCACGGCTCCAAATTTTTCCAAGCCCGTATTGATCTTTGAGCCCGGAGCTGCCGGATCCGGGATGTCAACGACGCCATGGTCAAGGCGGTAGTTGGACAGGATCACGCCCGCAGCCAGGTGAGCACGGTAACCGAGAATCGAATCTCCTACGTAATTAAAATGGGGAACTTCCGCGCGCTCAAAAAGGACACAGTTTTTGAACTCGCTGGAATTGCCGACGATCGCTCCATCATCGATGAGCACATTCTCGCGAATCAGACACCCAGCTCCGATGAACACATTTTCGCCGATCCACGCCGGGCCGAGAATCGTTGCTCCCGGCTGAATCGTTGTCCCCTTGCCAATGTACACGCGCTCGCCCACGTAGGCATTCGCGATGAACTTGCCGTGATTTGCCGACTCCAATCGCTCAGCTAGGTAGGCAGCAATCCTCGCCACTGGATCCCAGACGTGGCAGGCATCATCAAACAACGATGCATGCGCCGTATGGCTCAGATCAAGGTAGTCCGAGGGTGCTGCGGGAAACGAAAGAGTCATGGAAAAGGAGCGCAACCTCCCTAGACTTTCATAATCTCTTCTTCCTTCTTGCCCATGTGGGCATCGATGTCCTTGACGTACTTGTCAGTCAGGGCCTGCACTTCTTTTTCATAACGGTGCAGGTCATCTTCAGTAATCTCCCCTGCCTTCTGAGCCTTCTTTGTGGCGTCAAGGGCATCACGACGGTGGCCGCGAATACGTACCCTGGCGTCTTCCGCCATGCCCTTGCACATTTTTACAAGATCGCGACGGCGCTCTTCTGATAACTCGGGAATAGGGAGACGAATCGATTTTCCATCCACACTGGGATTGATACCAAGTTTCGATTCACGAATTCCACGCTCGATATCCTGAGTTGTGCTCGGATCAAATGGCTGGATCAGCAACAGCCTGGGTTCGGGAGCAGTGATCATCGCCAGTTGCTTCATTTTCATGCTGGAGCCGTAGGAAGCGACATGCACATCGATGCTCTCCACCAGGGCAGGTGATGCCTTTCCTGTCCTCACTGCGGCGAATTCATGAATCATGTATTCCTCCGACTTCTTCATGTGATCCTCGGTTTCTTTAAAAAAAACGGCTTCGTCCATGGTCTAAGATTGGTTTGGTATGCAGGTGTTCTGGAAAAAAGTTCTCAAGTGATGTCTGCAAGTCGGGTCACTCTTCGCACTTGTTGGTTACGAGCGTCCCTAGTGGTTCTCCGGTGAGGACTCTGCGAATGTTGTCCTCCTCCGTCATACTGAACACAATGATCGGCTTGTTATTGTCCATGCAGAGACTGAAGGCAGTGGCATCCATGACTTTCAACTGACGCGTCAGGGCCTCATGAAAAGTAAGTGACTCGTAACGAATTGCATCGGGATTCTTCATGGGATCGGAATCGTAGACACCATCGACCTTGGTCGCTTTCAAGATCACGTCGGCACCGATCTCACTGGCCCTCAAGGCGGCGGTGGTGTCGGTCGAAAAGAACGGATTCCCGGTGCCTGCAGCGAAAATGACAACCCGGCCGAGTTCAAGGTGACGCATTGCTTTGCGCCGAATAAACGGCTCGGCGACGTTCTTCATTTCGATGGCCGACTGCACGCGCGTAGGTACGTCAAGCTGCTCGAGCATGCTTTGCACTGCTAGAGAATTCATCACTGTTGCCAGCATTCCCATGTAGTCTGCAGTGGCCCGGTCCATTCCACGATTGCTCGCTGTAATGCCGCGCCAGAAATTGCCACCACCGACGACGATGGCGATCTCCACGCCGGCCTGGTAGGCTTCCTTCACCTGGCGGGCGATGTTCTCCACGATAGGGGGAGAAATGTTGTCGTGACTACCGTCCTCACGGAGGGCTTCCCCACTGAGCTTGAGGACGACTCTCTTAAATTGACGGCGTTGCGCAGGTTCAGCGGCCATGAATGTGCATTTGGGTTAATATCAACGTAGAACGAAACATTTGCTTCCCATACAGAACAGGAACATCTCCAGAATGGGAAGCGGAAAATCGGGAAGTATGCGCCGAAATGGCGACCGCACAAGCGGACACTCGACCATTTCAACAGGTTCTACGGTAGGCTATCAGACTCAAGTCGTCGGGTTTGGCTGGCCCAAAGCCACTGCGCCCGGTCATCCGTTCTCTCGCAAGGCTGGCCAGATCTCGGATTCCCCGCTGCAGTGGCCCGTACCGAATCCTCTCCACAATTTCGTCCAGAAAGACATTGTCGGTAAGGCCATCGGAAGCGATGAGCACGGTGTCGTAACGCGCCAGTTCGAGTGGTGCGCCCAGCTCAATGCGCATCTCTTCGAAGCCGAGCGCGTTCGAAACGATGTGCAATTCATCGTGACAGAGGGCATCGTCGACATGCAGCAGCCCTGCCTCCACTGCAAAACCGACGGGCGAGTGGGCGATCGTATTCAACTTGAGCTTTCCTTTCTGACCGGTAACGAGCACGGTGGAATCCCCCACGTGAAAGGGCCTGACCCCGTGTTCGAACAACTCCACCAGCGCCAGAGTCGTGCCCCCATCGGGAACTTCGGTCAAGATGCGCCTGTTGGAGATCTCGATCGCATCAAGAATCGCCGTGCGCACGGTCGTCACATCCTCATGTGCGGCCACCTGGCTCGCAAGTTGATTTACCGCCAGAGCCGCTGCGCGACCACCGTTGCGAGTCCCCCCCATCCCATCCGCAACGACCAGAACTGCTGCAGCATCACCAAACGGGATCACAGCCACTACATCTTCATTTTCCATGTCGCTACCATCACGCGCCACAGTAAGCATAACGACCTCCCCTTTAGGCAAGTGCATATGAATCGGAGCTTCCATATCCTGACCGACGAGGATCTGTGTTTCGACTGATGGGAGCAATTCCAATTTCACGAGGGCGAGAGCAGAGCGAGAGGATCAACGGAGAGGGGGATTCTTAAGCGAATGGTACGCAGCAGCAAGCTGAACCCCATCTGCAAACCTTAGTTTCGGGGGCACATGAAGGCAGGTTCGGATAATCTCTACAAAGTCAGGATGAGCCCTGACCCGTAATCGATCGAAACCACGAGGCGGCCAATCGAATGGATATTCAGGCAATGTTCCAGCAACCATTCGGTATAATACCAGCCCCAGGGCAAAAACATCAGAGCGGGCTGAAGGCTTCCCAAATGCCTGCTCCGGTGCCATGTGACCGAGAGTACCCGATCCCGATCCGCACACGGTACGAAGCGAAAACCGGGCAATACCCAAGTCGGCAAGTTTCAACACTGGCCCGGAAAAAATGATAAAGTTGTCGGGCTTGATATCGCAGTGAATCACGTGATGAGCGTGAACACTCGCGAGGCCTTCAATGGCATCGAGCACAAACTGAGCCAGCGTACCATTTGACACCCTTCTCGATAAGCGGGAGGAGAGAGTCTCGATCCCCAAAGGATAGGCCATGACAAAATGGCCATCGATGTAGCTGGCATCTTTGATCGCCAGAATACATTTGTGATCGATCTTTGCCGAAAGCCTGACCTCGTTCTGAAAGCCTTCTAGATACTCTTTGGTCGCCAGGTCCCGGTGAGGAATTTTCAGGGCGACCTGCCGACGCTCGATGGTGTCGAACGCACGGTAAACGTTCGAGTATACTCCCTCCGCCAGGCATGCCTCGACGCGATACTTTCCTATCCGGGAACGAACGCGGAATTTTCTGGAAGTGGCGGCATTTCCTTTCGAGTCACTCATGATCTGACCACTGCGACTGTACAAATCCGGCATCAGTTGTAAATCGAAACGAAACCCGATTTCCGGCATTTCATACTCACGGCCATGAAGGCCCTCCAGAACCAGAAAGGCTCTGGGAGTTGAATCCCAGAGCCTTCGATTTAGCACCAAAAGAAATCCGTGACGCTAGTTGAGCGGCGGCAGCGAGCCCGCACCTGTATCAGCGTCTTCAGGGAACTCTGGAGGAAGCGGCAAGAGCAGCTCGTCCTCCAGTTCACGGAGCGTTGCCTCCACGCCGGGATCCAGGAGGGATTCCAGCGAGGGCTCGAGCACCGCATCGAGGGCAGCTCGTGACGGCTGATCTTGCGGCACTCCCCTATCCATCGGCTGTGTGGGCTCTTTTGAGCGCCTCATGCTGGAGGACTCTGTTTTACGATTTGTCAAAGTGTTGGATTTTGTTGAACTCGACTTGCGCTCGGGCGTTTCCTTCTGTTGTGAGGTGCTGCCCTTCGGTGTCTTGGATGCGCTTCGAGGTGGCTTCGCCTCGATCGGTGTGCGGCTTAGCTGGGACGTCTGCACAGTTCCTATCCGGCCATCACTCAGGACGACGTTCGACCAGTTCCATCCGCGGTTCGTCACGTTGACGGTAGTCCCCCTACTGAGATAAAGATCCGGACGATTGGCATTCAGCGTTTTTCCAACCGCGTGGAATCCAGTGCGATCAGATTTCACGTAGCGCTGTTCCGATGTAGTCGACGTCGACGGAACCGATTGCCGGGAAGAAGCCGTCGCTCTTGCGGGAGCTTCCTCTTCCTTTGGAATTCCCATCCAGGAATTGATAGTGTTTTTCCTGGCCAGGCGATTGAGTAGTCCACCGCTGTCAGCGGTCGATGGATTTACACTGGCGAGTTGAGCCACCTGTGGGCTCGCAGTGCGAGCACTGGTGCGCCGCTGCGCCTCCCGGCTCCAGTCCCCCTCGATGTCATTTGAAGACGATCTGTCTTTCCGCAAGAAGGCGAACAATCCACCACTCTTTTCTGTTGATGAGGCAGGAGCAAAGGTTCGACGCGCAGGTGCTGCCACAGGCCGCGGTTCCGGCTTCTGCTTGAGCCCTGCAAAGAATCGATTGAGAGCGCCTTCTTTAGGAGCACTCGCCATCTGTCTCTGTTGTTGCTGAGAAGCTGGCTGACGATACTGCTGCTGCCTGGCAGCTGGCCGGGACGGAACCGGGCTCCCCCACCCTAACTTTCCTTCAAGCGGATTGCGCAATGACAGACCAGTGGTTTCCGGAGCAGGAGCGGAACGCCAGTTTCGCGACTGTGTGTCACGTCTTTGATTCCCACCGAACAGAGGCCGGGAACCTCGTTGACTACTGCCTTCGAGGTGATCTCCCCGAATCACTCCGAGCAATCCACCAAGCGGACTTTGTTCGATAGCCTGACTCGTCACTTCGTTACGCACGCGGAGATTTTCGATAAACGGATCACCCGCCTGCCCCATTGCCAGGGCTGGCAAAATCGCACACAACAGCGCACAAGCACCGCTCCAAACCATCTGATAATTCTTTCTGTTCATTGCTAATTCTATTGGGTTCGGGATCATCGTCCCAAACACTATACTTCCTTTAATAATCAACGAACCTAAAATTTTAAGCAATAGTTAAATTAAGGATACCGTGATAAACTCTACAACTGGCTAGATTCAAGACAGTTCCCCGCATTTTGCCCTGATTAGGGACGAATCAGCATCGCCGCTGAAATGAGCGATCTTCTTTTTCGCGAATTTCCGGTAAAAAGCGATTGCACCTCCCTGTTTGTGCAGCACAATTGCGCTACCTGAGGGCATTGAGCCTTGAGGGCGAGGGGCGCTCCGGTTGGTAGCTCTACTAGCGAGTTTGGGGGGTTTTTCTCGCAGAAAAACCGATTGGAGCGCCCTGCTTTTTCAAATGTTAATGAGAGGTACCCCCCTATACATCAAAGTGGTATCACAGGAGAAATGGGATCAACTGGAAGAGCGCATGCGGCGCTTGGGCATCCTTCCAGAAGACGTTGTTGAGAAGTTCATTCGTGGCTCAGGCCACGGCGGACAGAAGATCAACAAGACGTCATCATGTGTTTACCTCAAACACACGCCCTCGGCTGTGGAAGTCAAATGCCAGCTGACACGATCGCGCGAAGACAACCGCCTGCTCGCCAGAGAAGAGCTCTGTCGCACTCTTGAGGAGCAGCGGGAAAAACGTGAACTGGCACGCCGTCAGGCAGCCGAAAAAGCACGACGCAGAAACCGTCCGCGACCGCGCAAGGTGAAGGAAAATATCCTTCGCTCGAAAAAAAAGCAAAGCAGCTTGAAGAAGATGCGCTCAAGGCCAACATCCGAGGATTGACAATGAGCACGCAACCAGCGCCAAATCGAAGACGCCTTCTCAGCCCCCAACTAAAGATGAAACTAGCTTGGTTCTCAGCGATCGTTTTTGCCTGCCTGCTCGCAGCACTGGTCACGTATGGTGTGCGGGACAGACTCGACCGGCGACCTTCGATTGCTGCATCCAATTATGTCGCTGATGCCGAGCAGGCATTGCAGGAATATAGAGCCGACCACGGAACCTTTCCCGCAGGGGACAATGAAGCGATCACAGAAGCGCTGAAGACAGACCGGCCGAAGTCGGAGAATGCCTCAAGATCCAACAACTACCTCGACGGCAAACGGAAGCACATTCCGTTAAAGACGATGCTCGATCCGTGGAACAACGAGATGCATTTCCAGTTCGATGGCGACAAAGCATCTGTCACTTCCGCCGGCGCTGATGGAGTGATTGGGACACCGGACGATGTCGACTCCTCTCAATACCTGGCACTGAAACCGTATCCCCCCATAGGAGAGTCATCTGCCACCGACGAACCTGCCGAAACTGACGAAGAGTGAGTCTTGGCAGTCAGGGCTACACGTGGTAGACCTCAGGGGTGATCATTCAAACCTTCTCCCGCTTGCTTCTGGCAGCACTGCTGCCTCTATCACTTGCCTCATCCGCAGTCCAATTTGATGTGGTTGTCTACGGCGGCACCTCCGCCGGAGTTGCTGCAGCGCTGCAGACAGCCCGGATGGGGAAGACGACCGTGCTCATCGAGCCGTCCCAGCACATCGGCGGACTCACTTCAGGAGGGCTTGGGATGACCGACACTGGAAGCACGGCAGTCATAGGTGGTATCAGTAGAGAGTTTTACCAGAACATTCGCGCCCACTACTCTGATGACGCCGCATGGACAACCGAAAAGCGGGAGGACTTTCCATTCTTCCGGGCCGGAGAAGATGCCTTATGGCGCTTTGAGCCGAAGGTGGCAGAGAAGGTCTATCGGGAAATGCTCGCAGCGGCAAAGGTCGAGATCATCACTGGCGAGCGCCTCGATCTAAGAGGCAGTGCCGGAGTGGAAAAAGAGCACCTCACGATTCGCGCCATCATCATGGAATCCGGCCGGAAGTTTACCGGGCAGCGCTTCATCGACGCCACCTATGAAGGCGACCTGATGGCGAAAGCTGGCGTGTCCTACCACGTGGGCCGTGAATCAAATGCCACTTACGGAGAAACGCTCAACGGCATCCAGACCCGGAATGCCCGTCATCATCAGTTCGCATCAAACGTCGACCCTTACATTGTTCCAGGCGATCCCGCCAGTGGCCTGCTCCCTGGAATCCACGGCAACGGCCCGGGCGAAGAGGGGGCGGGAGACAAACGCGTGCAGGCCTATTGTTTCCGCATGTGCATGACCGATGCGCCAGAGAACCGCGTTCCGTTTCCAAAGCCTGACGACTACGATCCACTGCGCTACGAACTCTTTGCCCGCTACCTCAAGGCCGGCACTGATGGCCGGTACATTCACCCTGCAGAAATGCCCAACCGAAAGACCGATACCAACAACAACGGCGGGTTCAGCACGGACAACATCAACATGAACTACGCCTATCCAGAAGGCGACTACGCAACCCGCGAAAGGATCATACGCGAGCACACATCCTACCAGAAAGGCCTCATGTGGTTCCTCTGTAATGACGAGCGGGTGCCAGAAGATCTGCGCAGGGAAATGAGCAAGTGGGGACTGGCAAAGGACGAGTTCGTCGACAATGACAACTGGCCACACCAGATATATGTTCGCGAAGCCCGCCGCATGGTCAGCGACTACGTACAGACCGAGCACGACTGCTTCCGCACCCGTGACACGCCTGAATCCGTGGGCATGGGTTCCTACAATATGGATTCGCACCATGCGCAGCGCTACGTGTCCAGCGAAGGCTACGCTCGAAACGAGGGCGACGTTCAGGTTTCCCCGGGCGGCCCCTATCGCATCTCCTACCGGGCGATCCGACCAAAGGCATCCGAATGCACAAATCTCCTCGTGCCCGCCGCACTTTCCTCATCCCACATCGCATACGGCTCGATCCGCATGGAACCCGTGTTCATGATTCTTGGACAAAGTGCTGCCACTGCCGCATGCCTTTCGATCGATGCTGACGTGACCGTTCAGGCAGTGAACTATCCGACCCTGCGCGATTGCTTAATCGCAGACGGTCAAGTTTTGGAGTACGACGCACCACCGAAAAAGCACCCTACAGGCCGCGGCCCGGAAAAACTTGGAGGCATCGTAGTCGACGACGTCAGCGCCACACTGACAGGCAACTGGACTCCCAGCACCTCGACTGGTGGCTATGTTAGTCAGCACTACCTGCACGACGAGAACACAGGCAAGGGCGAGAAGACAGCACGCTTTGAAACCAAAATTGGGCACACCAGCAACTACGAAATCCGGCTCTACTTCCCCGCACACGGCAATCGTGCCACCAACGTTCCGGTCACGATAAAACACAATGCCGGAACTACGGAGCTGGCGATTAATCAAAAAACCACAGGCGCGGATGGATACACCATCCTCGGCACCTTCACGCTGACAGCGGGCCAATCGTCGTCGGTTACCATTTCGACGTCGGATACCGATGGCTACGTCATCGCCGACGCAGTACAATGGGTTGAGGCTAAATAGCGCACCGCGAAACCCACTAATAACGATTGAAGGGCCATGGCTGATTGAAATCGAGGGGGGGGGCAAGGGTTGGGATCGGCGTCGGCCGTGTATTTTCGTTGTAACGAGGAGGGCAGATTGTCCCAAACGACGGGCGGAACACGCTTCCCCTCATCAACTTCAGATTCCGCTACGGTTCCGTCAGGCCTGAACTCAAATAGCTTGAAGTAGCCAATATCACTTCCATAGCCCCAAAGCTTTGAGGAAGTCTCCCAGTAGAGGAACCATCGCATCGCAGACCAACCGATGGAATCGCTTGCGAGTTGCTTACCGCTGGCGGAATCGAGCACCTCAAAGTCCACAAGATCCCTATCTCGCCGTGTCAATTCTAACCGCTTGGTGCCATCTGGGCACATGGAAGAGCCAAAGCTCCTAACAAGAGTACCAGGCCAGTTCACCGAAATCGTAACGCGAGAGACCGCATTCACCTCCTTATACTTGACATACATGACCTCAACATCGACGCCGGGAATCTTGGCATTTTCGTACACGGCAACGTTGACCTCGGCAATTGAAGTCAGGCCCATGCTGCTGGCAGCCAAGGGTATTTTCTCCTCCGAATTGATTGCTCTTTTGGCCCATCCCGCACCGAGGAATTTGCTCAGCGTGGTGGAGAACTCCTTAGAGCTTAGAGCTGTCGTCAGGATAAAGGTCTCTTCGCCGTGTGCCTCCAGCTTCGACTCCAGTTTCGCATCCGGCATACCTTTCGAGAAATCCGGAACGGCTCGCTCTTGAGCAGAGAGCGGCAAGGCGAGCATGAGAACTGCAAATGGCGATAGTAGTATTGTGATCTTCATGGGATCGACAGTAGTAAATGACGTTGAAAATTGTGTGACGCCAGTGTGAAAGTTTGGTGAATTCCTTCGCAGAACAAAGTCTTCCAGCACCCCTATCAACTGGGGCTCACTTCGATCACGGGGCTGATGTTGAATGTATCGAGCTTTGCCGGATCGGTGAGATGCCCGAGAATCTTGATTGTATCACCATCGACAAAGGCGACGTAAGGTCAGAGGATTCGCTCTCCTCCGCTGTGAACCAAGGGCACCGGAAGTTTCCGCATTTTTCGCAGTGATCTAGAGATAGAGAGAGAAAGGGCGCGTTTTCTCATGAGCTGGTTCGTAGAGATGCGTGTCTGCGGTGTCAACCTAAGTGCCTGTTTATCGTTTCGAGCTTCCCCCTGGTGCTCCGTCAGAAGCTACGTCCACAGCGTCCGGTCGAGGCTGCGGTATTGAATTGCCTCCAGCAAATTATCGGATTGAATCGTATCATTACCAGCAAGGTCGGCTAGGGTGCGGGCGACTTTTAGAATGCGGTCGTGGGCGCGGGCAGAGAAGTTGAGTTCGTTCATTGCCTGCTCCAGTAGTCCTGCGCTTTCCGCATCCAGCTGGCAATGCTGCTTCATGAGGCGCGGAGTCATGGAACTGTTGGTTGTGACTCCCGCTGCCTCGCCAGCGTTCGCCGCGAAACGCTCGAGCTGCCGGTTTCGCACCGTTTCGACTCTCAGGCGGATGGCTTCAGAAGGCTCGCCGGTCGCCTTTCCGGACAGCTCTTTGTAGTCAACAATCGGCACCTCGACGTGAATATCGATGCGATCCAGCAGCGGCCCACTGATGCGCTGGCGGTACTTTAACACCTGCTGTGAACCACAGCGGCACTCCCTTTTCGGATCACCAAAATAACCGCACGGGCAAGGATTCATGGCAGCGACAAGCATGAATCTGGCGGGAAACGTCATGGTGCCGGAGGCCCTGGAAATCGTGACCTTGCCGTCCTCAAGCGGCTGGCGCATGACTTCGAGGGTTGATCGGCGGAACTCTGGAAGTTCATCGAGGAACAGGATGCCGTTGTGAGCGAGGCTCACCTCGCCCGGACGGGGATTGTGACTGCCCCCTAACAATCCGGCATCGGAGATGGTGTGATGCGGCGAGCGGAATGGACGGGTGGCAAGAAAGGCGCTCTTGCTGTCGAGGAGACCGGCGATACTATGGATCTTCGTGGTCTCGATCGCCTGACTTTCGGTCATCAGTGGCATGATCGTCGCGATACGCTTGGCGAGCATCGACTTGCCGGTTCCAGGAGGTCCGATCATCAGAATATTATGCCCTCCAGCGACGGCGACTTCCACCGCACGCTTTACGCTCAACTGGCCCTTCACGTCATTGAAGTCGATATCGTACTGGCGGTTCTGCTCGAAGAAAGCCTGTCGATCGAGCCGCGTCGGCTTTACATTTCCATTGCCGCAGAGCAAATCGACCACGTCCCTGAGCGTCTCCACCCCATAGGCGAAAATGCCGTCCACCACTGCGGCTTCGGCAGCGTTCTCGACGGGTACCATAATCGCCTTTCGGCCGCAGCGCTTCGCTTCCTGCGCGAGCGAAAGCACTCCGCGCACCGGTCGCACCGATCCATCAAGCGCCAGTTCACCAGCGATGAAACATTTCTCAAGCGCCTCTTCAGGAATGTCGACGTCCTTCGAAACGGCAATTAATCCCACTGCGATGGCGAGATCAAAGCTCGGCCCTTCTTTTCGCAAGTCGCCCGGTGCCAGGTTAATCGTAATCCGGCCATGAGGCGGCTTAAATCCGCTATTCTTCACCGCAGCCCACACCCGCTCACTGCTTTCCTTTACGGCGGCGTCTGGCAGCCCGACGATGGTAACGGTGGTTTTGGCATCGCCGGAAC
>JAGROY010000029.1 GCA_020439995.1 Verrucomicrobiia bacterium
GTGTTGAGAGCGACGCCTTGTTCGGCTTTTGTTATCTTTCGTCGAGGCACTCAAGCAGTTCGTAAAGAAACGCGGAGTATTCCCCATACTGCCTGATCTTCTTTTCCTGCTGAGATCGCTTTCCTTCAAACCGTATCAACGTGGCGTCAAGATACCCCCATTCGTTGATGTCGGAGACCGAATCTGTCCAGAATCCTCCATCGTCAATAATGGCTTTCAGCGTATTCCACTCCTCCACGGAAATGCGTTCAGTCTTCAATCTCGCAAGCTTCTTGGGGCTGTAGCCACCTTTCCCACGATAGGCATGCTCTCTGAGAATGTAGGAATCTGTATGTCGTTCGATTGTAAAGTGACTCGGCCGCGAAAATGTCGGCGCGACATAGAGGTCGTAACGTTCAAGCGCCTCTGCACTCGGAGTATCCGAGTGGATTGTCGAGCACCCGACAGCTACAACGACGAAAATATTGAAAACGATGGTTGAGATGAGTCTTGTCATTTCTCTGCCGAACGTCAAAGCACAGTCACCGCCGCAAAACAATAACGAAACAAAAATAGA
Source organism: Verrucomicrobiia bacterium (assembly GCA_020439995.1). Classification (GTDB taxonomy): domain Bacteria; phylum Verrucomicrobiota; class Verrucomicrobiia; order Verrucomicrobiales; family DEV007; genus JAGROY01. Next base: position 557 of record JAGROY010000029.1, read on the forward strand.
CGATGAACACAAAACTACGAAATAACGAAAATTGCGGACAACTAAGGCGGTTGATCTGCTGCGTTTTGTTCGCCTTATTTGAGTTTTGATAGCGCTTCAGCTTCTGTTTCAAGCTGTAGTCTAACATTATTGATGAGCGTCGTAATTCCTTTTAATTGATCTTCATTTGGCACAAATAGATATACGAGAATCTTTCTGTTAATATGATCCAATTCAAATCTCAATCCATTGTATTTTTTACTCCAATTTGTTCCTTTGGGGAGGTATCTTCTGGCGCTCAAAGCAATATACCCAAAAGAGGCTGTATCAAATGGAAATGTGGGCATCTCATTATTAGGTAAATGCAAATTTTCAATTTGATTAATTAAACCAATATTTTTATGAATAGACTCAAGGAGAGCATTAAGAATATCTTCTCTTTCTTCTTTAAAGCGTTTGCGCGCACTACAATTAGAGAGCCAAACTCCAATGAAAGCACCCAAGATGGAGCCAAGAATAGTTATGATTATGTCCGCCATATGAAAGAGAATCCACATTTGTATGTGGTAAAAGTAGATATAGACAAACAAGAAAGAGAAAGAAAAGAGTTTTTCGAAGCACTAAGAGGAGCGGAAGAGAGAATCTTAGAAGCAATTTCTTCGGCGAACAGTTTATTCTGCGGAATTCCATCTTATTGCTGTTCGGGAGGAATTCGCATTTATACGAATCGGGTAGCAGGAGAGGTGATCCATTTGGGTCATGATTGAAATGTTTTGATTTTCTGAGATTGTGCCAAATGAGCGATTCGAATGCAAGAGATTTCGGAACAGAACGCCGTGAGGCATTCTACAAGGAGTTCACACAACTTCTTTTTAATAAAGGGGTTTCTGAAAAGTCATTTCACTGGCATTGGCGATGGTTATGTGATTGGGGGCAGTATCGTCGCCAACGTGCAAGGGAGTCGAAAGAGTTGGGGACGAGGGAGATTTTTGAAGAGTATCTGAGCGCTAAAAGAGGAATTCCAGAATTCCCGCAACAAGCATGGCAGATGCGGCAACTTTTAAATGCGGTGAGATGGGCGCATGGCGAACTGCTGAAGGAAGCTTGGGTCGATGAAGTGGAATGGGAGGCGCTGGGCCTGGAGTATGCAGACCTGAACGAAGACGCCCACGAGGCCGTGGGTGATGCGGTGGGACTGGAAGAACTGGTGATAAAGATTAATTTGAACTTGATCGCTCTGCGCATTTTTCGCTAATTTTCTCCTGCTTCAACCCCTGTGAGCATTTTCCGCGAGATGCGGGATCTAACAACCCTAGCCCCCATAACCCTTCTGATCGATTGCTCGCAGTGCAGATCGATCGTTCGGCAGGCGCGCTGAAGTGCGCAGTAGCGGGGCGCAACTAAGTAAACCCCTTCAAATCCTTGTAACTCATGAAGAGAGATTACACGAATCGATGGACAGACGTCTGGTCACTGTCTCCCATTGTCCCCTCCTGCGGACAGCATCCCTATTCCTCTGCATCGCGATTTCTATCTAGATTGCGGCGATGCTCGTTGCTATTTGCAGCTGCCATCATTACTTCCATTGAAATCGCCAGTGGTCAGGACGCCCCGATAGTGGGATACGCGAAGCTGGCCGATGCGTTCGGATCGGATTGGACTGCAGCCGACGACCCTGACGAGACCGATTGGAACCATGCCAATGGATCCGATGAATGGGAAGGTGAGTTAGGCATTGACGGGGGGCAACCTGGAGGTGTGGAACTTCTCGAACAGGGCGGTATCGATTTCATCCGTGTTCAGGATGCTCTTACTTCCGGAGGATCTGGTGACAATCGCAAGCTCATGTTCACGAAATCAGTGTTTGAGGAAGGGGATGATCCTCTCGCGGACGACGGACCGGGAGTCACGATACACGCCAGACTCAGGCTGGCTTCACCGGTGCAGGGGTTGCCGCTGGAAGACCGCGAGGATGGCGATCCATGGCCGGACGGCGGTGACGGAACCCATATCAGAGACGGGGGCAAGGGTGGTTTTGGCCTCGACACGGCTACCGGCAATCTGGGCTTCGCCCTGGGACGGGCAGACACGGATGAGGCGCTCGTTAATGCAGATGGCGATCCAGACTCGGGCTTCATGGTTAATGGGATCAATGCCACTGATGATCCTGGTAATCTGCTTTCGCTGAATGATAACTCATTGATCGACTGGCAGGAGTTCTGGATTCAAGTGGTGCCGGAACTGGGCCCTGATGGAGGCACCCACAAGGTGACCATATTTGCCAATGGAAGCCTTGAAGGAGACGAATTCTATGTGACTGTCGGTGGGGGCAATGTTGGTGGAGCAGCGGAGCCGAGTCTATACTTTGGTAACTCGGGAACTGGCAGCGTTTCCGCTACTGACTACGATTTTATCTATACGGTGACAGGGATCGTTGATCCGGTAAGTGGGGGCGGAGGTGTAGATCCAACTCTTATCGGCTGGTGGCCGCTGACGGAAGGCTCAGCTGAAGACCTCAATGACTCGACGGGTAACAACGAAGTTGCAGAGTTTGTCGACGGCGAGTGGATCGCAGCGGCAGATGGGGATGAAGTTCCCGGATTCCTTGCGGGAGCAAGTGTCCCCAGCTTTGATGGCAATGCCAGCTATGCCCTGCTCGGCGAAGAGCTCATCCCGGTATTGGACGAGAGCACCCCTCTTTCGATCGCATTCTGGTCGCTCCAAGTGGGTGGAGGGACTGGTGTAAATGAAATCGTGCTAGGTAACCGCTACATGCTCGACGGCACGGACTTTGCCCCGCGTGAATTCATCAAGTTCACCCCCTCTCGATTCGAGTTTCACCAGGAGGGCGTTGGTACTGAAAACGTTGAATATCCAGATCCTATTCCAGATGATGTGTGGGTGCATCATGCGATCGTGAAAGATGGCAACAACTTCACCTACTACCGCAATGGTGAGGAATCGAACACCTACGAGAACACTGGTGCCTACCCAATCAATCCACAGCCATTGTTCATCGGTGGACAGCAGCCGGGCGGCGAGCACTGGTCCGGCGCACTCGCAGACATCGGAATCTGGAACCGTGCTCTGTCGGCCGCAGATGTATCGAAGATTGCAACTGAAGGAATTGCCTCGCTTAGCGGTGGCCCTGCTGGTCCGGTGCTCCTTTCAGTCTCACAAGTGAGGAGCACCCCCAACGGTTTGACGTTCCGAGTAATCAACGAAGTGGGAAGCGTCGTCGATAAGGATTCCATTGCGGTGACAATCGACGGAGCGGCTGTGACCACCACAGTGTCGGACATTGAAGGTGGAATCCTCGTGACTTACGTGGCCGAACCGGCATGGATACCAGGTTCCACCCACAGCTATAATCTGGTCGTAAAGGACACCAACGGCAACAGTGCGAAGCGTTCGGGAGAAGGGGAAACGAAGTTAAAGGATTCGTTGATGCCGTTCAACACACCGCTGGTAGGCCCTGAAGGCCAAGAAGGGCTCTGGGGAGTGCGCTATATCTGGGATGCCGGAACCTTGAATAGCACGGCAGACGCATTGAGAGTGATCCAACGCGCCGATGAGCCAGACTTTGAAGGTCAGATATTCGATACGACATCAGCCTTTGCAAATCTCAATAACGCCCGCCCTGAGCTCTTTCCAGAGTCCGATTTTTATCCGGACGAAGTTGTAAACGAGGGTGGCGCTGTCGACGATTTCCTCGTTTTGTATAAGGGGACGCTCAGGGTCGCAACCTCGGGCCTTTATACGTTCGGCTACAATACGGATGACGGCGCAGGATTGAGGATCTTTGGCGCGGAGTTCATCAGCAAGGGTGGTGCAGCCATCATCGATCCGGTTCAGCCCAACTCGCTGGTATTCACTGGAACCACGGGGAACACTGACTCCCATGCCGTGGTAGATTTAGCGGCAGGCGACTATCCAATTGAATTCTTCTGGTTTGAGCGCGGCGGCGGCGACAAAGGCGTACTCTACTTTGCCAAGGGCGAATTTGCTGATGATACAGATACGGTGGAGGGTGCCGCTGAAGACGGGGAGTGGGAGCTGGTCGGAGGTGAGCGTCTGGTAGGTGCTGGCGCGTTGCCTTTCCAGATTATCAGCGTCTCAAAAACAGGAACGGACATAACGATCACGTGGCAATCGACAGAAGGAGCTGGCTACACGATTCAGAGAGCAACCCCCGAACAGTTGATCACCGGTGACTTTGTGGAATTGCAAGATGGCTTTGAAGGTGAGGCAGGCGATACGAGTTCCTTTACCGACACAGGAGTGTCAGACGAAGAAGCCTACTACAGGGTGCAGGCTGAATAGAGTTTAGCGAATTTGGGGTTAAATGAATAGAATCAGCCGTACCGGGAAACCCGTCCGGCTGTTTCATTTCGTTGCGTGAAACGCAGAGGTGAAGGCCGCGCCATGGCAGTCAGCGAAATCGTTAAGAAGCCCTAAACAACTCAATTTTTATTTAGAATAGTTCTTGATAAAGAAAAGGGCCTTTCTACGTTGAAGGTAGAATGGTGATCAAAAGTGACATCTCCAGTGATTCCGAAAGTGCGCCCGCTCTTGAGCTGGGTGGTGATTTTCGAATGACCAAGCAGCGCCGTGAAGTCTACGAGGTGCTGATGGAGGAGCGCAACCACCCGACGGCGACGGAGGTTTTCATGCGGGCGAAGGAACGCATGCCCAGTATTTCGCTGGCCACCGTTTACAACTGCCTGGAGACGATGAACCAATGCGGGCTGGTGAAGAAGGTGAACCTCGACCGTTCGCCGTCGCGGTATTGCGCCAACCTTCAGGAGCACGGTCACTTTTACTGTGAAGACTGCGGGCACGTTGAGGATATTGTGCTAAAGCCACGGGTGGAAGCACAGTCAAATTTCAGCCAGATGTGGAAGCTGCCCAAGGGTGCAGTGGTCGATCACTTTGAGGTGGCCATTCGCGGAACTTGTCCAGACTGCGTCACGAAGGCGAAGACAGCAAAGGCCATCAAGAAGTAGACGCGGTCCTTTTTCATCCAGCTGCCCCGCAAGTGGGCGGTCGTCGCTGGCGAACCAGCACCACTCACATTTTACCTATATAGAAAAGTCAGACGCATAGACGCAATCGCAACCGATGAAACTCGAAATCAAAGACCTGCACGCACGGATTGACGGCCAGGAAATTCTCAAGGGGCTCAGCCTCGATATTCCGAGGGGAGAAGTTCACGCAATCATGGGCCCGAATGGATCCGGCAAGAGCACGCTGTCCAAAGTTCTGGCAGGGCACGAGGACTACGAGGTCACAGGCGGCGAGGTGTTGATGGACGGAGTAAACCTCCTGGAGATGGAAGCCGACGAGCGTTCCCGTGCTGGTCTGTTCATGGCGTTCCAGTATCCTGTCGAGATCCCCGGCGTCAGCAATGCGAACTTTATCCGTGCGGCCCTGCAATCCAGGCTGCCCAAGGGAGAGGAGCTGGATGCGGTTGATTTTTACAAAGCTCTCTACGCCAAAATGGACGAGCTGGAAATCGATCGCAAATTTACCGCGCGCTCGGTAAACGAAGGATTCTCCGGCGGTGAAAAGAAGCGGAACGAGATCCTGCAAATGGCGATGCTGGAGCCGTTCTACTGCGTGCTGGATGAGACGGACAGTGGCCTTGATATTGATGCCCTGAAGATCGTTGCCCGGGGAGTGAACGCGATGCGTTCTCCGTATCGCGGTTTTCTGGTCATCACCCACTATCAGAGGTTACTTGACTACATTGAGCCCGACCACGTCCATGTGATGGTCAATGGCCGCATCGTTCGCAGCGGCGGGAAGGGCCTTGCCCTTGAACTCGAGGAGAAAGGTTACGACTGGATCAAGGATGAACTTGCCGTGACTGCCTGATCCACCCTATTTCAGCCCACGTTTTAAAACGCAATTTTCACCAGATCCGATCATGATCGACGAAGTCCAGACAGTAAAGAACATCGCCAGCGAGAAAGATTCGATCGGCGACTTCCGTTTTCCCGAACAGCACAAGCACGATGCGGGCTACGGATTGACAGCAAAGACCGTTGACTTCATTTCCGACGTCAAAAATGATCCGGACTGGGTGCGCGCATTCAGGCATAAGGCCCTCACTGCTTTTGAAGAGATGCCCATGCCGACCCACTGGGCGACTAAGGATCTGGAGTCGATCGACTTCGACAAAATCCGCTACTACCTGGCATCCGGCGAGGCCCCCAAGCGCAGCTGGGACGATGTTCCTGACGATGTGAAGCGCACCTTCGAGCGCCTCGGAATCCCAGAGCAGGAGCGCAAGTTTCTGGCAGGCGTGGAAGCGCAGTACGACAGTGAGGCCGCCTACTCAAACGTGAAGCAGGCCGTCACCGATCAGGGCGTCATCTTTGTCAACAGCACGGAAGGTCTGAAGGAGCACGAGGACGTTTTTCGCAAGTGGTTCGGAAAAGTGATCCCGACGCGTGACAATAAATTTTCAGCGCTGAACAGTGCAGTCTTCAGCGGAGGCAGCTTCATCTATGTGCCACCGGGCGTGAAGGTGAAGCATCCCTTGCAGGCGTACTTTCGAATCAATTCCGAAAACTTCGGCCAGTTCGAGCGCACGCTGATCATCGTCGA
>JAGROY010000241.1:0-179 GCA_020439995.1 Verrucomicrobiia bacterium
AAGAGTAGCTATGACGCATTCGGCTATTTCGAAGGCGAACCCAGTTTTGCACTAGGTCTCCTGACCATATTTATTCAAGGACTGACACTCAGCCTTTTATACCATTACTTTCCCTTTTCCGCAGAAGGCCTGAGAGGAAGCATGAAGTTTGTTTTCTTAGTCGGACTATTCTTTTGGAC
>JAGROY010000241.1:309-15759 GCA_020439995.1 Verrucomicrobiia bacterium
GAGCAAATCCACAGGTGCCGAACAATAAAGGGTATAGCGAATCCGAGGCATTCGACTACACCCTTAGTTGAACAAGCCCGGAAGAGGTGACGGGGCTATGCGTTTTATGTTCGGATTGCTCGCGCTGTTGCATGCGTTCCTGCAAATGCTCGTCCCGCCAGCCTGTCGGGGCTCCGCGCACCTTGTTCGGCGCAAGCCGTATCGTGCAACATTAAGCCGTCGTGCGGCAGCGCTGATAGAACCGCACCAGTCCGAGAACGGCAACTGCGAGTGCCAGTGCGTGATAGCCCGAGAATGGCCCGAGTACCCTTGGCGTTCCACGGAGGAATTCGTGAAAAAAGCGGAACACGCCGTAGGCGATAAGATACAAGTGGAAGTGTTGCCCAGCGAGCAGTCGGAACCTTCGCAATGCCAGGGCGACCAGCAGGGCGACAACATTGAAAGCAATCTCCGCGGGCACGGCGGGCCAGCGATGGATGCCAGCCGCACCTGTAACTGTGAACCAGTGCGGCGACTCGAATACCTTGCCCCGGCAGCATCCGTGCAGCAGGCAGCCGATCCTTCCCAGTGTGATTCCGGCGGGAACGATCAGCGCAAACCAGTCGCCTGTCGGCTCTTTGTAACCGACTGCTTTTTTGGCACCCTCTACTCCGAGATAGCCGCCCAACATGGCACCTAGAATCGTCTTCCCTGTCGCCAGATCGAGCCAGAAACCAGCGGTACCGACCTTCATCCAGCCCTCTGCAGCGAAGTAACACAGCTTCGCCCCCAGAAAAGCACCTAACACTGCACCGACATAAACCGGGAGCAGTCGCCCGTCACGCCTGGCAAGCCGCGACCAGAACACTATGCTGAGCACCAATCCCGCCAGCATCAGCCAGCTGTAACCGCGAAGCTCCTGAAATGTGTGCATGTCAGGATCTCGTCTTGGAAAACGCAGCCGCGCCGCCATTCGCATAATAGCGGCAGAACGAATCCAGCTTCCCGTCCGGTCGAATCACGTGGGTGCAGCAGCGGTCGATGCGGTCCTCGTCCCAGGTGGCATGATCCATGAACGGCTTGATGAACAGCCGGAACGTATGGTTCTCATCCATTTCGAACTGGTGCAGCAACTCACCCAACGGCTCAGATTCGCATCCACACTGAGCCAGATCTTCCAGCTGATAGCGCACGCGGTCCTGCAAAAATCCCTGCAATGCAGCAAAATCGATAAACTCGCTGATGGAACGAATGCCCTCGGCAGTCTTCAGCAAATATCCAATGGTGGCACAGTTAGGGTCACCACACGGCAGGGGTGTGAAATCTTCAAAGTGCAACTGTCCGCCCGATTGCGCGACAGCATTGACAATAATGTCCGCTGTGTTGAGCCGCTCAGTCGCATCTGCCGTAATCCCGTTGCGACCACTGAAGAACAGCGGCTGAAAGCTGATGCCGCGCACGTGGGGAAACCGTAAGCCGAACAGAACAGCATCCCACAGGTGCGGCAGGTTGGCTGGCGTGACAGTCATCGCCAGTGTCACCGGCAGTCCGATTTCCGCACAGCGTGCCAGTGCCTGCTCCCGCAATTCCCGCAGGTCTGCGCCCCGCAGCTCCGCCTGACCACTTTCCTGGGGGCCGTCGAATTGCAGATAAAGCTGCGCCTTTCCATAGCGGAAGACGTTACCCAGCGCTGTCGCAAATTCCGCATCGCGGGCGATCCTTACGCCATTGGTATTGATCAGCACGTAGTCGATAGACGCGTGCTCCTGCGTCCAGGCCAGCAACTCGCAGAAATCCGGATGCAGCGTTGGCTCGCCACCAGACAACTGGAGAATCTCGATGGGGCCCTTTCGGTCAATGACTCCCTGCACGCGATCCTTGATCTCAGCCAGCGGCGTAAAGTCCAACTTTCTTCCAACACCAGCCGGGGAATCGGCGTAGCAGGTTGGGCATGAAAGATTGCAGGAGTCGACAATCTCGATCAGCGCCAGACAGGTCGAAAGGACTTCCACTGGCGTTCCTGCCTCGACATTCGCATTGCGCCCCAGAGTGCCCGTAGCTGAACCCTCAGCAGCGCTACAGCAACCACCGCCGCCACAGCAGGATGCCGAATCTTCACGATCCGCACCTTTAGACAGCCAGTAGAATCGCGCATCCGAGCTGATGCAAACCGATTGCTCCCCGTGATCGGGGCAGTGCCGGACAAGGAACACCCTTGCCGGATCTTCGGCGGACTTCACCACCTCCGCTGGGCAGGCGGCGCCGCATGTGAGGCAACGACTGGTAGTCGTCTTCAGGGTGGTCGATGTTATCACTTATTGGAAAGTCATGAGCACAGCGAAGCAGCCAGCAAAGACGACTACCCCGTTCAAAAATGCGAACGTTAATGCCAACCCAAGCCCTGCAAAGACTTTGCCCGCAGTGGAAAGCTGAAATCCAGATGCCATCCACATTCCGCAATAAACGCAAATACCAAAGCCTAAACCCGCACCCGCAAACAGACCCGCCGGACTGTCCACCTTCATCCCAATTGATCCGGCAAGGGCGATGAGGGTGACAAGCGCCGGCGCAAACAACAGGCACCAGAACATCCCCTTCCCTTTCCGCTCAGACCACGGCGAAGCATTCGCCGGAAGGGCAGGCGGCGTGTGATCCTCTGGGACAGGATCTGGAGGTGGGGTGGAATGGGATTCTTCGTCTTGCATGCGCGGTCACGATTCAACTCGATCAATGATTGGGCATTGCGATGAGAAAGGCAAGGTTCCATGCAATCGCTTGCGGATTGGTTGATTATCTGGCTACAGTGGACGAAAATTCGCTATGGCAGACTTCGCAACGGAACCGGAAATTGCTGATGGAACTCAGCACGTGGCAGCACTCCGAAAGGCACTCGGCAGTGTCCTCTTCGGCCAGGATCAGCTGATCGACCAAGTCATCTGCGGGCTGCTTTCGCGTGGACATCTGTTGCTTGAGGGCCTGCCTGGCCTGGGCAAAACCGAACTGGTGAAGGGACTGGCGCACTCGCTGGGCCTGGAAACGAAGCGGATCCAGTTCACGCCCGATCTGCTGCCCGGCGACATCACTGGCAATCCGGTGCTGCAGGAGAAGGACGGGCACCGTGAATTTGTATTCCAGCCCGGCCCGTTGTTTTCGAACCTTGTGCTCGCAGACGAGATCAACCGGGCATCGCCCAAAACGCAATCGGCATTGCTGGAAGCGATGCAGGAGCGGCGGGTCACCGTGCTCGGCACCACACATTCTCTGCCCGAGCCATTCTTCGTGCTGGCGACCCAGAACCCGATCGAACTCGAAGGCACCTACCCGCTGCCAGAGGCACAACTCGATCGCTTCCTGTTCAAACTCGAAGTGACACGGAACAGCTCTGCGACTCTGGAGCAGATCATCAAACAGCGCGAACTGGGCGTGGAACCAGAAGTGGAGCAAGTGCTCACCCGTGAACAGCTCCAGCAGCTGCTCGATCTCACCCGCCGCATTTATCTGCCGGACGTGGTCGCCAATTACATCGCCCGCATCGTCACTGCCACGCACAAAGGTGAATCCAATGCGGCCAATGGTGTGAAGTACGGTGCTAGTCCGCGTGCGGCCCTTAGCCTTGCCTCCGCCGTAAAGGCCCGCGCCCTCATGCACGGTCGGCAGAACGGTAGCTTTGAGGACGTCCAGGCACTCGCCGTGCCGGTCATCAATCACCGCATCGTTCTGGAATACAGCGCACGGATCGAAGGCGAGACCGCTGGTGGTATGGTACGCAAAATAATGACGGAGATACCAGTCGATTCAGCAGCACTGCCTAAGACGCTGAAGGAGAGCGCATGAGAATGCTAGCGCTATTGTCAGGATTGCTGCTGATGCAGTCCGTGTTGCAGGCACAGGACGTCAAGACACACGCCGTCCTCAAAGGAGAGGCGGGCAAGCCAACCGTTACCATCACCGTAGAGAGCGTATTCTCACGGCTTCCACTGCATGGCGTCGCTCCGGTGCGCGTGACCATTGAGAACGGATCGACCGCAGACCACACCTGGAGGCTTGCATTTGAATCCACCTCGGAAGATGACCGTCTGCTTTCGCAATTTGAGATGGAATCAAAGAAAGGGGGATCGACGACGGTGGAATTGCTCGTCCCGGTTGCCACTTATTTCAGTACGTCGTCCTATACCTACGACCAGCGCCTGAAGTATACCATTAAGGCCGAGAGGGTTCCGGCAGAAACAGGGGCATTTACCCAGAGCTGCTCGTCGGACTGGCCAGCGATCCTGATGAGCAAAGGCCTGAGCGTGCGGAATTCCGGACCTCTCGATGACGCGGTGGATTCCTTCACATCATCCTCGTCGGATGCGTTTGCCGCGACCGCGGAACTGACGTCCCTGCCATCCAGCTGGCGTGGGTATTCCGGTCTAGATGTCGTGATCCTGACGGATACCGAATGGCTGAAACTTCAAACGGAAGCACCTGCTGTCAGTCAGGCATTGCTGGAGTGGAGCCGGCTGGGCGGACAGCTCGACATTTACTCCAAACAAGGAATGGGCCCTGAAGCTCTGGGCATCAAGGGTGTCAAAAGCGGTACACGCTCACTGGGATCCTTTCACTTTTACCAGTGGAACGGCACCGAGTTCGATCCCGCCGAAACTGTCGGACGTTATCAATCGTTAAGGCATCGTCATCAGGAATTGAGTGACGCATCGGGCGCGACTCAGGCTCTAGTGTCGGAGTTAGGGTTGCGTTCTTTTGGCAACTGGCAGGTGGCACTGATTCTGATCGCATTCGGTGTCATCGTCGGCCCGGTGAACCTGTTCGTGTTTGCAAAACCAGGCAGACGTCATCGCTTGTTCTGGACGACGCCGCTGATTTCGTTAATCGCAAGTGCGCTGCTCGTTGTTCTGATCCTGGTTCAAGATGGCACCGGCGGAAAGGGTGAGCGGCTGGTGATAGTGAACGTCGAACCCGCAGAGACCAATGCCTACGTCACCCAGTACCAGTCATCCCGCACAGGCGTTCTGTTCTCCGGAGCATTCGAGGCAAAGGACGTTTTCATCAGCCAGACGGTGCTTAATGACAGCCCGTGGTCAGCGGTCGACGACGAAGGAGGTCTGGCTAAACGGTACAATGTCGACGGCAATGTTTATGGCGGCGACTGGTTCCAGAGTCGTCGCGAGCACGGCCACTACCTGCAGTCGGTACGCTCGACCCGCGGACGCATCGAACTGGTCAGTGCAGCCGGCCAGCCTCCCGTCATCGTTTCCAGTTTCGGCTTTCCATTGACACGCCTTGCCTATCTGGATGCGGACAATAGTCTCTGGATATGCAAGGCTGCTGTGCCAACCGGCGACAAGGTGACGCTGGAATCTGCAACCAAGGGTGATGAGAAGACGATGTTCCCAGCAGCCCTGGGCAGCTCCGCCATCGATATCGGAACGCTGTTCGTTCCCGGCCAGTTTGTCGCCACAGCAGAACGAGTGCCGGAGCTAACGATTGATACGCTCGGAAGTATCGAGTGGAAAGACCGCGCCGTGCTGTTTGGGCCAATGTTAGGAACACAGAACTAACTGCATGGAACTGCGCACTTTTGCCGAGAAGGTTCTCTTCAGCACGCGTCTCGAGGACAAGCTCGCTGCGCCTGAAGGCGTGGTGACTGATGAGGTGCCTGGTGCGGCAATCAGTGTACCTGCTGTGCCAGGACGGCCTGATACCCTCCTTTTTTCAAAAGAGAACGGCAACACCAGCTTTGCCCGTGCCCGGCATCTGCAATCGGACGATGACCGGGCCACCCTGCTGCATTTTTTTGCCAATCACGAACTGCTCGCCACGGAACTGATGGCGCTGGTGCTGCTCAAGTTTCCCGACGCACCGAAGGAGTTCCGCCTGGGCATCCTTGAAACGCTGCGGGAAGAGCAGGCGCACACCCAGATGTACATGCGGCGCATGGCAGCCTGCGGCCTCACCTTTGGCGACCGCCCGGTCAACGGCTTCTTCTGGAAAAACATCGCGGATATGGAATCGCCGCTCGATTACGTGACCCGGCTCAGCCTGACATTCGAACAAGCGAATCTGGATTTTGCCCATCACTTTGCCCGGGTTTTCAGAAGCAATGGTGACGGCTCGACGGCGACGATTCTCGACAAGATCTACCGCGATGAGATCACACACGTAGGCTACGGCTTGAAATGGTTTCGCCGTTGGAAGGGTGCAGGCCTCACTGACTGGCAGGCTTTTCAGCAAAACCTGCGATTCCCGCTTTCGCCAAACCGGGCCAAGGGCAAGGCGCCGTTCAATGCCGAGGGCCGCCGCGCCGCCGGGCTTGACGATGACTTCATCAATGAGCTTCAGGTGTCTACTTCGTCGCGCGGGCGGACGCCGCATGTTTACGTCTTCAATCCCGCAGCTGAAGAGTCCGCAGCACTGCAGCTGGCGAATTTCACGCCATCCAAGGAGTTTGCGATTCTGGCCCGGGATCTCGATACCGTGGCACTGTTCCTCGCACGTGAAGATGATCTGGTGCTGCTGCGAAACCGTCCATCCACTGCATTTCTTCAGCGCATCCAGTCAGCAGGCCTGCCAGTGCCCGAGATTGAGGTGCTCGATGCCAACGGGCGGATCGCCATCGATAGCCCTAACAGAAACAGAAAAATGGGAGCGCTGCGCCCATGGGGATGGAGCCCGGAGAGCGTGCGCCTTTTGCAGCCACTCACCGGCAGTGTGACGCAGACGGCCACTGGCACTCGCTGGATCCCTGAGATTGCGCAACTTTACTCGAAACAATGGAGCACCGCAGAGTTACGGAAACTCGTCGCGGCAGAGCCGGAACTGCCTCTGGTAAACATGGCTGATTGCGGGGAATGTACGACGGATCCTGGCCATGTCATCGCCAGTGCCGAAAGATTTCTCGAGCGGCATGAGACCGTTGTGCTGAAGGCCGCCTTCGGCGTCTCTGGCCGTGGCATGATGCGGGTAGATGCGGCTTCGTTACAGGACGATCGCACCATCGGCTGGATCAACAACACCTTGCAGCGGCATGGAGCCATCGTTGTTGAACCGTGGTTCGAACGGGTGTTCGATTTGTCGATGCAATACGAGATCAAGCGGAGTGCCGACAGGCGCACCTGCGAGGTCATTTTCAAAGGCGGCACGCGCCTGATCAACGACGAGCGAGGGCAGTTCCGCGCATGTCAGGTCAGCCATCAGCTGGTCTGCGGTATGCCATCGAAGGTCGCACGGTTTTTCCACAGCCACCCAGGTCGGGACGGCTGGGCCCGCGAACTCTTCGAACGGACGATTCCCGCACAGCTCAGCGAATCTCTGCTTGCGACTGAATTCGAGGGCCCGCTCGGCATTGATGCGTTTGTTTTCATGGATCAGGCAAGTGGATCCCTCCGATTGCAACCCATCGTCGAAATCAACCCGCGCTTCACCTTCGGCCGTCTTGCCGTGGAACTGCGCCGCAGCCTTCACCCGCGCAGCCGTGGCACCATCGAAATCGTCCCGGCCAGCGCAATGCCCGACGATCCTAACATTACCACTGCTCGCCACGGCGACCGCATCAAAATCGTATCAGGCATCCTGCCCCTGTCAGAGCCGCAGCCGGACAGCAAGTTCGGAACGATGTGGACGGTGGAGAGCTGACGATATCCGTTTTTGCAATATTTTATAATTGGCTGACTGGGAGGGTATTACGTTAGTAGCTTTAAAGTGACGAATCTCAAAGCAGGGACTCCGCGAAGTGCAAAGCCCCCTCGAGAGCATCCATGAGGAAATCGATTTCATCGTCGGTGACGATCAATGGCGGCACTACCCAGAGGCCGAACTTGTCTGACGGAACGTAGACGTTGCGCTCGTGGAACAGGTAGTCGGACACCTTTTTCACAATTGTTTCCTCGTACTTTTCCGTGGCTCTACGAAGTGGTTTCTGACTGCCTGGCTTCACCAGTTCCATGGTCCAAAACAGGCCGAGCCCTCTGACATCGCCAACGCAGGGGAAGCGATCACCCAGAGCTTTCAACTTTTCTCCAAGATTAATGCCGGTGACGCGTGCGTGCTCCAGCACTCCGTCGCTCAACAAAACATCGATCCCGGCGAGCGCACCTGCACAGGCGAGGGCATGCCCGGAGTAACTCTGCCCGTGGCCGAATAGCCGATGGTCAAAGGAACCAGCGATTTTCTCTGACAGGATCGTCGCGGCCAGCGGACAGTAGGCTCCCAGCGCCTTGCCCATGACGATGATGTCGGGGACGACGTCCCAGTGCTCGATAGCCAGCCACTTTCCCGTTCGGCCCATCCCGGTCATCGTTTCATCGACGATCATCACGAGATCCCAGCGGTCGCAAAGGTCCCGGATGCCTTCGAGATAGCCGTCGGGCGGGACGATGATTCCGTTGCTGCCCACAATCGCTTCCAGCAGGAATGCCGCCACTTTGTTCCGGCCTCCCTCCTGTTCGATCATGTGATCAAGGTATGCCAGATGCTGGTCCAGAGATGAAAAGTGGGGCCGGTAGGGATTTGCATCCGGTGCGAAAACCACGCCTGGCACTGTAAGTGGTTCCTGGAACCAGCGTCTCGGATCGCCGCTGGCAGACGCCGCCCCGGCGGTCGCGCCGTGCCATGACTGGTAGCGGGAGATGACTTTGTAAGGGTATGGGTATTGGCCCGGCGCATCGACCGTACCCTGTTCGCCGAACACGCGGTTGTACTGATAGAGCCGCGCCGCCTTGATCGCTGCTTCCACTGCAGCCGCGCCGCTCTGCGAGTAGTAGACTTTCTTCGCCGACGATCCCGGTGTCAGTTCGGCCAGCTTTTGCGACAGCCGGGCAGTCGGCTCCGTTGCAAAATCGTCCGTCACGTAGATGACTTCATCCATCTGCCGCTTCAGAGCCGCGATCACTTTCGGGTGATTGAATCCCAGATTCACACACTCATGCGCGCTTCGCAGATCGAAGATCCTCCGCCCATCGTGCGTATGAATCCAGCAGCCGCTCGCACTCTTGACGGAAATCGGCGAATACCCTGACTGACTCGACCAACATTGAATCGTGTGCCGGGCCTGAAGTGAAGCGATCTCGTTTTCTGACATGCAGGCATGCTCCGGTTTCTGAGGCACCTCCGTCAAGATTCCCCGTGTGATACTTCTGTGGCAAAGTGCGACCGTTCGATTCGCTGAAAAGGAGAATGAATTACTGAACCAGCCTGTAGAACATCGCGCGCGTGGTCTTCTGCATGGTTGCGGTGCTCATGCCGCTGGTGCCTGGGACGTCCTGCCAGAGGCCGGTGGAGAGGGCTTCGAGGGACTGCAGGCGGACGCCCGGGGCACCGCTCCAGTTGAGGATGACTTGATTGCCGCGGACGATCGGCGTGTTGAGTTGAAGCGGCACGACTTCCACTGGTGGCGAGGCGTTGAGGCCGTATTGCGCGACGAGGATGGTGTCCTCGGGCAGGGATGCCACGAATGTTGGATTCGTGTAAGGGCCACCGGGAAGTTCCTGGCCGAACTGATCGGTCCAACCAGCGAAGTTCCACTGTCCGTAACTGGCGGGTGCCTTGATGGTGACGGGCCCGGAGGCAGAATCGTACACGCGCAGGAAGTGTCCCCTTGCATCTTCGCGCCCATTGGAGTCCTTCGATCCCAGATCAAAGTAGGGCTCGAAAGTGCTGTCTTCGATCACCGGCTGGCCAGCACCATTTTCGGCGATGGTCTGGACGAAGACTTCGAGATCGCGTTGCTTTGATGACTGCGCGCGCGGGCTGAAGTCGTAAACCATTTCCAGGCGAACAGAGGTGATGTCCAGTGGCGGGCCACCGCTGTTGACATAGCTGCGGGAAATTTCCAGGTCTGCCCAGGCGGACGGACGCGAGTAGAGCAGCATGTCCGACACGGCATCGCCGGACAACAGGGATCGCAGCAGGGAATCGTTGGCGTCGGAGATTTCGAACGGATCAATTTGATCATCGATCACATCGTAGCGCCCACCCCAGACGAACGGATTGTCCGTGTTGCGCGAGTAGTGGCGGAACAGATAGGTCTCGCCGTTTTTCTTTAATCGCGAGATCCCTGAGTGCTCGATCTTGAGATCGAGGAAGGCGGAGCGGCCGACAGTGCCACCGCCCTGCGGAGCAGCCTCGATCGAGAACAACTTCAGATCGACGATGCGCACGTTCTCTTCAGACGGCTGGAAGAATCCGGCGTCGCGCAGGTTCAGCGTGACCTTGCCACCGGCGTTCAGCGTTTCGATTTCTTCCGGCAACAGATTGAAACGAACGGGCACCGACAAATCCGGACGGTTGGTGTTGTAGCGGTCAAAGATGGTCTCGGCGACCTGCGACAGCTTGTCCTGATAGACGGACTTCAGAGTGGCGAACTGCGCTGGCGTGATCTGGTGGTCGTTGTTCAAGTCTGCGATCTCACCGAACTTGGTGATCAGCGACTCCAGATCGAGCGGCTCGGTGTAGGGCAGCAGCAGGCGGTATTCGTAAGCTTTTGCCAGGTAGTAGTGGTACTTCACCAGCCGGTCGAAGGCGCGTTGTTCCATCTCATCGAGGTAAGCAGTGGCGCGGTCATCGAGCACGGTTGCGGCCGGAGCGATATCGCGACTGAGGGCATCGATCGCCAGCACGCTGCGGCTCATGATGCCGGACAGTGCGCCAATTTTCTGCATCGTCTCGACCAGCTCGATCGCGAATTCGCCATTGCGGACCGTGAGTTCCTCCACTTTTTCCAGCAGCGCCTTGTATTCGGGCGACAAACTTTTGAGCCGCTCGAGTTCCGCCAGCATTTCCTCGCTGGGCGCTTCGCGTTCCTTGATGAAACCGCTGATGTCTTCGATACCCTTCGCCAGCCCGGTGCCTGCTTGCTGCAGTGCCTGGGCGTAGTCGATGCTGTTCTCCTCCGCCTCGTCGGCGTCGATTTCCTCCGATGCCTGTCCCTGTTCGTTGGCGGAGTCCTCAAAGTCCGCTTCCTGATAGGCTGCCGCGAGGCTCTTGAGTCCGGTGATCGAATCCCACGGGCGGTCCGGATTGAAATCGCTGGCCACACGCAGTCCTTCACCTACCAGCCCGAGCGTCGGTTGGTACACCGGCACCATCTGACACATCATGGCAGAAAGTTTCAGGCCGATGCGCAGCCCGAGTACCCAGTCTTCTTCGCGCGTGTCATTGAGCAGCCGCAGTTCCTCGATCTCCAGATCGTTCTGCACCGTCTTGATCTCCCCGTCCAACTGTTCCGCCTGCTGGCGCAGTACTGGCAGCCGGGCGATGGCCACATTGTAATCTGCCTGTGCCGTCTCCAGTTGATCGCGCAAAGTGGCGCGAAGCTCTGTCATAGCGTCGAGTCGCTGCTGCTCGGTAGCCGCTTTGTTGCCGATCCAGTAAGCGAGGTAGAGCGTGTTCATCGCACGGTCGAGTTCGTTCTGGAACAGCGTCTGATTCACTTCGAAACTGAGCATCGGCACCCATGCCGGAGGATTGCCGTAGTAGTCGAGGCCCGCCTCGATCTGCTGCAGCAGCAGGCGCATCTCATCGTGGATCAGCGAGAGATCAAGCTGGCGAGTGGCATCGATCTGGTTCCACGCCGGGGTCGCGCGGAAGTCATTGAGAAGACTCACATATTCCTCAAGACGGGTCTGCGCTTCCACCGTTCGATCGCCGAGATAGTCGTCGCGCACGTGCTGGAGGATCTTGCCCACCGACAATGGATGCACCCAGGCATAGCGGTTCAGCTGCGGGCGGTAGGTTCCGTCTTTACCCGCAGTCGTATTGCCTGAGGGCATCGCAGCGTCTTTCCCTGCTTTCGCCGTGTGCGAAGTCCGATCCGACTTCATGGAAAACCACTCGAGGTAAAAGTGCACCTTCTCGCTCTTCGCCGGAGAACCTGCACGTCCGCCCTTGTAGCGATCGTAGGGAGCAGAGGTTGGCCGGGTCGGCCCCGGGGTGACGCCTCCGCCCAAATCATAGATTCCGATGATCGGGACAGAAGACGTCAGCGATCCCGCGTCGCCTCCTTCACCGGGTTTGCCCGATGGCTTCGCGTCCGTTCCATCGCCCGGCCATCCGTTCTTCTTGCCTCCTTCATCAGCAGTGACCCCGAAGAAAGTGTAGTACCAGTAGATGATCTTCTGGCCACTGGCCGCATTGTGCGTTTTACAAATGCCCGAGTCACAGAAGCGGTAACTGTCCCAATAGGTGTTGACGTCGCCTGTAGCCTGGCCGTGTGCTCCAGGCCCGCCTGCCTGTCCCCTGCCGCCCTGCAGATCCAACCGCAGGCCGGGCCCATCGGTCCGGATCGCGCCGATGTTCAAGGTAACATCGCCGGCAGCAAGCCCATCGGCTCCCTTCGCACTTTGCTTGGAAGCGTCCGCCAGTTCCCTGGGGGTCGTAATGATTTTGCCATCACTTTCGAAGATCAGCTCACGGGCCCAGATGGTCACATCGCACTGTTTCGCCCACATTGGGTCGCGAACAATCACACGCTCGGCAACGATCTCGACCGAGCGAATATCGTTGCGGTTAAAGTACTCCGCCAGACCGTTCTCGTGATCCTGCTCCAGCTCCACCGTTTCCCCGACAATGCGAATCGTGCGCAAGTTGATCGGAGCGACATAGTTCAAACTGGCCGGAACGGCATCCACTTGTTCGAAAACGCTGATGCCATATTTCGCCGTGGGTGCCTGGGTGTGGGGGCCACTGCTGAAGAACGCCTCCTCGGGCTCCAGAACGGGTTGCGGCGTGATCTGCCAGGACTGCCGAGTCTCCGTCTGGCCAATCGAGGCGGTGACCGTTACCGTGAATGGCTGAATGTCGGCAGGCGCAGGAGAATAGGTAAATCGCCAGTCCTTTCCGCCCGCTGGAACCAGCGCAAGCGTGCCGACTGGAACTGGACTCGCTGTGTAGCGCATGGTCACGCCCGCTTTCTCGTCCCAGTGCAGCAGCACTTCCCGCGTCGACCCTTCCCAGATCGTTTGATCCGGCACTGAGCCCAAATTGAACCGTCCGGTTGACTGGGCAGTAACGGGTAACATAAGAGCTGCAGTGGCCAGCCAGAGGACGGCACCAGCAAGGCAGAGCCCTGATTTCATGAAATTCTTGATCTTGTCAGATGAGTGCATGGGAAAGCATGGGTCTGTGTGTTAGTTTGTAGACTTTCTCGAGAGCCGGGGCAAGGACAGGCTCCTTCTTCTGGCTTACTGAGGAGTTCGGACACATTCGTTACACCCCGAGCCGACATTTTTTTGACGGTCGTAGAACGATCCAGATTCAGGGTAAGCCGGGATCACCGAGGAGACCAAACCGTGCCGTGTCAGTTTTGATCTCAGGAAAACAACTGCGGAATAGGTTGCCCCCGGTCGGTGATGGGAATTGGGCGGTCGCCGGCATGAAGGTTTGCCGTGTAGTCGATGCCAAGTGCGGCATGCATGGTGGCGAAAAAATCAGGAACGCTGACGGGATCCCGTACAATCCTGCGGGCGAGTTCGTCTGTTTCGCCGAAGGCACCGCAGTGGCGCAGGCCGCCGCCGGCAAGGACGCAGGTGAAGGCGCTGCCCTGATGCCCACGACCGCCGCCACCATCAAATTCGGGTGGGCGTCCGAATTCGGTTGAGATCGCGATCAGCGTTTTGTCGAGCATGCCCTGCTTTTCCAGATCGACCAGCAGCGCTGACAGCGCCTGGTCGAGTTCCCTGATCAGTAGGTGCTGCTGCTGGATGCCGGCATTGTGCACATCCCAGCCGGTGCCATTGAGGAAATTGAGATTGTGGGAAACTTCGAGGAACCGCACGCCGCGCTGGATCAGGCGGCGCGACAGCAGCAATCGCTGGCCGAACTCGCCGCCATACCTTTGCCGCAAGGAGGATGGTTCCTCATCAAGATGAAAGGCACGATTGAACCCCGGCCCGGCAAGTTTCAAGCTCTGCGCGAGAGCTTCATCGTAGTCGCTCACACGGGTATCGTGCCGGAGGCGTTCCGCCGCAGTGGTGCGCAGGGTGCCCAGCATTGCTTCGCGGCGGGCCTGCCGTTCTGGTGTGATCCCCGCCGGGCGCGACAGACCCTCCGGCCCGCGACTGGTGTCGGTGAGGTAGAGGTATCCGTGTTTCGCACCGAGAAAGCCCGGTCCTCTGGTAATGTTAGGGTAGCCGATCAGCACATACGGCGGAGCGCCATCGGCTGCGGGGCCGAGCTGGCTGGCCACTACGGACCCGATCGATGGATAGGCCACTGTGCCACTCACCGGGCGTCCGGTATGCATGCGATTCGTGGCTGCCGCGTGCTCATCGATAACATCGTGATTCACAGTGCGCACGGCAGTGACGCGGTCCATCAACGGTGCCAGACGGGCAAGGTGCTCACACACTTGCACTCCATTCACAGCGGTCGGGATCGATGGGTAATACGAACCGGCGACTTTCTTTTCTGCGTTGCCGATGCGCTTCGGGTCGAATGTATCGATTTGTCCCATGCCTCCGCCGAGCCAGATGTAGATGCAATGTTCCGCCTTGCCGCGCAGTAACGGCACAGGTTCAGCAGCTCTGGTGGTGCCCAGGGCTGCTGCGGCCATGGCGGATTGGGAAAGGAACGAGCGTCGATTCATAGTGGCAATGGAATGGTTCACGGGATCCAGACAAATTCAGGGCTGTTCACCAGCGACCAGATGAGATCTTCGTAGCGCTCACGCCAATCCGGTCGGAGGCGCGGATCGGGCGGGGTTCCGTCGTGCGCGCGCTGTTCCATGACCAGCTTCAGGCTGTTAGCGTCAGGATGCAGGTGATTGGTCCACGATACCCGCTGGAGCGGTTCGGGAGGAATGTTAGGAATCACCTGCTCGGCTGGAACTTCCCTTTCGGTGAATCCTTCACTCAACAGACCGATTGTCTCATTGTGTTCCAGCGGGTCAGGCGTTCGCGTCAGGAAGCGAAGAAACAAAGTGTCGACCAATTCATCCGCCGACTGCGCCTGCAAGGCCAGTGCGGCCAGCTGGGATCCATCGCTGGCGCGGGTGATCCATATGGAAAGCGTGCTGTTGGCGAGCACTCCCGGCTGCAGCACGTTGGGGGACGTTTCACGCTCGTTCACAGGGCTCTGCCTTGCGGCGATCCAGCCGAATGCTTCGAGTACATCGGTGACTGCCTGGGCGCGCGGTAGCGCCAGGCTGGGACGGTCGCGCTCGTTGGAAAGGCTGGTGAATTCCCAGGCACGACGGGGGTGCTCGAGCGAAATCATCGTCGTTGCCGGGCGGCGTCCGTCGGGATCAAATGTGAGTTCCTCGACATCCATGCGCTGACCGGAAGCCGCGAAAAGGGAATCAACGACTTGCTCAGCAGTCATCCGCCTCCGCTGCGGCGCGGCAAAGAACCGCCGCTCCGGCGGGGAGCCAGGATCGTTCCCGACTGCTGCCTTTGCATAAAGATTGGAAGTCATGATCAGCCGCAGCACATGCTTCTGGTCGTAGTCGTGCGCCATCAATTCCGCAGCCAGCCAGTC
>JAGROY010000241.1:15815-24119 GCA_020439995.1 Verrucomicrobiia bacterium
CGCCAATCAGGCGTCGCCACAGGCGGTTGACCAGGACACGGGCAAAGCGCTGGTTTTGCGGCGCAGTGATCAGCGCGGCAAGCCGGTCGCGTGGATCACCTGGTGTAAACGTTAGAGTATCCAGTTCCGGCGAGTCCCTGATCCCGGTCTCTTCCGCGAACGGCCACACGGGAGCCACGGGTTCGCCGGGAGGAAGCGTTACTTTAATCAGGGACTCGCGCCCCTTGTTCCTCTCAAAGAATCCGGCCGGTACCGTGCTGGATTGCGGAGCCGCCAGCTTGTCGCGATGGAGCATGGCGGCGATGGAGTAAAGGTCGCGCTGGGTTGTGCTGTGATACGGCGAGTCGTGACAGCGGGCGCATTGCATTTCGATTCCGAGGAACGCATTTCCAAGGACATGTGCCTTGGCGGCAAGTGGCGAATCATTGTCAGCCGCCATGCCGAATCCCGCAGCTCCGCCTTCGTGTTCGCTGCCGCGCAGCAGAATCAGCTCGGTTACCATGCGGTCGAGAGGTTTGTTGTCGCGCAAGGATTCGTGGAGAAAGAAGCGGAAGGGCCCGGTGTTGTTGAGGCTCGGTTTAAGAATGTTAGGATTTTCCGCAAGGATGTCCTGCCAGTAGCTGACCCAGTGATCGGCAAAGCGATCGTCTGCCAGCATCTGGTCGACCAGTTTGGTGCTTTTGTCAGGATCGGTGGCCGCTGTATAGGCCAGCACATCACTGGCACCGGGCGGGATGCCGATCGTATCCAGATAGACGCGGCGGAGAAATGCTGCGTCGTCGAGGGCTGGCACCTCTTCCGCGAGTTCATCTGGCAGGGGAGCCGCTGGCCAGGGAGCACCTGCAGCCACCCAGTCGCGCAGGACGTTCACTTCCTCAGCATTCAATCCGTTGCCTGAGTTCGCATGGGACTGGGGCGGCATGCGTTCGTCGGGATCATCGGCCGTGATTCGTGCGATCATCTCGCTGTCTGCTGGTTCGCCAGGAACGATGGCATCGAGCGCGGCATCCCGGCTGTCGAGCCGCAGCTTGCCCTTTTGTTTGCTCTCGCCATGGCATCGGAAACAATGGGTGTCGAGCAGCGGTAAAATGCGCTGATGGAAGTGCGCGGCGATCGTGGGATCGGTGTTCTCACTGGCGCGGAACTCATCCCTGGCGCGCGCGATTCTTGCCTCCAGAAAACCATCGATCGAGGAGTCATCACCCATGGCAAATGTCTCGGCGACCTTGCGGGCGAATGCGTGACGTCGCTCCCAGAACGGGTTTTGAGTTGCCGCCGCCTCATGCCGGGTGCGTTCGTCGATCGCGCGGAGTTCGGTTTCCGTGTCCTGCCGGATGCGCCGCATTCCCGATGGCGTAAGTTCAGTGCCCCTGCCTGAGGGGGCGAGCAGGAAGTAAGAGTTATCGGTGGCGATGGCGAGGCACATCTCGCCGGGTTCGACCCGGAGCGACTTACCGCCGATCACGGACTCGACGATGACGCGGGCCTTGCCGGATGGTGGAATTTCGAAAACCACAGGATACTCGTGATCGCCGTAGGCAACGGGCTCAAGGCCGGGACGCGGAGGTTCAGGCAGCGGTAATACCGGGCCGTGACCGTCAGTGGAACCACTGTGCGGGCGGGTGATGAGGATCAGCGTGCCATCAACCCAGAGCCGACTCAGCCCGCGCACGCGGAGAATCCCGTAATGCTCACCCGGGGGCATTGTTACATCCGCCACCATGGTGACCATCGCCGCAGGCTTCCAGCTTTCGCGGATGCCCCAGGCGTCGTAGCGGAAAGGCATGCGGGGAATGTAAAATTCATGCAGAAGTTCGGTGGAAACTTGCATCGGCTGATCTGGATGCGGCCAGCGGGTATGCCATGCCAGCCCTTCCGCGACCAGCATGAGCACTGATCCGGCAGGAATGTCGGTGTCCGCCACCTGCGGTTGGATCAGCTCGGGCATTTCGATCCGCTGCGGGCCTTCACGGTGAAAGCGTGCCTTCAGCTCGCTGTCTGGAACGATGCTGCGGTGAACTGCGACCTCATCTAACATTCCTACTAAACTGTTTCCGCGAGATCCACCCATGGATGAGCCCAGCCAGACCGCATCGTCATCGACGACTGGCGCTTTGTCCGTTGCTCCACCCATATCCCAGCTGCCAGCGGTGCGCGATCCATCGATCCATCCTGCGATCGTCGTCGGCTCGCCAAATACATAAGTGACCGCGATGTGGTGCCAGCCGGTGCCGGTGATGAAGCCGTTGTCGCTCGTCCAGCGATGCCACGGCTGCCCACCCGCTGCGGGAGGAGTCGCAAACAGGAAGCTAAGTTTCACTCCGCCTTCGCTTCCCGTCAGGCGCAGTGCCCAGTTGTGATTCTCCCGGCTGAATCCCGGGGCGTGCGTCCGCCCTTTTCCAATCACGTAAGCATGCGAGCCATTGGCCGGTTCCCTGACATTGATCCATGCCTCGAGCGTGATCGCGTCACCACTATCAAAATCGAAGACACTGCCAGCGCCCGCGTCCTCCACCATCAGCCGGGCACCATCGCCGCCGAAACCGATTGCCGTATTGTCATCGCCAAAGTCTGGGAACTCCGGTGGCCTGGGTCCTGGTAGATCACGCTGGATGTCTCCGTGCGGCACCAGTTGCGGTGCATTCGCCTGTTCTCGGCCAAAGTCCCAGCGCACCGTTTGGCCCGACACATTACCAGGCGCACAGACGAATCCTATTCCCAAAACAATGACTGCCACGAGTAAAGTTCTGGGTGTGCCGGTGAATCGACTGAGGCGAGCGCACATTCATGCCATGCTAGCGAATATTCCGTGCGGGAGCAAGACCTCGCTCTTTGTAACGCCAGATGAAAGGGAGATGATTGCCGGAGCCTTTTTCCTTTCTGTTTTTTTCGATCGCCTTCATACTGGAAAGAACCCCATAATTCAATTGTCATGCCCCTGAAATCCCTGCTCCCTGTGGTTCGCGCTGTCGCCGTAACTTTCCTTTCTTTGTCGTCGGCTATGGCGGGCGTCGTTATCAATGAAATCAAGGCTGATTCTTCCGAGCGACTGTTGCGATATCATGAAAATGGTGCGCAGTCCGTGGGCCCGGATATTCCCTGGTGGGCACCGGAGTTTGATGACAGCGACTGGCAGGTGGGCGCACTTCCCGCTGGCAGTGGCAACAACGTCCAGACCGACCTGAGCGGCTTGCTTCGCAACCGGACGTTCAGTCTCTATACGAGGATGAAGTTTAGCGCGAGTGCGTCCGCCGCAGCGTCCCAGGCACTTACTTTATCGGCGAATTTCAACGATGGCATCATCGTCTGGCTCAACGGAGTGGAGGTGGTGCGCAGCAATATGGGACCGCCGCAGGGGCACTTTTATGCCGATCAAGAGGCTTCACGCAACGGGTCGTCGTCGACTTCCAGTGTTGAAGACTTTGATATCAGCGCGTTCGCTGCGGAGCTTGTCGCAGGGGAAAACGTGATCGCTGTGCAACTGGCGAATGCATCTCTCTCGGGGACAATGTGGATCGACTTCAGCCTGACCGCTGGTGCGGAAGAGGTGATCGCGGCGGGATCCGAGGCGAGCTACCGCGCTGGTCTGACTGAGCCATCGGGGGGCGTTGCCGATTTTGGTGCATTGTTAGATTCTGACATCGAGCCGGGGTTTTCGGACTGGATTGAACTCTACAACGATGGTGCAGCAAGCGTGGATCTCAGTGGCTGGTCGCTGACGGATGATGCGTCCGCCCCGGACAAGTGGCTATTCCCGGATGGCACGCAGATTGCCGCTGGTGGATACCTGCTGGTGCTGGCGGACAATCTGCCAAAGGTGGTGCCGACAGCGGACTACCTGCACGCGAATTTCACGCTGAGTGCGGGTGGCGAGTATCTGGGGCTGTTCGATGCGGCGGGTGCAGTGCAGAGCGCGTTCGACCCGGACTTTCCGTCGCAGGATGCATTCCACAGCTATGGCCGGTCGGGTGCGGCAGCGGGCGGGCTGGTGTTTTTTGAAATGCCGACGCCTGGCAAGGCCAACGGCGGCACGGAGTATTCCGGGCGTGTGGATGCGCCGGACTTTGACAATCAGGGTGGATTTTATGATGGCCCGGTGACGGTAACCCTCACCTCGAAAACAGAAGGAGCGAAGATCCGCTATACGACCGATGGCACCGAGCCGACCGAAACCAATGGCAAGGACTACACGGAGCCGATGGTGCTGGAGCAAGTGGAGGACGACGCCGGTCACGTGATCCGTGCCCGCGCGTTTGTTGCCGGGCGCATCGCATCCCGGATCAAGACGAACACGTTTCTCGTCCAGCAAAAAGAAGAGCTGGCGGGGGCTCCTGCGTTGATCTACGCGGCTGATGTGGAGAAGCAACTCTATGATCCTTACGGCGTGCTCGCGATCCAGGGCGGATCCTATTCAGATGGCAATTGGGTGGCCCGGGATGACAATGACTACAACTACGCGATGCTGCGCGGCCGCTCGTACGAGCGCATGATTCACGCCGAGTTTTACTTTCCTGATGGTACTGCCGGATTTCGCACCGACTGCGGAGTCCGCATCGCGGCGAGCAACTGGTCGCGTCCACGCATGACCCTGACAAGGCCAGAACGCAGCCCGTGGCCAGCTGACCCCAACCAGAAGCCATCGTTCAATCTCTACTTTCGCAACGAGTACGGCAATCCGTCGGTAACGCTGCCGTTCAATGGCCCGACGGCACCCGTGAACACCTTCGAGAAATTCCGGGTGCGCGCTGGCAAGAATGACATCGGGATCCCGTTTGTAACCGACGAGGTGGTGCGGCGCATGTATCGGGACATGGGAAATGTCTCCACCACAGGCGTCTTTAATTCACTCTATGTGAACGGTGAGTTGAAAAATTACTACAACATGGTCGAGCGTTTGCGCTCCCCCTTCTTCGGCGATCACCACGGGCAGACGCCGGGAGCCAGCTGGGATGTGCTGGCTTACAGCAATGATGAAAACGCCAACGTGGCCGAAGGCGACAAGACGGCATGGAACGATCTGGAGCAACTGGCCCGGGGGACGATCACCGATGAAAACTGGGAGGAGATCCAGAAGCTGGCGGATATCAAAAGCATCATCGATTACTATCTGGTGAACATCTACATGGCGATGTGGGACTGGCCGCAGAACAACTGGGTGGCGGCGCGCGAACGTTCCGACGCCGGCCGTTACCGGTTCTACGTCTGGGATGGCGAGGGTGCCTTTAACAGAGGAAAACCCGTGTCGCACAATCAGATCGACACGGACCTCGATTCCGGAGCGGGCGAACTGCGTCGACTATGGCAGGGCCTGCGACGCTGGCCGCAGTACCGGCTGGCATTTGCCGATCGTGTGAACAAGCACTTCTTCAACGGTGGCGTTCTCGATGATCGTGACTACGAGAACTCGCACCTGAAGAGCATCGCGGACGATGTCACGGACGAGTTTGCCGGCCTCGCGTTTGCCGTAAGTCGGCAGCGGCTGTCGACGGCTTACATTGCCACATGGGCGAGGGAAGGCACCGGCCGCCGCGCCTATCTTCTAGGGCCAAAGCGGGATAACTTTGCCCGCAACGACCTGTGGCCTGCCACACCGCCGCCCGAATTCAGCCAGTTTGGCGGTTCGGTGCCGGAGGGCTTCGGACTGCGGATCACCAATGAACTTGGCAGCGTCTACTACACCACGAATGGTGAGGATCCTCGTGCAGTGAGCGGTGATCCCAATCCGGTCGCGGGATCACTGGCCGGATCAAAGTTGCCCGTCTCGCTGATTGCCCGGGGCAGCAGCTGGAAGTATGACGACAGCGGTGTCGATCTGGGCACCGCATGGCGTGCGAACGCATACGATGACAGCGCGTGGCAGCAGGGCGGCGCTCCACTTGGCTACGGCGGAATCACCGGCACTAACATTGTAACGGAAGTGAACCCTGACCGCGACCTCACGACTTATGTGCGCGGCACATTCGAGGTGGATGATGCCTCGGCCATGCTGTCGCTGAGCGCGAGTGTGCATGCCGACGCAGGGTGCGTGGTCTATATCAACGGTCAGGAAGCGTTGAGGGATGGCTTTGGCTCGGGCGAGATCACGTTTGATACTCTGCCCGACACGGATGGGACAGAAGGTGAGTTCGACACCTTCGAGATCGATCCTTCTTTGCTGATAACTGGGACGAATGTGATTGCCATCGCAGTCAAAAACCAGTCAGTGAGCGGCGGAAGCAGCGACATGGTCATCGATCTTGGACTGGAGGGAATGCGCACCAACCCTGACAATCCAGCCATCCCCATCGACCAGCCAATGACGGTCAAAGCTCGCAGTTTCAATGAGGGCGAATGGAGTGCCCTGACCGAGGCCAGCTTCACTGTGAACACCGTGCCAGCCAGCAGCTCCAATGTTGCTATCGCTGAGATTCTCTACAATCCAGTAGGCCCAACCGATGCCGAGCGGGAGGCGGGTATTACGGACGGGGATCAGTTCGAGTTCATCGAGATCCGCAACACCGGCTCGCAAAATGTCGATCTGCAGGGTGTGCGCTTCACCGATGGCATCGCGTTCGATTTTTCGGAAGGAGGCATTCGCTCGATCGCTCCGGGCCAGCACGTGATCCTGGTGTCGGATCTCGTGGCGTTTCAGTCGCGGTATGGCAATGGCTTTGACAGCATGATCGCGGGTCAATTTATCGGCAACCTGAACAATGGCGGCGAACACGTGCGCCTTACCTGTGCGGATGATAGCGCGCTGCACGAATTTACTTACGAAGATTCCGATCCATGGCCAGTTG
This sequence comes from Verrucomicrobiia bacterium, assembly GCA_020439995.1. Classification (GTDB taxonomy): domain Bacteria; phylum Verrucomicrobiota; class Verrucomicrobiia; order Verrucomicrobiales; family DEV007; genus JAGROY01. The sequence continues at coordinate 22,595 of JAGROY010000241.1, forward strand.
AAGCAGACGATGGCTACTCGCTGCAAATCGTCGACGCCAGTGGCGACCATGCCACTGCGGCAAATTGGAAAGCGTCCTCTTCCATTGGCGGCAATCCTGGACCGGAAGGCGGGACACCCGCCCTAACGCTGGCACAGTGGCAGGCGACTTTCTTTTCTGACGAAGAGCTGCTCAACGAGAGCTTCTCCGGTGCCAGTGCGGATGCGGATGGCGATCTAGTTTCGAACTTCGCCGAGTTTGTGTTCGGCACATCTCCTCGTGATCGGGCCGACTCACCACCTTACCCGCAGGGCGGGGTGATGCAGGATGCGGATGGCAACAGGTATGTGACACTCACGTTCACGATGTCCGCAGAGCGCCGGGCCGTCACGCTTTCAGGTGAGGCCTCAGCCGATCTCACTGACTGGAAGAACACGGCAGTTGAGCGCTTTGGCGAAACTGCGATCGCCGATGGTAAGCTCAAGGTGACTTACCGCGAGCTGACTCCAGTACAAGCCGGTCAGCAACGTTACCTCCGCCTGCGCATGAGCGCACAGTAGGAGGTGAACCGTTTCCGCCGAAGCGCTTCGTCTAGTAACGCCCCCAGTAAAAGTAGGCACCTGCGCCTACCGCCACGAGAATCAGCAACTTGAATACTGGAGAGCTGTTGTCCGTGGTGACGAAGGTGATGAACATCAGCAGAGCCAGACCAATGAAGGCGACCGACGCCACCCAGTCAGGAAGAGAGTCACCTACATTTTTCCAGAATTCTAAATTCATAACTTTGATCAGTTATTGTAATAATAACGTTCACTACAATTTTTGCAAGCTGGATCATCTCCAAAGAGAATATGATTCACGTCGCTTTTATGATCCCTCGCCGTCGGCCAATTTCGGCACTCCTTGGCCCCAACGCCTGGGAGCAGGATTCAAATTCGTTTTATTGGCGCTGCCGCGTGAGATCCCAGCATCGAAATTCGACCCAGTTTCCCCGCTGAGATGACCTGAAACCGGGAGGCTCGATTGGACGGCGACCCGATTTTGAGCTATTACTCGGCTCCCAATCGCTCTCGTGCACGTATTGCAAGGGAATCCTCCGAACCACTTTTTTGACTTCACCAACAGAAATTCCTATGACTACTGAATCCAAGTGCCCGTTCCATCATGCCGCTGGCGGCGGTACGACCAACCACGACTGGTGGCCGAACCAGTTGAAAGTTGAACTTCTGCACCAGCATTCCGCCAAGTCCGACCCCATGGGTGACGATTTCGACTATGCAAAGGAATTCAAGAGCCTGGATCTCGGGGAGTTGAAGGCGGATCTCGCGGCCGTTATGACGGACTCACAGGATTGGTGGCCAGCAGACTTCGGCAATTACGGACCACTTTTCATCCGCATGGCGTGGCACAGTGCGGGCACCTATCGCACCGGCGATGGACGCGGTGGCGGCGGCAGAGGACAGCAGCGTTTCGCCCCGCTTAACAGTTGGCCAGATAACGTCAGCCTGGACAAAGCGCGCCGCCTGCTCTGGCCGATCAAGAAGAA
>JAGROY010000242.1 GCA_020439995.1 Verrucomicrobiia bacterium
TGTCCTCCGCGGTCGCGCCGGCGTCGATGTAGGTGTCACCCACCTCGATGATCACCGGGTTGTTGCCCAGCAGGGTGATCACCGGCGCGGTGGTATCGACCACGTTCACGGTGCGCGTGACTTCGGCGGCCGCGAGCCCGGACGAATCGCTCACGTTGTAAGTCACGCTGTAGCTGCCAAGGGCACCGATGTTCACCCCGTTGCTGACCACGATGGAGCCGCTGATGTCGCCGTCCTCCGCATCGGTGGCGGTGGCGCCGGCGTCCGTGTAGGGCGTCGCGGCCTCATGAGTGACGGGGTTTTCGCCGAGGAGGGTCAGTACCGGCGGGGTGGTGACCACGATGGTGATGCTGTCCTGGGTCAGGGTGAGGTTGGCGGGAACAATCTCGGAGCCTTCGCCCGCTCCGCCAACGGTTTTGAGGACGCTGGCGAGGGTGTTGGCGAGATTGAAGGTGTAGGTGCCCACCGTGGCGGGCGCGGTGAAGCTGCCGGACGCGAGAATGGTGCTGCCGCTCTGGCCAATGCCGGTGACGACCGTGGTGCCCTGGCCTTGCGAGGTGTCGCTGGACGCCCCGCCGAAGGTGTTCTGCGCGCCGCCGATCTCGTGGAGGTCGAGCGCGCCGGCGCTGCCGCTTTGCTGGCCCGCGTAGCCGCCCGGGCCGGTGAAGCCGAGGGGCGCGGCGGTGAAGCCGAGGGGCGCGGCGGTGAAGCCGAGGGGCGCGGCGAAGTTCTGCATCGCGGCCGGGACATCGCCGGCGGCGGGCAGATCGAGTGTGGACGGATTGCCCGCGTCCTGCGCGAGGTCGGTGACCAGCAGGGCGAGCCCGGAGTTGTCGCCGGAAGAGACCTCGAAGGAGATCGTCCAGTCGATGGTTTCCCCGGGAAGCACGCCTTGCCCGTCGAAGGACGAGTCGAGGCTCACGGTGACCGTTTCGGTGGTGGTGGCCGGTGCGGCGGGCACCGTGTTCGCAGGCAGCTCGGCCACGAAGCCCTCAATCAAGGTATCCCCGAGACTTGCCGTTTCGCCGTCTCCATTCAGCCACGCGTAGTCGTCGGCCGTACCGGGGCCTTCGCCGGCCACGGCGACCTCGTTGAAGATGAAAATGTAGTATTCGACCTGGTCCGGGACGAAGAAGCCGCTACCCGGCATCTGTCCGCCTGCCGTCCAGTCGTTCAGAAATCCGTCCTCCAGGGGCACACGAGTTGACTTATCCCATGAATCACCTACCCGGCACCATGCTGTGTACGCCCGATCCCATATCAGCCCAATCCAGCTCATCCGAGACCCACTCGCCGCCGTGACTTCCCGGAGTTGCGCGAGTTGACGCTCTTGGGAGACTCCCTGGGTCTCCAGCGGGTCAATGGACGCTAGGCGCGTTCCATACATCTGCCGGGCGCGCTCGCTGGCATGTTGAAAGACCCGGTAACCCTCCGCCCCAAACACGTAGGGGTCGATGTGCCATCGATCGTCGGGATCTCCGAAAAGAGTGCCGGGAATCGAGTGATACCACCACCAATAATCGACATGTAGCGGTTTGTGCCACGGTTTGATGTCGAGATCTTCCGGCCCGAAGGTGTGCGCCTTGAAGAGCTGCAGTTCCTGCAGGAAGGCCGGGTCGGCGGCCACCCCGGGACCACGGGCACCGTGGAGGATCGACGCGAGGTCGTGCAGGTCCGTGTCGCCATCGCCGTCCACGTCCCGGGCGGCGGCATCGAGCAAATCGAAGTCGGCCACATCCACGTCGCCGTCCTCGTCGACATCGAAGCGAGCCACCCGCAGGAGCTGTCCGTAAACGTCGACCAGCGATCGTGTTGGGGCTGCGATCGATGTTGTCGGAAACGCCGTCGCCATCGCTGTCCGGGCCACTCGGGTCGCCGTCGGGGATGCACTCGTCGAGCCAGCCGTTGTCGTTGAGGTCCCGGTCATAGGTGTAGCTGAGGGATAGGCCAGCATAGGCGAAGAAGACGCCGTCATCCGGAGTAGGCATCGCCGCACTGAACTCCAGGGCAATCTCCACAGTGTCTCCCCCGGCGCGCAAGGTCTCCCAAGTGGCCTGCGGAATCATCAGCGACTCTTCTCCCGGATTCTGCATGAGCCGACCGACGTAGGTGCCGTTGAGGTAGACCAGAAGATACTCATCCGGATCGCTGGCGGAGGCCCAGCTTTGGAGATCGGTATCGGCGGTGATGGTGACGTCACTGAGGGCTGGAGGCGCGGGCGCGGCGGCGGTCAAGCCATCGACCTCGGGGGTCCCCTCGATCCGGTCATGGAAAACGGAGTCGGGATCCAAATTCGAGATCTCGAAGCTTCTTGTCTCGATCAACTGCTCCCGGTCATCAATGCCATCGTAATCGCAGTCGCGAATCGGAACCCGAGGGTCGTATCCGTTGGCAAGAGCTTTGATCTGGTTCTCAGGCACCGAATGATTCCAGATCGCCAGCTCGGCGAAGCGCACATCGGACGTTTCGCCCTCGATGCCACCGCCCAGGCTCAGGAAGGCGTCAGCAAGCAGAGCGAGTGAAACATTGACCCCAGTTGCCACCCCTGACTTCTCCCGCCCGTTGAGAAACAGGCGCGTGTGCCCACCCTGATAGGTTACGGCGACGTGATCCCAATCCGTGGAGATGTCGCCAGACCCGTTAAGTGTGCCCCAGGACTCAGTATAGTAGTTGACCTTGAGGCCTGGGTCGTCGTTTCGCCAAACAAAGAACGATTCGCTCGCGACACTGGAACCATTCCCAAGATATACGAAAGGCCTGAAAGGTCTTCCCTGCGGAGTGTTGTCCGTGCGTTTCACCCAAAATGAGACCGTCAGCGAACCGCTGGTCATCCCCGCCGTGCCCGCGCGGAACCCGGTGATGACCTGGTCGTCATTGTTGGCATCGAAGGCAAGGGAGTGGCTCACCCGGCTTGCGATCGCGGCGGGGACGTCGGCGGGGAAACTGATGTCGTTCTCTCCGTTGCTTCCGGACTGCACGGTGCTGGCACCCCAGCCGCCGGCGTCGGCATCGGTGTCGCCGTCCAGCGACCAGTAGCCGACGAGACCGGCGTGGGAGACGCCCGGGAGGACGGCACAAAGAACCGCCGCCAGCAGGCCGGCGCGGAGGAATTGGTGGATGCGTGTCTTCATGATGGTGTCGAACTGCTTTAGCTTGTCTTAGAGTCTTTCGGTGGAGGTGGCCGCGTGGCCGTTGAGTCCTTCAAGGATCTCGGGCAGTTCCGCGATGCGGTCCTTGCTGATGAAATCGATCGCCCCGGCCGCGCGGGCGCCGTCGGCCATGAGCTCGTCGTCGTATTGCGACATCACCACGACCCGCGTGCCGGGGTGCCGGGTGGTGATCTCGCCGCTGGCGAAGAGCCCGCCGCGGCCCGGCATCTTCACGTCCATGATGACCCAGTCCGGGGTGTGGCTCTCGCAGTGCGCGATGGCCTCCTCGCCGGTCCCGGCCTCGGCGAAGGTGTCGCCGGGCTCGCGCAGGCAATCGATGACCGCCTGGCGGGTCATGGGATGGTCGTCAACGATGAGGTAATTCATGAGATCGGGCGTCGTTTCATTGCTGCACCGACTCTCTTCGAATCCAGGCGCCCTTTCCATCGGAGCACTTACGCATATTGGCCTACTGGGGAATACCTGCGCAGGAACATGTAGGATGTCCTACGTATGAATACGTAGAGGGCAGACGGAGGCTTTACTCAGGACGCCAACCGGGCAATGTGGTCAGATGAAAAGTCCCCGGTTTGAACGGATCGCCCTGTGCGCGGCATTGCTGCTGTGCGCCGGGTCCGCTGCGTTCGCGCAGAGGAAGCTCCCGACAATCTCTGCATTCGAACTGGGCTACTCCGTCCGCGGCTGGACCGTGGACGATGGATTGAAGGGACCTTACGTGGGTGCCTTTGTTCAGTCGCCAGACGGCGCGTTGCTCTTTTCGGACAGCGAGGGTGTGATCCGCTACAACGGGATCGCATTCGAAGACCTCATCGAGACGGCGCCTCCAGGGGTGCCCCGCCGAAACATTCTCGCCATTCACGAAGGTCCGGACGGGCGGCTGTGGACCGCCGGCCTCAATGGTCAGGCGATGCGAGAAGCGGACGGCCGCTGGGCCGCCGTCGGCGAGGACCGCGGCGGACACAGCGGCGTCGGCAAGTTCGCCCGGGGCCCGGACGGGCGACTGTGGTGCGCGGTGAGCACGGGTTCAGGCCTGGTGCTGAGTGCCTGGGAGGACGGCCGCTTTCAACCGGTGCCAGAGAAGCCGCTGCGGACCGGATACGTGCAGGAACTGATGTTCGATTCGGCGGGACAGTTGTGGCTGAGCGTGGCTGACCAAGGAGGCGGGCCACCGGTGTATCGGCTTGAGGGCGACAGCCTCGTGCCGGAATCGGCGGCGGACGACAGGGTGGGCGTCTTGTTCCACAAGGAGGGTGATACTCGACTCTGGCTGGCTACCGAGCAAGGGATTCGCGTACGCGAGGGCGATGCCTGGCGCGAGATGGTCGCCTTCTCGGATGAATTGCCAGAGAAAAATGGATTTAGCGCGTGCTCCGTGGACAGGGAGGGAAACTACTGGATTGCCACCCGTTCGCTGGCGGTCTGGGTATGTCGACCCGACGGCGAGGTGAGCCGGCTGATCAGCGAGGTCGTCAAGCTTCCGAATCTGGTGCGGGATCTCTTTGCGAGGCGGGACGGCACGATCTGGTTCAACGGCGAGAACGGTCTGGTGCAGCTCCGGCGTCAGCCGTTCACGCTCTGGCCGCAATTTCAGCGGGATCAACGTGCCCCGATCCGTGCCATGGCCGAGGACGGCGAGGGAACCATCTGGTTTGGGGGAATCGGTATTTACTCGCTCCGGCCCGGCGAGTTCGTCCGACCGCACTGGCAGGACGACACCGCCGTCCCCAGCGTCTATGGGATCGTCGGCAACCCGGAAGGTGGGGCCTGGTTCACGGCCGGGCGAAATTCCCTCAACGCCGTTTCCAGCGCCGCCCAGCGATTCGTGGCCCAGCCCCCGCAGGGAGCCGGCGGGGTGGTTGACCTGGCACACCACGAAGGCGGGGTCTGGTACGGGCTGGCGAAAAACCTCCTGCGCCTTCAGGAGGGACGACTGGTGCCGGATCTGCCGGAGGGTGTGCCGCCGGGGTTCCTCGAGTGTCTTGCGGCGGCGCCGGCCGGTTTTCGCTCCAAGGGGCTCTTCTGTCACCAGGATGGCAAGTGGCGTTTCGCCGGATTGGAAGGCGACGTAGGCGCCCTCGGGATGGCCCCCGACAACACGGTATGGGCGCGAAGGGGAGACGGGGAACTGTGTTGGCTCCGGGACGGTCAGTGGTATCACGCAAATGCCGGTGAGATGGGAATCCCAACGGAGTTCCACATGGTGTGTTCGCGGGAAGGATCGATCTGGTTCCAAGGATTGCGAGGGCCGGTGATCCGCATTGACCGCAAGGCAGCCGAAGCCTGGCTGCAGGGAGACCACAATGTCGACCTGCGGCTGAGAACCTACGGACGGGCGGAAGGATTGGCAGCCGAGCAGGCGCCCTACGGTTCGCGCAAGCGAACCCTCATGGAGGACAGCCGGGGACGTATATGGGTGGCGACGGTCCTGGGAACCTCCGCCTGGCTCCCCTCCAACGATGCCCGGCACGCTGCGGAAGCAAGCCGCGTTGAGCCGATGCCAGTCCTGATCGAGAAAGTGCTCGTCGATGACGAGCCAGTCGCCAACCTGAATGACACGCTGACGATGATGCCGAATCAGCACCGGCTCGAGATCCACTACGCCGGCCTCGACCTTGCTGCTCCGGAGAGCGTCCGATACCGCTATCGCATCGAGGGCTATCAGGACGAGTGGGCCGACGTGGAGCATCGCCATGCCGCCTACTTCCAGCGCATCCCGCCCGGCAACTACCGGTTCCAGGTGATCGCTGCGGACCGCTACGGAGTGTGGAACGAGGATGGCGCGGCGCTCGCCATCACCGTGCTGCCCCACTGGTGGGAGCACTGGTCATTCCGGATCGGGGCTCCAGCCGCCCTCGTCATTTTCCTGCTTGGAGTGGCCTGGCTCCGCATTCGGTCGTTCCGGCACCGCGCCCTCGAGCGCGCCCGACTTCACGACGAGTTCTCCCGCGGGCTGATCGAGGCGCAGGAGTCCGAGCGGGCGCGCATCGCCGGCGAACTCCACGACGATCTCGGGCAGGATCTCCTTGTCATGAAGAGCCGGATCGACTTGGCGCGACGGCGCTCAGGGTCGGCGACCGAACAGGACACGCTCCGGCAGATGTCCGAATCGGCTGCCGATGTCCTCTACAAGATGCGCAGCTTGTCCCACCAGCTCCGTCCTCTTCATTTGGACCACTTGGGATTGTCGGCCAGCGTCAAGAGTCTCGTCAAGGAGGTCGCCGAGGCGGCGAAACTCGACTATGAAGTGGAGGCCGACGACACGGCGGAGGGGCTGTCGCCCGAGGCGAAGGTTACCGTTTACCGGATGCTCCAGGAGGCGCTCAACAACATCGTCAAGCACGCCGAAGCCGGATCGGTGAAGGTCGAGCTGCAGCGTCATGACGGCAGGGTGACCCTCACCGTCGAGGACGATGGGCGCGGATTTCAGCAGCAGACGCCGGCCCCCGGCGGAGGCCATTCGGGACATGGGCTCCTTGCCATGAAGGAACGGTGCTCCCTCGTTGGCGGAAGGATGATCGTGAACTCAAAGCCGGGGGTGGGAACGCTGGTACTCATCGAGGTGCCGGTCCCGAAGGCGCAGGAAAGTTGAGCCGGGAGGTTGGGTTAGAGGTGCGACTTGTTGTGGAAGGCGAATTTCAGGAGGCTGTGGCTGCCGCTCAGCCCAAGCTTCATGCTGATATTCTGCCGGTGGGTCGCGACAGTGCGCACGCTGATCCCCAGCGCGTCCGCAATCTCCTTGCTGGTCTTGTCCTCGGCGACCTGCTTCAGGATGCGCCGCTCCGCCGGAGTGAGTTGCTCCAGGCCCGGCTTGTCCTTGCGGAGTTCGGACTTTCCCCGGCTGCGCCGCACGAGGAACTCTGAAACGGAGGGACTGATGAATGTTCTTCCCGAAGCGACGGTCCGGATGGCACGGACTACATCGTCCACCGCGTTCTCCTTGAGCACGTAGCCGAGGATCCCAATGTCGATAGCCTCGTTGAAGAGGGTCTCGTTCTCGTGCATGGTCAAAAGAATGATGGCGGAACGGTGCCCGCGCTCGTGCAGGACACGCGCCACCTGCAGCCCGCTCATGCCCGGCATGTCCACATCGAGGATGGTGATGCGGGTTGCAGGGCGAGGATCTTCTCGAGCGCCTCGTCGCCGGCGGATGCCTGACCGACCAGGCGGAGGTCTTCGTCCTCGGCGAGGATCTCGCAAAGACCGCGCCTGAAGATCGGATGGTCGTCGGCGGTAAAGATGGAGATGCTCATGTGATAAAAGGGGATTGTTGCCAAGATTCAGCCGCCTGGCGAGTCGAAATTCTCCCGCGTTGCTACATCCGCTACATCCAACGTGATCCGGGCGTTCCATGAGGACGTCCGGCTTGAAGCCCATGTCACTTTTGGGTCAGGACTTTGATATCGTGGGGATTGATATTCTCAGGGCGTTACCTTGGGCTACAATCGTTTGCCCCTTTGGGGCCTAAGAGTATGAGTTTGCTAGTTAGCTATCGAAGTACTGATCATTTTCCCATATGAGGGATGTTTGTGCGTGCCACCATCGCAGCCCGATCCAACTCATCGCAAGCCCGATCCAACTCATCGTCGATCCACTCGCCGCGGTGACTTCCCGGAGTTGCGCAAATTTGACGCTCGTGGGAGACCTCCTGGGACTCCAGCCTGTCGATGGCTGCCGGGTGCGTGCCGTACATGCGCCGGGCGCGCTCGTTGCTATTCTAACAGCTCCCGTGCCTTGGCGAGATTTCTTTGCGCCAGGGGATAGTCGGGCTTGAGGCGGACGGCTTCGGCGAAGTGTTGTTCGGCGTCTTTCATCCGTCCCAGCTGGGCGAGCAGGGTGCCAAAGTCGTTGTGGGTCTCGGCGGTATTGGGCGCGGCTTCCAGGGACTGGGTGAAATGGAACACGGCCTCGGGAGCCTGGCGTTTGTCGACGAATTTACGGGCGAGGCTGTAGTGTTTGCGCGCTAGCTCGGCGATGAATTCCTGGCGCTGGGCACCGCTGGATCGGTCAGCGGCGGCGTGCAGCCAGGTGACCGCCTCTTCCGGATAGCGCGACTGAATTCTGCGGGCGATCATGTTCGGGACGAATGCGGGCTCTGCTGGCTGAGTGAACCAGCGGCCGGGGAATGGCGGCGCTAAGTTGCGCAGCGTGGCACTAGAGGCGGTCACAACGTTTTTGAGATCGTAGTTGAGGACTGCCTCTGGAATGACGCCGCGGTAGATGGCGACGATCTCGTTCCCCGGTCGCAGCAACAGCGACAGCGGCACTGCGAAGTCAGGCGTCTTGTCAAAGAGCGCCCCCTGAACGACCTGCACTTGTTCAAGAGCAGCCGCAGTGATCATTCCCCACGTGCCCGGGAAGCGGGTCTGCGCCACCAGCACTTTTGCAGCATCGCGCGCCTCAACCGTGTTGTCATCGACACACAGGGCAAGCAGTTCGACTCCTGCAGGCGGTGACTTTGCCAGCTGCGTGAGTTCCAGCTTGCAGTGCGGGCAGCCAGCTGACCAAAGGATCAATAGCCGGGGTTTGTCGGTATGCCCAAGGTCGATCTCACTGCCAGTTGGATCAATGTAAGTGTGTATCGGAACCGGAACCGGTGCGGGGAGGACAATGGCCGCCGCCGCAGTTGAGGTCACTTGCGTGGCGAGAGGCGCTGCTTTGAGGGCGAGCGCACCGAATTGCCTGGCTGGCACCAGCGTGGCGTTGGCAGTCCCCTGCTCCAGCTGGTAGCGCTTCCCGGCTTCGATTCCAGTGTAACTGCTGCGCTCTCCTCCAGGCCAGAGGACGTTTACCTTATCGATCATTGCCCCCTCTGGAACGCCAAAGTGAACCCACTTGCTGGATTGCGAGAGAAACATTTCACCAGCCCTGACCGATCGCACAAAACGGTGTTCCTGGTCTTTCACTTCCAGCTCTACCACTGCGCCAATCGCATCGCGATTGCACGACTTGCCAGTCAGATGAAACGCGACTGAGCCGCTCGCATTTTCACCGGATGCCGACTGGTTCAGCATCAGCCGCAGTCGCGGTGCCGTGCGATTGCGGAACCAGAGATCCAGGTCGCCGTCCTGATCCCAATCGGTCACCGCCACTCCCCTGCCGTCGTCGGGGAAATTCAATCCGCTCAAGTAGGACGCATCGGCGAAGGGGCCACCGGTATTGAGGAAACAGCAATTGCGCTCGTAGCCACTCCAGGACGAACCCTTGCGCACCAGATCCATGATGGCCTGCCAGGCAGCGCTGTATTGCTCGACACCGCTTCGATCCTTATCATTCACAGGCGATGGCGACACGACCTGTCGCCAGTAGAAACTTCACAAGTCGTCGGTCTTTGGATTCGACAGATAGCCATTGGCCACGACCAGATCCTCCCAGCCGTCATTGTTCAGATCGGCAAAGCCGGAACTCCACGCCCACCGGCCCATGGTCACCTCCGCCATGTCGCTGGCATCCGCAAAGCTGCCTTCCTCTTCCTGTTCGAAAAGGCTGTTACCGCGAGCCATGCGTTGCATCGCCGGGGTATCCGCCGCCTTGCGCGAGGCATCAAACTTACGCTGATAAGTGACCCGGTTCCCCGCTGCGGAATACATATTGCCCACGTAGATGTCCATCTTGCCGTCGCCATTGGCATCGCCCCACGCAGCCGACATGCCACCCGCCATGTCTTCCACACCGGCTTCCGCCGCGATGTCGCGGAACTTTCCTCCATCGTTCCGGTAGAGGCAATTGCGTCCGAAATCGTTGACCACATAGAGATCGGCATCGCCATCCTGATCGTAGTCTTCCCAGGCAGCCGCAAACGACCAGCGGGAATTGTTTTCATCCAGCCCGGCGGCCTCCGTGACATCGGCAAATCGAAACTTGCCGTGGTTTGCCAGGAGAATGTTGCGGCCGCCGTTGTTAGCATCATTGTAAGGAATCGGCGATGTCGCTTCGAATCCCTGTGCACCGGAAGCAGCGTCACGCCCCCTGCCATACGCGGTGACGTAGATGTCCAGATCGCCGTCATTGTCATAGTCGGCTGCCGCCATCGAATACGGTCCGGGTGATCCCGGATGCCCTCCTTTGAGGGAAAATTTTCCCGTGCCATCATTCTCCGCAAAGAGGACGAGCGCCACGGTGCCGACCACCAGATCCTGATCGCCGTCATTGTCCATATCCACGATCAACGCGCTGCGGGAATCCTCCAGAAAGTCCACTCCCGCCGCAGCCGAGCGGTCGCTCAACGTCCCGTCAGCCTCCTGCACGTAAAGCCGATTCGGCAATGCACCGCCATCGCACGCATAGATGTCCTCGAGCCCGTCGCCATTGACATCGCCGACAGCGATGCCTTGATGTCCGGTCAGCTGCATGTCATCCACCCGCGTCAGGCGCTCGGCCCAGTAGCTGGTGCCGTGCATCATTTGCTCAACGAACGACGGCGCCTTTTTGAAGGCACTGCGCGTCGCATCCGTGAATAAAGGAGCCGGAGCGTGCAGTTCCCGGTAACGTTCGACTTCGATCCCCTGGAGGAAAACCGTGCCGTCTTCCTTGTTGCTGACCCAGCTGCACAGCCACGATGCGTCGATCTGCGAGACCGCGCCATCGGCCGCTGCATTCCCAAAATCCACCAGAACAGTAGTGGTGAAAGTGCTGCCGTCCGGGTTCGTCAGGTCGACTCCGATGGTTTTGAAATGCACCGTGCTGGCTGCTTCGTTGCCATCACCAGCCCGGTCGCGCAGTTGCTTCCATTCTTCGGCCAGCGGCCTGCCTTCGGGCTCAAAGGCGACGCCTTCGATCATCTGGATGTCTCCAGCCAGCGTGCTTACCTCCACATTTGACGGCACCAGCCCCGTCGAGGTGAATTCACCTGCCAGCAATGCGCTATAGTCGATGTCTGCGAGCGGTTGCGCCAGCTCCTTGAGACGGTCGGAAGCCAGCGCGCTGAGTCGTTCCGAGTCCCAGCCGTCGACATCCGGATGCAGCTTCGCCGCCTCGCGATCCGCCGCCGCCAGCTCAGCAGTCGGTGCGATTTCAATCTCAGAGGTCTCAGTGCCGAAACCTTCCTCGCCATAGGTCGATGGCCGTTCCGTGCGCTCAACAGGGGTAGCGCGCACCTTCAGCAACTCGTCAGGCCCCGTCGACTTTCGAACGGCAGATTCATCCTTCGACCCGCCGCCACAGGCAGCCAGCAACGTCAGGGCCGCTACTTGAGCGGCACCAGATCTCATGGAACGAAAGAGCGGGGTCATGAGAAACTCCTAACATCTCTGCCGATACATGGAAACTCTCATTCGCACTTTGGCAAAGTGCGGACATCCTTCGCTTCACTCTCCCTTTTAGCCGACGGAACGACTCACTTCCACTACAGAGTCACGGAGCAGTAGGTAATCGCCACGAGAGAATTCAGAAAAACAGCAGGGCACGTGCAAAGTCTCGATCGAACAGAGGCACAACGAAATTGATAGAACTGAACATCCAAATAACCAATTGTTGAAACCAACGGTTTTCTATGGGCAACAATTTTTTGCCCGATGTTCTCCTTCAGCGGCTTTACTCTGCCCTTGGGGTGGGAATTGAGCTCAAGCTACTTTGTATCAATCATGAGTTTGCCATCGAGTTTCCCATCGGTGCCATCCGTTTTCGGTTCCGGGGCTTGAAGGGATCCAAAATCGCGGATCGCTGCGTCCCATGCATCTACCACGATTGGATCCCCAAACTCCTGCGCCAGGCGCTTCTCGAAATGCATGTATTCGACCGGCGGAATGTCTGCAAGGTCACGGAGAAGCAGATCGGGGATGTCTGGTTCGTCGTTTAATAGGCCACTGAAGCGGGAATCATATCCCAGTTGGGTGAGCCTACGTGTCCCCAGATTGAGTTCTCTCGCTACTCCCTCGAAAATCCCTTGTGCCTTCGCGTAATCCCCGGATAGGAAAGCGATTTGACCAGATGTATAGCGGAGCTCGGGGACAGTTGGAAATTTTTCCAAACTGAGCGCGAGCGCCTCTGCAGCGCGTTCCAATTCTCCCGCGCGAATCAGCGTCTGGACAGATCCAATGTAACCAGTGGGACTGTCCGGAGCCAGTTCGATCATTTTTGCCCCAACGGCTTTGGCTGACTCAACGTCACCTCTATTCAGAGAACGTGAAAGTTCGGAATACGTTTGGTCAGCTTCGTCTTCAGGACTCTTTGGCCTGTCATTAGGGGTTTCGAAAAATCTCCAGGCGCGTTTCCCGGTTTGGTTGTTAATTAAACTGCCTAGCAGCAAGCTACCGCTGTCTCCCTTCCGGACGAATTCCATACGCAGCAAGTAGTGTTCCACACGCTGGCGTAAGTCGCTAATGATCCGTTCCTCTTCTTTTGCTTGGAACGCAAGATTGCGCGCCAGTTCCAGGGTGAGTTCTCGGTCTGTCTCGCTCGTTGTGGGATCGCTGAACACTTTCTGCTTTTCCTGCCATGCCATTATTTTCGAACGGTAAACCTCTTGCATGACAGCTAGTACCTGGTTTGTACCAGATCTGGTCTGCCGGATTATTTCACCCAACCTCTCAGGATCTTTTTTGATTCGATCCCAGATCTCGGCCTGGGTATTTCCGGGCGGGATTGCTGGAGGCATTGGCAAGGGAATCGCAGGGTCCGGGGAACTCACCGCTTGTGGAGCAACGTCGTCTGGTTTCGATCGCACGGTGAGCACGATTGGAGCGGAGACCGCGATGACGGCGGCAGCGATTAGAATGGCTTTGGTTTTCATGGTGAACAATGTGGTTGCAATGGTGGCCAGTGCGGTGAGGCCACTGGTGGTCGCGGCACCGCCTGCCGCACTTGCGAGGATTCGCGAAGCCAGGGTCGTGGGAACCTGGGTGGCTCCAATGCTGGTGAGGTAGGCGGTAAGGGCGGACGTCGCGCTGCCGGTGCCCACTTTCGTCAGCTTGCTTCGCAGTTTCTCGATGGCGCGTGCCACTCGCTTCTGTGCTGCGTCTTCCGAAACACCGAGCGTTTCTCCAATCTCACGGAAGCTTCGATCTTCGTAGAATCTAAGCAGTAACGCCGCACGATCCTGGGTGGGCAGACAAGCCAGAAGTTTTGCGGCAGCCTGCTCTGCTGCGTCCGTGGAATCCGGGCCTTCGTTTCCTGTGGTTGCGAGGTCGGCTGCGGCGCGTTTCTCGCGGAGGTGCCGTCTCTTTTCTGCCCGCGCCATTCGTGAAGCGGTGTGGTAAGCGTGTCGGTAGAGCCAGCCAGTCATGATGGTGTCGGGTGGGAGGGAACGGGCCTTCTGGGCGAGGCTCTGGAAGACAAGCTGGCAGGCATCTTCGGCGAGAGCGGCGTCACCGTTCAGGCATCGAAGCGCCACGCCGTAGACAAGGCCAAGGTGCCCGACGACGATTTCTTGAAAAGCCTCCTGCGAGCCTTCTTGAACATAGGATTGGAGAAGTCGGTGGGCGTGCATCATCAGTTGTCACGCTATAGTCCCCGCTGGGCGGACTGAATCCGACAGAAAACTGAAAGGTTTTTTAAGAATCGAAAATTCGGAGGCTGTGCGGGAATTGAGCTGAGCTCATGCTACTTTGAGTACTTTTGGTCGACACCCTGGCCACGGCAGGGTTCAATATCCTGCGATGAGTTCTTTCGATTCGCTTGCTCGCAGATTTGCTGTGTTTGCCGCTGGTAGCCTGGCATGGATTACGGTTGCTCATGGCGAAGATGCTGCTGGCAGGGCGGGCGATGACTGGTGGTCGTTGCAACCACTAACACGTCCGCCGCTTCCTGAGGTGTCGGATGCAACCTGGGTGAAGAATCCGATCGATCGTTTCATCCTTGCGAAGCTGGAGGCGAAACAGCTTTCGCCGTCGCCACCGGCGGATGCGCGGACGCTGTCCCGGCGGTTGTACTTTGATCTGATCGGCCTGCCCCCGGATGCGGACGAGCTGAAGCGTGCCATGGGCGATATTCCCGGCGCGATCGATGCACTGCTGGGCTCCAGCCAGTATGGCGAACGCTGGGCGCGGCACTGGCTGGATGTGGCGCGGTTCGGCGAAAGCAATGGTTTTGAATACGACCAACTGCGGGAAAATGCCTGGCCGTACCGGGACTGGGTGATCCATGCGCTGAACGATAACATGCCGTACGACCGCTTCGTCAGGCTGCAGATCGCGGGTGATGTGTTAGAGCCGGACGATGCGGATGCTGTCACAGCGACCGGGTTTCTGGTGTGCGGTGCATTCGATGGCCTGCAGCCGCAGGGAGACAAGATGCGCCGGATCATGCGCGAGGACGAGATGGAAGATCTGGTCGGCACGGTCAGTCAAACATTTCTCGGCCTGACCATGAATTGCGCGCGTTGTCATGATCACAAATTTGACCCGATCCCGCAGAAGGAATACTTCCAGATGGCGTCGGCCCTGGCCGGGGTGCACCGCGGTGATCGCAAGCTGGGAAAGGACGAGCGCGTTGCCTATGCGGTCACTCCTCAGGATGCGCCAGTGGTGCACTTGCTGAAGCGGGGCAGCCCGTTCGAGCCTGTGGAGCCGGTCGCACCTGGAGGGGTCGCGGCGCTGCGAGGCATCGATCCGGACTTCGGGATTGCCAGCGACGCACCGGAAGGCCAGCGGCGTAAGAAGTTGGCCGAATGGATGACGCAGCCGGACAATCCGTTGCTCGCCCGGGTAATGGTCAATCGCCTGTGGCACTATCACTTTGGCCAGGGGCTGGTGAAGACGCCCAATGATTTTGGCTACAGCGGCGGCCTGCCGTCGCATCCTGAACTGCTCGAATGGCTGGCAGTGGAATTTCGCGAGTCTGGCTGGAGTTTAAAAGCGATGCATCGATTGATCGTTCAGTCCGCGACCTATCAGCAATCGTCGCAAGTGAATCAAGCTGCCCTGGCAGTCGACGCTGACAACACGCTGCTCTGGCGCTATCGTCCATCGCGGCTGGAGGCGGAGGTGCTGCGTGATTCGATCTTGAAAGTCGCCGGCCAGCTAAATCCTGCCGCTGGCGGCCCCGGGTTCCGCGACTTCAACATGTACATGCACAAGGGAAGCTGGGTCTACGATGCCATCGATCCCGAAGGCCCGGAGTTCAATCGCCGCAGCATCTACCGAACGTGGGCGCGCGGCAGTGTCCACCCTGTACTTGCCACTTTCGATTGCCCCGATCCATCGGCTACCGCCCCCGTTCGCAGTGTCACTACCACTCCACTGGGAGCGCTGGCATTGATGAACGATTCCTTTGTCCTGCGGATGGCAGATCAATTCGCCAGGCGAGTGCAGGCCGCCGAACCCGCGAATGGATCGGTGCAAGTCGCCAACGCCTACCAGACCGCCTACGGAAGAAATCCCGGGCCGGACGAGCTGAGAGCCTCGCGGGCATTTGTCGAAAAACACGGGCTGCCCGCCTTTTGCCGGGTGATCTTCAATTCCAATGAATTTGTCCATGTCCACTGAACCTAACATGCCCCAGAAAACGATGGATCGCCGTGAATTCCTGCATTGGGTCAAATGCGGCCTCGGTGGTGCTGCTGTAGGCTCACTGTTGATGCGCGATGGCATTGCATCGCCGGATGCCAGAGCGACCCATTTTAAACCGACGGCATCCAGAGTCATCCACATTTGCCTCTGTGGTGGGCTCAGCCAGGTCGACTCCTTCGACTATAAACCTGAACTGTACCGGCTGCATGGAAAGTCTCTGGAAGCCGACGAGCGCCCGGATGTGTTCTTCGGCAGTGTGGGGCTGCTGCGCCAGCCTGACTGGAATTTTAAACAGCACGGGAGCAGTGGACTTTGGATCTCCGATCTCTTTCCTAACATTGCCACCGTGGCCGACGAACTGACGGTAATCAACTCGATGATCGCTGAGTCGTCCAGCCACACGCCTGCGACTTTTCAGGAAAGCAGCGGCTTCCGTCTGAATGGCTTTCCTGTCATGGGCTCATGGGTTTCCTACGGTCTGGGCAATGCGACAGATCAATTGCCCACTTACGTCGTGCTGCCAGATTCGCGAGGCATGCCCGCTGGATCGACCAGCAACTGGAGCAACGGCTTCCTGCCAGCGCGGCATCAGGGCGTTCCCTTTCGAACGGACGGAGGCGAGGGCAATGCGATCAGCAATTTGTTCCCGGCCCGCAGGATCGCGCAGGACGTGGAAACGGACAGCCGCTCTCTGCTGGAGCAAATGAACAGGAGGCACCTCGAAGCCCACGGTTTCGAGGACGCCTTTGCCGCGCGTATCACCAGTTACGAACTTGCCGCACAAATGCAACTCGCCGTGCCTGAGGTGACCAACGTAAGCGGCGAGTCTAATGCAACACGCGAAAGCTACGGCCTGAATCGCGAGGAGACGCGAGACTTTGGCCGCAGTTGCCTGTTGGCGCGCCGGATGCTGGAACGCGGCGTGAGGCACGTGCAACTGTTCTCCGGTGGATCGTTTGGCTCGCCCCGCATCAATTGGGACGGCCACGAAGACATGAAGCGCAACCACAGCCGCGAGGCCGGTCGCATCGATCAGCCCGTTGCCGCTCTCATCAAGGATCTCCGCCAGCGCGGCATGCTTGACGACACGCTTATCCTTTTCACTTCAGAGTTCGGCCGCACGCCGTTTACCCAGTCCGCCGCGGATAAGGTCGGCACAGGACGCGATCACAATCAAACTGGCTTCACAGTCTGGATGGCCGGCGCTGGACTTCAACCCGGCATCTCCTACGGAGCCACCGACGATGTCGGCTACAAGTCCGTCGAGAATCCCGTGCCCTGGCATGACTTCCACGCCACAGTTTTACATCTGTTAGGAATTGATCACGAGCGCCTCACCTACTACCACAACGGCATCGAACGGCGACTGACGAATGTCCACGGCAAGGTGCTAAGGGACCTTCTGGCGTGAAGGAAACGGGCGCTCCCAACCATTGGGAAGGCCTTCTTATTTATGGGTTCCGTTCTGTAACACGATAATAGCCGACCTTCGTGTCTACCGGGGAAAACCTGAAGAGAGTGGATGTCTCGGTGGCGACAATGGCAATGGTGTTCAGAGGTGTCCACCAGGCCTGGGCAAGGTCTTCCGAAAACTCGACCATGTAGCCTCTCCCGGGAACGCTCGCCCAGGCAATCTCGATTTCATTGGAAAGCTGAGCCACGTGAAGGATGCGGAACGGGGCCTCGATCGCAAGCAATTGGCTGATCATGTTGGATGCCTCAGCTGCGATCTCAAGCGAACCATTGGCAAGGATGTCGACAAATGGATCAATATCAGATGCGTTCAATACTCCATCCTGATTGATATCTCCGATGAGCGAGTCGAGCCCCGTCTGCTCCGTAAACATTTCCGGACCAATCAACGCTAGAACGAATGCCTCGATGTCGGATGTGTTGACGGCACCATCGTCATTCATGTCACCAGGCAAAGGATCGAGAACTGGAACGGCGGAAGCCACTCGAAACCCAATGCTGTCACGAACCAGAGAGGGCCCCGTATCCGGTCTGATTGCCGCCCCCGAATCGCCTGGTAAATTGCCCCACCCACCGCCGCGAACGCTACGGACTTCTTCACCAAATGCGCCGTCGACAATCGCCTCGTTCCACTCCCAGACATTCCCGGCAAGGTCAAACACACCATAGTAACTTGTTGTCTGTTCGTAAGCGCCACGCTCAACGAGTCCCCCACCCACTGCGGCTAGATTCGCGCTGCTGACTCCGCCTGGAGCGCGTTCTGCGAACGGTTCGGCGTCACTCTGAGTCGGGAATGCCCAATAGTTGTCGTCGTCAGGTGGGCCTCCTGCTGATGAAGATCGCGGATCGTAGTAGGCCGCCTTGTACCACTCGGCTTCACTCGGAAGGAATACCTTTGCCCCTTCAAGACGGACCGGCAAAGGCATCGACATTTCATAAGCACCGGTTTCAGTATCTACCGTTCCCTGGCCATTGTTCATCCAGTTAGCAAACCGCGCCGCAGAAAACCAGCTGACAAAATTGACCGGCATATTCCCCCTGTTGGATTTAACCACATACTTCAACCCGGTCGCATGCGTAGGTTCGAACAGAATGCCACCCTGCTCATCGCCTGCCATTAAGTCGCTGTAGGTATGGTGGAGATTCGTTCCTTCGGGATCGATCGCATTCAGAAACGAGGCATATTGACCATTGGTCACCTCTTCCTGGCCAATTCTGTAGATATAGTCGACTGCTCCAAAGTTCTGGACACCTGCAGAAAGTTGATCGCCATCGGCAGGGTCATCGCCATTGCCAGGATCGCCTACCGTGATCCAGTTCATAGTCAACTGAGGCTCAGCAGTGGTTGCGATGCGAAGTCCCGCCAGCCTGAGATCCGCCCCCAAGCTATAGATCCGTTCAATGAACAGCAATGAGCTAAACCACGCTCCGCCAGAAATGCCACGGACTGAAACAAAATTGACAGCTTGGCCACCACCACCACTTGAGTAGATTCCTTCATTCCACTCCCTGGCATTCCCGATCATGTCAAAGAGTCCATAGTAGCTCATCGTGCTGGTGTAGGCACCAACGTCGGTAATCGCTCCGACCTGTTCGGCATAGTTCGCGCTGTTGGTTCCTCCCGGGGGCAACTCTGCGATCGGAGGATCGTTGCTCATGGTAGGATAGCCCCACCCGTGCACGTCCCCCGGCGGTCCCCCTTCCGAGGTATCTCGCGGATCATAATATGCTGCCTTACTCCACTCTCGCTCGCTCGGCAGAAAGAATCTTGCTCCGGGAAGCCTCACCGGATCCTCATACGGTTTCTCGGGATCCTCACTCGGTATGTGCATATCGTAGGCGCCATACTCCGTGGTGTCCCAATCCTGCGCCCCCGCAGGCTGTCCGTTGTGCAGCCAATTGGCGAATCGCGCTGCGTCAAACCAGTTGAGCCTCTCCATCGGCTTGGCGTTAAAGCCGTCCTGGACAGTGTAAGAATAGGAACCCGGCGAACCGGTTCGGGTGATTCCGCCTCCACTGTAAAGATTGTAAGTATCATCAGCGGCAATCGCATTGAGGAACTCAGCGTATTGCTCTTGAGTGACTTCATACTTGGACATGCGATAGGTGTAATTCACACCCATTGCTCCTGGTTTGCCGATCACTGCCCAGTTGAATTGCACATCTGCTATGGAATTCCCAGCCGAGCAGAGAATGCTTAGAGCGCAGTAGATCAGTAACTTCAGCCGGACAGAGAAGGTGCTCCGACTCTCTACAGACTTCAATGCGGCAGGTGTTTCAGAATGCATAGTCGGCGTTCCATCCCAGGAGGTGGAATCCGACCACCTTACAAGACAAATCTACCATCCACTATGTGTTTCTTGCCCGTTAGCGGGCACCGATTGGACGGGCAGACTAGGTGGCGTGCCTACCGATCTCAAACACGAGACAACCTGGAGCTTTCAAGCTACACCACCGATCCTTCCTCGATTTCCAGAAACGAGGTTCTACACAGCTCAGCGTAGAGGCCGCCGCGGGCGAGCAGTTCCTCATGCGTGCCCTGCTCGGTCACGCGTCCCCGCTCCAGGACAAAGATGCGGTCGGCATTGCGCACGGTGGAGAGACGGTGGGCGATGACAAAGCTGGTGCGATTCACCATCAGGCGTTCGAGGGCTTGCTGAATCAGGCGTTCGGTTTCGGTGTCGACGCTTGCGGTGGCCTCGTCGAGAAGAAGAATCGGTGGATTCCGCAGCAGAGCACGCGCGATCGAGATCCTTTGCTTCTCGCCGACGCTGAGCTTCACGCCGCGCTCGCCCACTCGGGTCTCCAGCTTATCCGGCATGCGGTCGACAAAATCACCTGCATTGGCAATGCGCAGCGCTTCCCACAGGCGGTCGTCGCTGGCATCGCGGCAGGCGATGCACAAATTCTCGCGCACCGTGCCATCGAACATGAAACTCTCCTGGGTGACATAGCCGATCGCCGACCGCAGTGCGGATTTTTCCAATGTATGGACCGGCTGACCATCGATGGTGATCTGGCCAGCGTCGTATTCGTAGAAGCGTGTCAGCAAATTGATCACAGTCGACTTGCCCGCGCCGGTGGGGCCTACCAGGGCAATGGTTTCGCCGGGTTTGGCTTCCAGTGAGACGCTGTCCAGAGTGGCTGATTTCTCCGAGTAACCGAAGCTCACATTCTCATAAACTACGTGTCCACCGCGCAACTCCAGCTTCGCACCCGTGCCCATGTTCTGTTCCTCGTCGGCATCCAGAATTTCGAACACTCGGTCGGCAGCTGCGCGTCCCGATTGTATCAACTGATTCAACTGATGCAGCCGGGTTACCGGCTCGTAGAAAAGGGTGAGCAGCAGGATGAATGCTGTCAGTTCTCCCGGAAGCAGCTCCCCCGCCAGACATGCCTGGCCGCCATAACCGATCACCAGAATGAAACCCACGGCATTCAGAAAACTCATGCTGGGATTGTAGATCGCCCACGCGCGCATGACTTTCAAAGTAGCCGTGCGCACCTTGCCGCTGGCACCGTTGAATCTTGCCAGCTCCTCGGATTCCATCGCGTATGCCTTGATCTGCCGGATGCCAGAAATGTTATCCACCACCAGCGAGTTCAGTTCGCCCGTGGCCTCGCGCGTCAGCTTGTAGCGGCTCCTTGCTGACCGAGTGTAGAGGTAAGCACCCGTGGCGAGAAAAGGAATGGGAATCATGACGATCCACGCCAGCTTCACGTTGGTCATGAACATCACCGCTCCAACGATGCAGATCTGCAGGACGGCGACCGCGCCCTGCTCGATGCCATCGATCAGCACCCGTTCCATGGAAGTCACATCTTCGGCCACCCGGGTCATGACTTCGCCACTGTGGCGGTCATCGAACCAGCGCAGCGGCAGCCTCTGGATGCGCCCATACAAGTCGCTGCGAATGTCGTAGATCACTTTTTGCTCAAAAGTATTATTCAGGAAAATCCGCGCGGAGTTGAGGAAGTCGCGGGCAAAGTAGGCCGCCAGTGCGATCGCTACCAGCGGCAGCAGCCGATCGCCTTCTTTGTTCGGGATGACATCATCGAGGATAATCTGGGTCACCTTTGGGAACACGATCACCATGGATGTGCCGGCAATTGCGCAGAAAAGTGTGGCTACCGCCAGCAGGCGATAGTGGCGGACGTAGGCAAAAACTCTAAAGACGGTCTTCATTGATACCGCACTCTTGCCACCCACTCGCAGAGAAGCAAACGTTGCATTTCGGAGAATCAGCTTCTATCCTCGCGAACAGTACCTGTCCCGCAGCATTGAGAACGGCAGTGTTTTCACATGACCGAGCCCTCCTCCACCAAGTCCCCAGCAGCTCGCTTTTCCCGCCGTAGATGGATCGCCTTCGGCCTGGGAGGCGTGTTGGCGCTTGGGGTGATCTTTTTTGTCGGGTGCAATGTGTGGATCACCGTGTCGACCTCACGTTTCATCAAGGAATCGGTAGACGATCTTGAGTACAGCGATGTTGGAATCGTGCTCGGCACGTCCCGCATGGTCGAGGGAGAGGCCAACCCGCATTTTGACAATCGAATGGCCGCGGCAGCCGCCCTCTATCACAGCAACAAAGTGGGGATTCTGCTGGTGAGCGGCTATTTCGACAAGCCTTACTACAACGAGCCAAAAGACATGCGCGAAGCATTGGAAAAACTCGGCGTGCCGCCCGGAGCCATCGCGGAAGATGGGAAGGGGCTGCGCACGCTCGATTCCGTGGCCCGTGCGAAGCAGCAGTTTCCTTACAAGAACACATTCGTAGTGATTTCCGATGGCTTCCATGTTCCCCGCGCTGTCTTCCTCGGGCGAAAGCAAGGCCTCAAGATCGCAGCTCTCGCCTCCCGCGAGGTCGGCTACCATTACTCTGCAGGTTCCCGAGTCCGCGAATGCCTGGCCAGAGTGAAGGCAGTGCTCGACATCTATGTGCTCGGCACAGCGCCGACTGGGCTGGACGAGGTGATTCCGCTTACTGCCGATCAGGATTAGTGATCGTTGGCAGAGTGCTCAAGGGCCGGGTATACTGCTTCTCGTCGCCTTGCGAGCAGCGCAGCACCTAGACCCAGACAAAAGAGCATGCCCGCCGTAGGCTCGGGCACTTGATTCAACTGCGTCACATTCAGGGAGATCATTCCGGAATTGAATGCCAGAGTTGCGCTTGGCTGGTCGAAATCCTGCAGGCGCAGTTGACCGCCGCCCGCTGCGAGTTGTTGCGAGAACAGTTGTCCCGCTCCTGTGTCCAGGATCGCCGTCGCAGTCGAGTCACCGAGCTCGAAGTCGAAAAAATCGAACGATCCAAGGTTCACTGTGTTGGTGGCGGCATTTGCATTCGGAACAAGGTTGAAGCTGAAGGTATCGCGGAAGGTGTCCCCGGTGAAAAACGTTCCGGTGAATGGCGCGCTGGTGAACTGGGCGAAAGTAGCAGGAGCCGGATCCCAGTTCCCTGTGTTGCCGCCATCGCGGGTCATCGAGAACGCGATGAGTGCATCACTGAAGGTGCCGGTGTCAGCGTTAGGATTGACGTCCGCCGTAAGGGCGCTGTCCTCAAGCGACATGGTGAAATCGAAGGTGTCTCCAATCGAAAATGACGGAATGGGGCCAACGAATGCGATGTCGTCGACCCGAAGTTCTCCAGTAAACTGCAGGACTACTGCGGATGCTGTAGACGCAATCGATAACGCACAGAGCGCTGCAACCGCACTCCGAAAACCATACATTGATCCTTTAATCTTCATATCTTTGTTTCTTTCATTTCGTCGTCGATCCATTGCGCGTGATGAAAATCACAGATGCGTAACTGGTCGCCGCGCTGGTTCTTTCCGGGTTCAAATGCAAGGCTCACAGTGACCTTGCTTTCTTCGATTCCCAGCGCCTCCAGTTTTGAGAAGTGGCTGGTCAGGCGCATCCCGGCCTGGGAGTTTCGCCAGACATAGCCGTAGCAGGTGCGGCGGTTTTCGCGGTCGTAGAGCTTGAGGCATAGTTCCGCATCCTCGTCAGCATAATCGAAGTTGTAGTAGTCGCTGGAGGAGGCGAGAACGCGGAAGGTGCGTGGCGTATCGGGTTGCTGCTCGAGAAAGTCGATCCAGTCGGTCTCGCAGTAGCCGACCAGTGCTTTCCAGTCGAGCAGGTATTCCCCATTCCTGCGTTCGACCACGTAAGTAAACGATTTGCCATTCACATAGAAGCCGTCGCCCATGAACAACTGGCGTCCGCCGACGTTCGCCACACCATAGCGGTTGCCAATGTGGCTTACCTGCAGCTCGGGAGTCCGTTTTGCATAGTAGGCCCGCATGACGGGCACCAACTCGGCACCGCTTTGCACGAATCGCGACTTCTCCTCGATCTCAGATGTGGCGCAAAAAGCGCGCACCACCTCAGCGATGGATTCGCCCGGATCGAGCGAGGCATTGCCAGCCATTTCCGAAACTACTGAACCGGAACGGTTGCTCGATTCGGTTGCCGCGACTGCTGCGCCGGCATCGTTGGCGAGGACATTGATATAGATCCCGGCGATCATGAGCGCCAGACATCCGAGTATGCCAGCCGCTGCGAAGATGCCGCCATGGTCGCGTTCGATCGCCGCCTCTGCCTCCCAGCTCTTGATCCGGCGCACTGACTCCAGTGGCACCAGAACTGGCTCACGCTCTGGCCGCATGCGGCATGTTCGCGCACCCTCGCGTGGACGGTCATCGGAAGCCGTTTGCGATTGCTGGAGCGCGATCTTTCTGAGGCACTCAGCGATGAGCTGAACTGCCTGCTCTCCTGCAAAGTCGGGACTTGCCGGCCGCTTTGGGTCACTGGGTAGATCCGCCGCGCCTTTCTGCCGGGCCGGGCGCGGCTGCGGTAAAAGGCGACCGATCGGCGAACCTGAGCGCTGCTCTGACGATGGATGGTTTGACTCGCTGCTCATGGTATCATCGGTGTCATCGCTTTTGCAGCCGGAAGAAGGTCGGGGAGGCAGGCAGGGCCACCGTTGCGGAGCGCTTCGCTCCGTTCTGAGTCATTGGAAAAGTGGATGCCTTCCAGTCGCCTGTCTTGAGTGAACTCGTCGTGCTCAGCACCCATGCATCGTCTGGATCCTTCCAGGTGAGCTTCACAGAAGTTTTTCCGGATGGTGTGATGGTGAGTTCGGGAGCGCCGGTCGTGGGTATGATTGTTAGAAGGCCTCCCCAATAGCCACCGGACACGGTGTACTTGCCTGAACTTGAAACGCCAGATGCATCCGGCTGACCGATGGTGCCAGTCACGGAGTAAGTGCCGCCGCTGCTGGTGCCGCCGCCGGAGTCGATGGTGTACTTTTCGATGGCATACTGCTGCGCCTGAGAAGTATTTCCGGCCGCCATTCCGAGGATGCAGATTGCAGCCGTGGTGATGAGTTTAGTGTGCGTCTTCATAGTGATTTTGCGGAGGTAGCGACTCCCTGATTGCTTAGGGATTCGATCATCTTGCGGAGTTCAGTGATTTCAGTCGCCTGCTGCTTCAGCTGCTTTTTGAGAACCGAAATTTCGACCTCCTGCGCTTCGTTGTCCTCGTGCAGTTCCTTGAAGGCACCCGTAGTCAACGCCTCGAAACCCCGAAACGTCACCCGCTTGTAGCCGTCTGAGCTTTCCTCCACCCAGTCGGGCATCACCTCTTCCACTTCCTGGGCGATCATGCCGGTGCGCACACCGGGGAGTTCGTTGATGCTCTCTGGGTCTTTGTAGCGAAAGGTGACCGGGTGCAGTTTCAACACCGTATCGAGAGCGCCCTCCAGGTCGTTGATGTCGGTCTTCAGTCGGCGATCCGAAGCGGTCGACCAGGAACCGCCGCCTGGCTTTCCCGCGGAACCGTTGACGTGGAGTTTGAACTCCGGAGTCTGGGTGCCAATGCCTAAGCTGCCAGCAGTCGTCAGTGTCACCTGGGGCGACGAGTTCTTTGTGTAAAAGTTTAGATTGTGGTCGGTGAACGTGCCGAGCCATCCGCCGCGGTTGTCGACATAAGTTTCCAGTCTTACATCACCATTGGTGTGGGTAATCCCTCTGCCATTGAGCGTCTGGACGGTCAATGCGGTGACGGGCGCGCTGGTGTTGATGCCTACCCCATTGTTTGCGCGGATCAGAAATTGATCGGCTTTGGTCGATTGAAAGCCGAGCTCTTGTGAATCCGCCCACACGAACGTGCCATCGTGGTGCGCGTCTGCCCTTTGTCCAGCTGCCAGAGAATATTTCCCACTGGCAAAGTTGAAGTACCCACCTGGAATCGCGGCATAATTTCCACTCGCCCGATTTTCAGAACCTCCACCAATCGTAGAGTATTCTCCAGAGGCGGCATTGTTGGCCCCACCTGGAACCGTGATGTAGTTTCCACCGGCGTAATTTTGAGAACCTCCACCAATCGTAGAGTATGCTCCAGAGGCGGAGTTTCGAGAACCTCCACCAATCGTAGAGTATTCTCCAGAAGCGTAATTCTTGGATCCACCTGGAATTGTGGCACCGGAGGCACCGGAGGCACCGGAGCTATTTAGGCCGATTGTATTGTCAACACCTCCGCCAATCGTAGCGTATTGGGTAGTCACGCCGCTACCTTCCACAATGCGGTTCTCACTTCCGCCTGCGATGGTGCTCTGCAGACTTGAAGACACGGTATTAAGTTCCCCTCCGCCAATGGTAGAGTAGTAGGAGTGATCTATTGTATTACCTAAGCCGCCACCAATGGTCGCGAAGTCACACGTGTCCACTTTATTGGGCAAGTGAGCAGTGTTCAGCATCCCAAGCTTCCCACCGCCTAACATCACCACTCCAATGGAATCTGTGACAGTGTTCTGCAGGAAAGGCATGAAAACGTTCATGCCTTCGCCCGATGGCGTTTGACCGTATTCGAATTGCAGGGCTCTCCTCCCGGCGGAACGAATCTCAAACGGTTGGGCGTCGTTGGTTCCTATGAAATTATTGATCGGGTTGGTGCCCGAGTTCCCCAACCGTGACCAGGCGTCCGCAGAACCAGGAGCACCCTGATCACCCTTGGCACCTTGTGGCCCGGCTGGACCCTGTGGGCCAGTGGCACCGGTATCGCCTTTGTCCCCTTTCGGGCCTTGTGCTCCGGGTGTTCCCTGCGGGCCAGTGGCACCGGTATCGCCTTTGTCACCCTTCGGGCCTTGTGCGCCAGGTGTTCCCTGCGGGCCAGTGGCACCGGTATCGCCTTTGTCCCCTTTCGGGCCTTGTGCACCGGGTGTTCCCTGTGGGCCAGTGGCACCGGTATCGCCTTTGTCCCCCTTCGGGCCTTGTGCACCGGGTGTTCCCTGTGGGCCAATGGCACCAGTATCACCTTTGTCACCCTTCGGGCCTTGTGCGCCGATTGCTCCAGCGGGGCCGCGGTTGCCGTCGAGGGCGAACTGGGCGACGGGCGCGGCAGTGATGGTTTGTCTGGGGGTGAGTGTCGTGAAGGCACCAGGGCTGCTCGCGGGGCGAAGCGCGATCTCCAGCCAGCGTCCGCTGCCGTCGAAGCCCGCATTGCCAAAATCCAGTTGCACGGTGAAATTTCCACCCGCAACGGAGACACCACTCGCCTCGAATGCGCTGCCGATCGTGGTTCCTCCAGATGCGCTGGTGTGAAGGGTGAAACGGAAATCGTAGGTGCCGTCAGCCGATTGTCCCGAATCGGTGAGCTGGCCCTGATAGGTGAATGGCGTAGCTGAGGCGGAACTCGAAAGGATCGCCAGGATCGCTATCCCGAGGCGTGTGCAGGCGGAACGCTCTCGGACTGCTGCCGATCGCTTACGCCGAAGCAGGGTCAACGCTGCCCCGATGATCGCCAGCGACATCACGTCCGGCTCAGGGATTACGGTGCCGTTGAGTGAGGTGATGTCGAACAGAGCGACTCCTCCTGGAGCTGCGGGGGCAGAGGCAAAGAATAGCTCCACGGTGTTGGGTGCCGTCAGCGGTTTGAGACTGAGGTTGTTTTCGCCAAGCTGGGAGCGGAGCGTTTGGCCAAGCCCGGCATCCCCCCAGATATCGGCATCCGCCAGATGGAAGTTAATCCGTTGTAGCGGGGTGCCAGAGATATCGCCAAATCCGCTGTTGGCATCGAGGCTGAAAGAAAAATCGCTGGTGATCCCATCGATGAATGCGTCTGCTGGAACGAAAACCGTGCCTGTCGGCGAGGGGACGAAGGTGCCTGAGCCTCCAGTTTTCTTCAGCGAGAATTGCGTCACCGCATCAGCGAACTCCGCAAACGTCGTCGACGCATCTGAATCAACCGCCGATTCGTTGAGGGTAAAATTGATCTGATAGGTATCGTCGACCGCAAAGTAAGGGCCTGAGATAGACGATGCGAGATTGAACGATAGTTCAGCCTGATAGGCTATGGTGACAGCGGAGGCATGCGGACTAGCGATTGCCATGATGGCAAACACGCTCAGTGCCGCTGTCGCCCGGGCACTGCGGGCCATCAACTGAGATAGAGATAATTTCATAGGACAGGATTCCTTCCCTTTGAATTTGTGGGAATGGTTCAACGGGTTCTCTCGAAGAGGATGCCGACGGACTGGCGCAGCTCGGCCATCTCTGCCGCCTGCTGCTCCAGCTTTTCTTCCAGCTTGGAGATGTAACGTTCCTGCTCCACCACCTTGGCATCCAGTTCTCTCACCGCGCCCACGGTGAGGGCTTCAAAGCCACGGAACGTCACCCGCTTGTAGCCGTCGGAGCTTTCCTCCACCCAGTCAGGCATGACCTCTTCCACTTCCTGGGCGATCATCCCGGTACGCACACCGGGGAGTTCGTTGATGCTCGCTGGGTCTTTGTAGCGAAAGGTAACAGGGTGCAGTTTCAACACGGTATCGAGCGCACCCTCCAGGTCGTTGATGTCGGTCTTCAGTCGGCGATCCGAAGCGGTCGACCAGGAACCGCCGCCCGGCTTTCCGGCGGAACCATCGACGTGCAGCTTGAACTGCGGATCCTGGGTTCCAATGCCGAGGCTGCCAGCAGTCGTCAGTGTCACTTGGGGCGACGAATTCTTTGTGTAGAAGTGAAGACTGTGGTCGGTAAAAGTGCCGAGCCATCCGCCGCGGTGATCGACATAAGTTTCCAGTCTTACATCACCATTGGTGTGGGTGATTCCTCTGCCATTGGGCGTCTGGACGGTCAATGCGGTGACGGGCGCATTGGTGTTGATGCCGACTCCTCCCATGGCTTGAACGAGGAATTGATTTGCCGCAGTCGATGTGAAAAATTCGTCTGTGGAATCCCCCCAGACAAATGTACCAGCGTGCTCCGCTCTGGCTCGCCTCCCTGCTGCGAAACCGTAGTCTCCGGAAACAAAGTTATCTTCACCACCGGGTATGGTTCCACATTTTACATCAATCAAGGAATTCTGAGAGCCTCCTGCGATTACTCCGTACGCTAGCGTTGCGCCGTCAAGTGTGTTTTCAATCCCGTTGCTGGAACCGCCCCCTATTACCGAAAATCCCGACCGAAGAACGTGATTGTTCCAACCACCGGAAATCGTTGAAGCCGCCTGGCCAAGTGTCTCAATCTCATTCTCATATCCTCCAGAAATCGTGCCAAAGGCGGCGTTCTTCAAAGTGTTGGGCCAAAGCCCCCCTCGAAACATTCCGCCCCCAAAAAGAACGCCACCTACAGAGTTGACAGCTGTATTCCCGACACTCGGAACGACCACGGAGATTCCTTCTTCGAATATATTGGCGACAGAAGAGAGCTGCAAGGCTCGGCGCCCGTTAGTCCTGAAGTTCAAAGGACGGTCATCCATTGTCCCAATAAAATTTGCAGTGGCATTGGTGCCGGAATTGCCTGTGAGCGACCATGCGTCCACTGATCCGGGAGGGCCTTGCGGACCCACCGCCCCGTTGACCCCGGGATCCCCCTTATCGCCTTTGAGTCCTGGTTGGCCAGCGATCCCCTGAGGTCCGGTCGCCCCAGCTGGGCCCGGATCCCCTTTGTCACCCTTAGCACCTTGTGCTCCAGTGGTTCCCTGTGGACCAGCGGGCCCGACGGCCCCTGCATCACCCTTGTCACCCTTAGGCCCCTGAGCTCCTGCGATGCCTTGTGGTCCGGTTGCCCCAGTATCTCCTTTGTCCCCCTTGAGTCCGGGGGCACCTGCGATGCCCTGCGGGCCAGCGGCACCTGGATCTCCCTTTTCTCCCCGTGCTCCAGGATTTCCGCTGAGGGCGAACTGGGCCACGGGTGTAGCGGTGAGTTGCTGGCGCGGGCTCAGGGACACGAAAGCACCGTTACTGGTGCCGGGCCTGACGGCGATCTCCAGCCAGCGCTCACTGCCGTCGAATGCGGCATTCCCAAACTCAAGGAGTGCGGTGAAATTGCCATCGCTCACGGCGGTATCATCAGCAGTGGTGGGAACCCCGATCGCACTTCCACCCAGCGCAGCGCTGAACAGGGTGAATTGCAGATCAAATTCTCCGTTCGCGAACGTGCCTCCGTCCTTCAATTGGCCCTGATAGGTAAAGGGTGTCGCCTGAGCGGTAGCGGTGGCCAGCCATGGCGCTGCCAGCAGGCAGATCACGACTGCTTTTCTGAGTGAGTAATTCATCCAATAGTGCAATGTAAGGGTTCCATGAGATTCGCTCCCTTCTGACAGAACCGGATCAGTTTCTGGATCTGCAGTGGAGTTATCCCGGGGTGACCTTCTGCAATGCCAAAGCAGGCGGTCGACTACGGATAGTAGGGCGAATGGGGCAAGCGTCACATGTGCGAGCCGGGCACAGGGGTGTGCGAGTGGCGCACAGGGCTATTTCTAAGAGATAACTTCAGTCGACTCCCATTGAGGGATCGATTTGCTTTCTGGCTACCAGGTCCTGGATGTCGCGGTGGATAGTCTTGCGGGCGACGTTGAATTCACGGGCGAGAGCAGAGATATTGGGCTTTTCGGTCGAGCCCCGCAGGCGATTGATGAGTTCATGCTGCCGGGCAAGGCGCTCGGTGAACCGGCGCTCGGGCTCGTTGCTCTCAATCTTCTCGGCACGTTCCAGCGAGCGGAGTGCGGCGACCGTTTCACCCAGGCCGCAACTCCTCAGTGCACGTTCTACGGTTTCCTCGAGTTCCGCCAGGCCGACCGGCTTCTCCAGAGTGAAATGCGCTGACAACGGGCCCTGAAGCGCTGCAAGTTTGTCTTCGATGTCGAGGGTGCCGGAGATGACGATCACGGGAACGTGGGCGGCCACGGCTTTGATCGACGGCAGGAAGTTGATGCCCACTTCCCCTGCGGCGAGAACGTTGTCCAGCAGGATCAGGTCCGGGACATTCGCTCTCAGATACTCCAGCGCTGCGGTCGCCGTGCTGACACAGGTGAGCCGATAACCACGCAGTGCTTTTGCGTAGGTTCTCAACTGCTCCGGGTCATCCTCGATGATGAGGATCGTTGCTTTTGGCGTGTCATCCATGGATACGGGGTGGGATCGTGCTACTTAGAGGACACTAGTCGGATCGTCAAAGAATCGCAGTGTGCGAGTCGAGCACACCATCGTTTTCCGCTGTAACAGGCAGCGCCAATGTGAAACGCGTTCCAGATCCGGGAGCGGATCCGAGCCGAAGTCCAAGGCCGTTGTTGGCGCAAATCTTGTAGACTGTTGACAGGCCCAATCCGGTTCCACGATCGCTGCCAACGTTCTTGGTGGTGAAAAAGGGCTCAAAAATGCGCGTGCAGGTTTCGGGCGAGATTCCGACTCCGTTGTCTTCCACAATGATCGCGATCCACCCAAGCGGGCTCGCCTGCGGATGAAGGACGATTTCTTCTCCGGGATGGTGCGCTTCCAGGTCATCCAGCTTTACCTGCTTCACGGCGATCGCCAATTTGCCCTGGCCTCCCATTGCCTCCGATGCATTGACAACGAGGTTGAGAAGGATCTGCTCCAGTGCTCCCTGGGGGATCACCGTCGGTGGGAGTCGCTTATCGACTTCTACGGTCAATGCCACGCCACTGAGAAACTGTTGTCCGAGCAGTGCCACGATGCCATCGACAACGTCGCCCACATTTGTCGCAAGCGTGTGCCCGTCCGATCTACGCCGGCTGTATCCCAGCATTGCCCGCACGACGTGATCCCCCTGCGATACCGCAGTCGCGATCGCATCGACCTCCTCCATGATGTCGCTGCGGTCGCCTGCATCTCTGCGGATGAGATCGTTCGACAACCGAATGACAGAAAGCAGGTTTTTGAAATCGTGTGCCACCCCGGCGCTGAGAGTTCCCAGCGCTTTCATTTTCTCGCTCTGCGCGAGCTCCCGCTGGGTCTTCTCAAGTGTCTGTGAAACGGTCGCAAAGTCTCTGACCATCCGGTGCTGGTAGAGCATGGTGTAGAGGCCAAAGACAAGGGCAACGAGCATGGTGGCGACGGCGATGGTCGCAGCGCTGTTTGGATCAAGACTGAAAGCCCCCAAGGCACTGGGAGCGATCGCGTGCGATTCTTGCTTGCCAAAGTTGAGCCCCAGAGCAGCCAGCTCATCACGCAGCACTGGCAGGTTCCAGGCATGAAGCTTGCCGTCGGCGGAAACGATGAGGTGATCACCGTTGTCAGAAAATGTAGTATCGCCGATGCGCGGCTGGCCTGGATTGGTGAAGGTTGCCGCGAGTTCAAGCGTTGCAAGATCGATCAATCCGGTGGTCACGGGAGTATTCTCGTAGGCCCCAAACCTGCCATCAAAGGAATACTTTACTCCAGAAGGTATGGACGAGGACGCCACTCTTGGAAATTTTTTGATTTCAGTCCAGCTGCCAATGTCCCAAACAGCCAACCCCTGGTGACTTCCGATCCCCAGATATTTTCCACCAGGAAAAAACACCGCATCGCCACCGAAAGCGTCCAGTTCTCGAACCATCCTCCCTTCTTCAAGATCCCACAACAGAGTCGATCGATTTTTCCAGAACGAGCCCACCGCCCACTTGCGGTCGAGACTTGTGGTAATATTGCAAATACCTATTTCCCGCACGATATCTGTAAGCAGCCGTTTCGCCGATACCCCGTCCTGCTCCAGGCTGATCGCAAAAGCCTGCCCTGAGGAATCGTAGATCGTGGCGAAATTCCTGCCTCTCACATCCACCCTCAAGACTCCCCATTCACCATTGCTCAACCCCTCAATGATATCCCCCTCTTCCATCTTCGGCTTTCCCAGATCGGAATCAAATGGCCAGAACCGGACGTCCTTGTGCCTGGTAACACCAAACAATGATTGTCCATCTGCAGTAAAGCGACTGCCGATCAGTTCGCGGTGATCCACGATACTGGACAGGCGTCCTGAATCGACGTTCCACACATAGTGGCTCCCATTATCACTTTGTGCAGTAAGCCAGCGGTTATCCGGGCTTATCTCTACCGTAAACAGCTTTTCGTTCCCGGCGCTCGGCGGCGCGTACCCCTGGTAAACGGGACTGGTGACAAACTTCCAGAAGCCAATGCTCGAATACTCCCTGTAAAAGGCCAGGCGCACTCCGTCCAGATCGAATCCCCGCCCCCGACCAAGGTCGGTGCTCAACCGTTGGGTTCCCTGGTTCGTATCCCAGATACGCGTAACCCCATCCCAGCCCGTTCCCATCAAGTGCCTGCCGTCAGCGGAGAACGCTAACCAGTCGACGGTTGAACCATGCTCTCTCATAGGCAGCTGCGCACGCATGGGGGGATCGATGATTGAGACCTGCCCGGAATAGCATCCCACCGCGATCCGCTCATTGTCCGGATGCCAACGCAGGAATGTCACATCGGATCCAACGGCAAAACTCTCCCGCTCACCGGTGGCCAATTCCTCGATCACGACCGTCGAATCGCTAGCCATCGCCAGGCGGGTGCCATCGCCACTGATGCCGCATTCTCTTGCCCCGGCAGGAGCATCGATACGGCGCAGTTCCTTCCCGGTAGCGGCTTCATAAAGGAGCAATTTGCCCTCGGCTACGGCACTCACAGCAAGCGTTCCAGTGCCATCGAATGAGAGCTCGCAGACTGGGGCTCCGGTGCCCTTCAACTGAGTTCGCCAGACTTCCTTCTGCGATACAGTATCACAGACAACCAGGGAACCGTAGAAATAATGGACTGCAATCAATCTGCCGTCTGGACTGAAGGAAACCCGCTCCGGATAAAATGGCAGGCTGTTAAACTCCATCAGCCTTTCATTACCTTCCGCTTTGTAGACGGAAAGGCGCCCTTCGCCAGCGAGCGCATAGGAGTCAAGATTCGGCGAAAATGCGATCCTGTCTGCGCCAGCGCCAGCCGTTGGAACTTGAGTAAGCGGAACAAGATCCAACAGGGCAAGAGAGGCGATCGCTTCATCCCTCAGCTGCTCGGTGGGGCGAATCGCAGCTGCCTCACGGATCGCGTGCAGCGCCTTGGTGCGGCCACCGATTTCGCCGCTGAGTCGTTCAGCGCGGCCCTGCGACACCAGCGACTCCCACAGTTGATCCCGCGCCAGTGCGGCGCTGGATTTTGCACGCAATGCCCACACCACACCTGTGGCACCAAGCACTGCTGCCAGTATCAGGACGCTCACGCCCGCTGCAGTTGATCGAGTCAATCCACGGCGAAGCGCAGCACGACTCGTATCAAGTGAATCCTTTGCCACTGCCTGAACACCTTAGTCATTACTGAAAGAAATTGCGACAGGGAATATCGGCATGTGCGCCACTCGCACAGTTGGCAGCGCTTGGCGGGGAGACAATGATCCTGTCCGTTGAAACCCATGTTCAGGCATTTCGTGGTCGATTCAACGTTAACCCGCCATTGCATGTATGATGATCCCATTCTCCGCACAACCGCACTTTAGACGCAGTACCATCGCCGCCGCATTCGTTGCGATTGCCACCACGGCCCGAGTCTCTGCCGATGTCAGCATTGAGACCTTTCACTTAGAAGATTTTCAGGCTTACACCGAAGCCTACTTCGGCTCCCTTGAGGCTGCTGAGCCCATCGAATCCTTTGGCACAAACCAGGTTTATGAAGCAAGCCCTGGCAGCAGGAACGATCCGCAATATTTCATCGGCATTGCCAGCTTCGATCAGAACGGAAACATTGTGCCTCCGACAGGGAACACCATGAACGGTCACGGAGGAAACGATCTTTTTGATCTGGACGGAGTGAACTGCATTGTGAATGGCGGCGAGGGTGGCGATCGCTTTCAGATGCTTGTAAACACGATGGGGAACGTCGTTCACGGTGGGAATGGCGACGATGGATTTCTGATCGCAGGAAGTGCTGGCGTGAAAGCGCGTGGAGGGGAGGCCTCCACCGTGGATCAACTTTTCGGCGACGACGGTAACGATGTGTTCCTGTTTGATAACCCCTCCCGAAATACCGAGTGCACAGGCGGGGCGGATGCGGATCTCTTTGTCATTCTGCCGCAGGGCGGACAGCCTTTCGAACTCGCAACCGGCGGGTCTTTTGAGCGGGCCAACATCGTGAAAGATTTTCAGCTCGGCATCGATAAACTGGCGGCGGGGCCCGATGTGATCACCAGCATCGTCAGTCTGAACAACGGCTTCGATACGGGCATCCTCGTGACGTTGGATCTATCTTCATAATGCACAT